>JAAERP010000524.1 GCA_024230215.1 Fuerstiella sp. | reverse complement strand
GCTACCTGTCCAGTAGTGAAGATCGTTTTCATGGGCGGGCTCTCCAATCAATTCTCACTTCACAACCCGGCTTCCCATCCTGAGAAACCGAATCGTCACCCCCTACTGTCCAACCGCGGATGATTTGTCGGAACAAGTCCAAAAAATCAGAACGTCGTGTGACCGCAATCAGATTACGGGTCGGGGAAGTGACAGGGGTCCAATTTGAGCTGCGTGCGGGCAACCCTGTGTCATCACATGACACATTGGGGCGGAAGGACGATCAGAGATCGAGGATTACGCGGCTTAATGAAAAGACGCGCAACCACACAGACAGAATCCATTCTGCACGGTCGAATCTGATTATCCCCCCTGACGAACGAGCCGGTCATGTTCCTGGCCTCCCTACAATGAGCATCGGGTTGCTCACTGTCACAACAGGTGACATTCGTCTGAGAAGTTTTTCGTCAATCCGGTAGCGCCGACTTTAAGCTTCTTAACAACGCTGCACAGACTGCCGTCTGACCCATCCGCAACACCTGGAACAGAACGACCTGCTGTAAGACTTGCCTATCTTCTTCATAACTCGCATTCACGGAGTTGCAGGCACAATCTGTCGCCATCCAGTCTCTGCCATCGTTCTCAGATGACCAGACCGGTAAGGTCACCGCAGTCTTCCCACCCGAAACCGGCGCTACATTCGGATGCAAACTTTTCTTTGGAATTCTGCCGGGCGGTACGCGGCGCGCTGCAGTTTCGCAATGCATGCGGGTCGGTTCGCTGCCGTTCAGCGAAGAAGCAGCTTGCCATTTGACACCAGTGGCTGAGCACCGGGATCGACATAGAGACGGAATTTGGTCACGCTGCGCGATTTTGACTACTGCGACTCGGAACGAAGTTGCCCTTTTCATCGATCTCTTCAAATCGGACGACCAATCGCTTTGAAATCCCGGATTCCTCCATCGTCACACCGTACAAAACGTCGGTGACGGCCATGGTTGGCTTGCGATGGGTAATCATGATGAACTGGGTCTCCTGCTGAAAATCTTTCAGCACACCGACAAAGCGCCCAATATTGGCGTCGTCCAGAGCAGCATCAACTTCGTCCAGAATACAGAACGGACTCGGTCGACTCTTGAAGATCGACAGCAGCAGTGCGACTGCGGTCATTGTCTTTTCTCCGCCGCTGAGCAGAGAAATACTGCGTAATTCCTTACCCGGTGGTCGTGCGACGACATCGATGGCACATTCCAGCACATCCTCGGGATCTTCCAGAATGACGTCTGCTTCGCCTCCGCCGAACAAGCGCCTGAACAGCTCACGGAAGTGACCGCGGATGCACTCAAAGGACTCCTCGAACATTCGGCGACTCTCGACATTGATTTGCCGTACCATTTCACGCAGGGTGTCACGAGCGGCTTCAAGGTCCTTTAACTGTGAGTCCAGTCGGCCAAAGCGAGTTTCCAACTCGTTCAGGTTGTCCAGGCTTTCCGTACCGACGTTGCCAATCTTCTTCAATTGCCTCCGCAGCTGCCCGACCCGCGTGTCCACGGCAACACGCAGCGTGTCGTACCGTTCGTCATCTCGCAAAATCTGCTGAACAGAAGCGTCGTCAACGGTAATTTCGACCGGTTCGTCGAACGCATTATCTTCGGAGTCTGTTTCCGCTGCGTCAGATGAGTCGACGTCGTGGGACTTCGCGGCGTCCTGTTCGCCATCATCGCTGTTCGTAGAACGGCGTCTTTGTGAACCATCTGCCGTGTAAGCCTGTTCGGTCAGCCAGACCGCGATGGCCGAACGTCCGGATTCAACAGCTTCCTCAACTGAAATCTGAAACTCGTCCTGAATGCGTTCGGCCGAGGTTTCAAGCTGATGATTGATCGCATTGATCTTCATCTCTGCTTCATGAAACATTGTTTCGTGCTGACGGCAGGTCTGGCGAGCCTGCTGCTCAGCAGCTGTGGCATCCTGCCGATGTTGCCGCAGTAATCGGCGAGCATCGCTTCGCTCCATGATCCGGGTGGTCAGCTGATCATCGTAAACCCGTAACTCCGAGGTCTCCGCATTGACGTTCAGCTGGCTCAGGTTCAACTCGTCCAGTCGCTCTGTGCCCACCTTCAGACGCCGAGCGGCTTCCTGCTGCTGCAATCTGCGTTGCTGCAGATCGTCTTCCAGTCGTTCAAGTGCGTCACGAATCCCCAACAACCGCTCTTCTGAACGAGTGAGTTCGAGATCCGCTTCCGTCCTGCCTTTCTTCAGAATGTCGACCTGCCGATGGTCTTCCGCTAGATCGCGTTCTGCCGTCTGAATCTGTTCCTGTAGCTTTTGGAACTGTCTTTCCGCAGCTTCCTGTGCGGTGCCACCTTCGACGATTTGTTCGTCAAGCGCTGCGATGGCTGCACTCAACGAACCCAGTTGGTCCGTCAGCTTTCTGTCGTTGGCCCGACCGGCGTTCACAGCCTGCTGCAATTCTGCCTCGGACTGCTGGTGCGTCCGGAGTTCCGCAGCACAACGATTAACGTTATCCCGCCCCGTCTGCAGTTCGTCGTCGGCCAATTCAATGAAAGTGACAAGCTTCTGCAGCCGAATGTCACGTTCGGAGACAAGGTGTTCAATGCGATGCAGTTCGTTCTTCAAACGCCGCAGTTCGCTCTTGCGCGACACTACGGCAGATTCACTACGCACACTGCCCGTGAACAACGTGCTGTCTTTTTCAACCAATTCTCCCTGCAGTGTAATGAACCTGTAATTGTCTCCCACTTCCTTCTGCAGACGCAGAGCATCGTTAAGAGACTGAACGACCCATGTGTCCGCCAGCAACTGCGAAGCCAGTGTGGGAATATGTCTGGGTGATCGCGCCAAACTGTCGGCTCGACCGATCACCCCCGGCTTGCCAGCAAGACTGACGATCCGCATATCTGCAGAAGAAAACACGGATTTGGCAATCGGTATCTCGCCGTTTTCGTCGACCCACGTGACATTAAGTTCCGGCACAAATTCGTCACTGACGGAAGGCCCGAAGTCAGAATCAAGCCAGTTATCTCCGAACATGCCCAGCGCCAGATCACCACTCCAGGTCGGATTCGACGGCGTCCCTGTGGCCTCGTCGCCGGCATTCGGACGATCTTCTGTGCCTTGATCGTCGGTCAGTCCTTTCTCAGGGGCGACGACCGGTCCACTATCCTCAAGCGACACAAAGCCGACTCGATCTGTAATCTGGCAGCGCCCCGAGTTTAAATAATCGATCAGGGGCGACAACTTCTCAATCACCAGCAGTTGCGCTCTGCCCGACAACGCCACTTCCAGCAGTGCGGCGTTCTCCATGTCGACGTCCAGCAGGTCGGCCACGCTTCCGCGAATCAGACTCCACGGTTCGGACGCGCCTTCTTCTGCACGCTTCAGAATCTCTCGGGCACCAAGGCCGAATCCTTCCTGACGGTCTTCCAGGTCCTCCAGGACCGTCTTTCTGGCGACTGCGGCACTGCGTTGTTCGCGCAGTTCGGCCAGAGAATCTCGGGACAGGGACTGCTCATTCAGCAGATTATCACGCTCGGTCAGCAGACGGTCACCGAATTCCTCGGCCGCGTGCAATGCCGTCTGTGCCGTTTCCTGTAACTCATTCTGTCTCTTCAACTGCTGCTCAAGGTCTGCAATTTCAGCAGTCAGAACCTCATGAGCCTCCAGTAACTCGTTGCGACGTTGCTGCAGAGACTGCTGTTCATGGCGCAAACCACCCAACTGTGTCGCGAATTCGGAGTTCTGTTGGCTCTGTTCAATCAACTGATTGCGGGACTCCTGAATGCCCGCCTGTGCGGTAGCCAGTGAAGCGTGCAGTTCGTGCAGCCGTTTTGCTCCGCCTTCCTGTTCCGCCGTTCGTTCGGTGAAACGCTTCTGTTCCAGGGTCAGGACGTTGTTCAGGTGCTCCTCTTCTTTTTCTGCTTCGGCGACGCGCCCATCCATCAACGACTGCTGACGCGTCAGACGCAGACCCTCGGACTGTAGTTCCGACTCACGACCGGCGTGGTGCCGCAATGTTGTTTCCAGGCTGGCAATTCGGCTGCGAAGTTCAGCCCGACTGCGCTCCACTTCGCGCAACTCGTCGTCGACAACTGCCAGCGCCTGATCCGCATCCGCTAATTCTCGTTCCGCCCGCTGCTGCCGCTCACGCACTTCCGTGAGATGCGTCGACGCTTCTTCTTTGGTTTTCGTCAGGTTCTCTCGGACCATTGACTGGCGCCGAAAGTCGTCCGCCACCATGCCGACCCAGAGTTTCTCAAGCTCAGTCGACACCTCGCGCAACCGCATTGTCCGTTTGGCCTGATTGCGCACGGCGTTGACCTGCGATTCCACTTCGTCAACGATGTCCGTCAGTCGCAACAGGTTTTGCTCGACGCGTTCCAGTCTTCGCTCGGCCTCGTTGCGACGCTGCTTAAAACGACTGATACCGGCGGCTTCTTCGAAGATCAGACGGCGGTTCGCGGCATTGGACTGCAGAATCTGGTCGACTCGGCCCTGTTCGATGATGCAATAAGAAGCAGCACCGGCGCCGGTCCCCACCAGCAGGTCACGAACGTCTTTCAGGCGTGCCGTCTGTCGATTGATCAGGTACTCAGAATCGCCGGTCTTCCATAAACGACGTCCGACAGAAACTTCGTCGTGTTCCATCGGCAGGAAACGCGACGAGTTGTCGAAAACGAGCGTCGCTTCCGCAAATTGAGCTCCGCCGCGGCTTGAGGACCCGTTGAAGATGACGTCTGTCATCTCCTTGCCACGAAGACTTTTCGCGCTCTGATCGCCCAGCAGCCACTTAATTGAGTCTACGACGTTGCTCTTGCCGCTGCCGTTCGGTCCCACAACACCGGTGATGCCTTCGTGGAATTCAAAGACGGTCTTGTCGGCAAAACTCTTGAAGCCGAAGAGTTCGAGCGACTTGAGCATTGGAAGGAGAAACGGTCTGTTTGGGCCTGATGGATCGACAACTGGCTCTCAGACTCCGGTCTGAGAACGCGTATCAGAGAAGTCATTCCTCTTTCTGAAACGGCGAAAAGAATATGCGACGCATTCTTGAGGTGAGAGGCTCACGAAATTCTGCCTGCTCCACCTCGATGTCCTCCGAAGTGTCACTTGCCGGGGCCTCTTCGGAAAGATCAAGACTGCCTGGATCCGTCGTTTCACCGGCGTCGTCTTCGTCGACGTATTCCGGTGCGGTGTCTGACTTGTCAGCGTCCGTACTGTCCTCGACGTCTTCCGTGTTGCGGGCAGCGAACATTCTCGCCAGTGACGAGTTGTCTTCTTCGGTGGTGTCTCGTTCTGATTCCGCCACGCGGTCAAACAGACCGGGTGTCAGTGACGGTGTACCCAACTTTGTTTTCTTTTCTGTACTGCCACTCTCACCGGATCGTCGCAGGAAGACACGACCGGCCTGAGGCAAACGGTCAATCCCCAGTTCGCCTGCAAGATTGTGCTGAGCTTCTGCTTCCAACAGCATCTGCACGACGTCAGGATAACTTGCACCAAGCCCTGCAACACTGTGAATGATCTCCACAAGATTGGTGGAAACCACGTAGCGTTCGGGATCACTTCCCAGTTTGTACTTTGAAATCGTGACCTTGTTGTCCCCGGCGTCACCCATCACGCGAATTCGGTTGCCGGCGTTTAAGACGGCCGGCAGTCGCAGCTCCTGTCGCGAACCGAACAGAACGACTTCCGGAGCACGATACCGCACAACATGGACGGCCGGCTCAGCGTCTGAATCAATCGCATGCAGGACAAACTTGTGTGGAAAGATCTTTGTTCCCAGGGAAGGGTCGTTAGGGTTGTTCTCCTTTAACGCACGAACAGCTCCGTAACGTGTCTCAAGCAGGTCTTCTGAGAGCAGTTCCCGCAACGCGACCACACCATCAGCATCGGCGATAATCGACAGCGCTGCCAGTGCGTAGACGCGGAACGCAGATTCGTCCATGACGGCCTGCTTCAGCACCTCAACACCGCTGCTGTCTTCCAGATAGGCCAGTGCCTGAGCTGCATGAAAACGAACTTCGATGTTCGAACTCCCCAGAGCTGTTTTCAGGAAAGGAATACCGTCAGCTCCGATAGCCTCAAGCTGCAAAGCCGCTCGTTCGGTCGTCTCCGGTTCCATGATTTTTCTAGCCAGCTCTTCTGTTCGTAAACGACGACCGATATCTGATTCTTTGTATGCGATACTACGAATCATCTGCTGATACCGCGGGAAGTTGTTGCGATACAGCGGATGCACCCTCAACTCGATCATCAAATCCGTCTTGGCTTCTGCCATCGAAATCCTCTGGCCGGATCGGTTGTAATGGTGCAACCGACCGGAAATCGCATTTTCAATTCGCTTGGACGTCTTGAGTCCGCGGTTTTCGTTTCTCAGGACAACTTTCAGGTGACGTTCCGTGTTCGACACGGCACCGCCGGGAATCGAACCTCGTCGCAACATCGCCGGACTGGCTTTCTTGCTGCCTCCGTCACCCAGCGCCGTGAGGATCGCTCCGTGAGCTATGCCGTACTGATGCCCCTTAACATTGCCTCGCCCGGTGATTGACCGTTCCTCCGACAAACGCGTTTCCAGCAACCAGCCGCCTTTCAGGCTGGTTGCTTCACTATTGGGGGGCAATACAACTCGGACGTCAAAACGCTGATCTTCCCTGACCATGGCAGGAAGATAGGCCGTCACAATCACAACCGCCGTGTTTCGCTGCGCCAGTATGTGGCCGGGATTCTTGATCCCGCGGCGCGTCATTTCTTCAAGCAATTCCGTGCGCAGATGCGACGGCGGCGGATCTCCGCCGGTCCCGTCAAGGCCCGTCACCAAACCAACGCCACGCAGTGCCACAAGATTATTTCCCGTAACGCTGATGTACTCGCGCAGCAGCGGCGTTTCGACTTTGGTCCCAAAGTCATTGTCTTCTTCCTTCCGCACCACCCTTTCCCGCTCACCAGTGACCATACTCGCGAATTTGGAGCCGATGGCGTTCGCACCAGACAAATTCAGCAGACTGCTTGCGCAGCCGCAACTGAGCAACAGCATGCCGGTCGCCAGGACACGGATGCTGAACTGTGGCTGTCGTGAAATGTGATGCATAGCGATTTTCAGCAAGCTATGGTGTTTCATGGCGGTAGGTACCATGATCAGCGCGTAACACCTTGTCAGTCGCGCATGACAACTGACGGTGCAGAACCGCGAAGAAGAAAGGAGAAGAGCGAGAGGAGAGACGTCGCTGCTGAAACAGGACTCAGCAAGAGAAACGTAGGAAAAGTTAGGATGGGTGACCCAATCCGAGCCACATCTGGACAGAGAACCTGCGTCGGCGGACTGAACTGAGTGTTGCATCTGCGAGAGTGAGAAATCGCAGACCCGATTAGCAACAATTCAGACAGAAACGGTCCGACACTTGTGGTCACAAACCCGACGTGACCGGAGAGCTAAGCAGACCATAAGTCGATGATCTGCGCGACGCAATACGATTCAGGCGGCTGTCGAACCCTGTCGACAAAGACCTCGGCCGCCGACGTCTGACTTCGGCAGATAGTGCATTGGCCGATCAACGTTCGGCACAACCGGGAATCAACAGCGACGCACACGGATACCGGCAGCAATTGCCGAAATGAGAGATTGCGGCCAATTCTGTGAATGCGACTCCGCCCCATCCTGGTCTTGCCTATCGAAGGGCAACTACTGGGGCTGAAGCCACGATGAAACAGAAGATCGCAAAGGGCGCAAAGGAAAACGACCACACTGTCCTGGTCTTATGCGGCCGCTCAACATGGCGTTTCAGCGATGTGCAGAGTCAGAGACCCGGTCTTTTTAGAAGATCGGGTCTCTTCCCGACTCAACAACGGTCGGGTGGCACATGAAATCCTCTGCCAATGTAGACCGAAAGTGTGGGGGCACGATGGTGGTGGGTACGCTGAACGAAACGAAACAAGTTCAACTGTCAGCGAAAATGGGATTTCTAAACGGTCTGATGGACCAGTGGCCGTTGGAGGCTGGGTTTCGTGTCGACGGAATTTTTGTACCGCGTACGATTTCAGTCAGTCGGGCGGGTACTTCCCATGAAGTTGCAATCGCCGAAATCGATCAGTATCTAACACTTGATGCTGGAATTCATTCGATCGAAGTAGTTGTTCGCAATCCATTCGGCGAGAGCAACTCGTTTCGATTCAAAGATACTTTTGCTGGAGCAGTTGGGGGCAGTTACAGCCACTTAGCTGATCCAGACAGCTTTCTCCGCATTGTTGAATTCAATGATCACATCGTTTCGGGCCTTGTGGACAATGGCCGTTCTGTGATTACTCAGCCGGAAAACATGTCCGGTATTGTTGTCCACCGCGAAATCACCGTCCCCGATTCTGGATCCCTAGATTTCGCTCGCTGGGTTGACGTGTTTCACAATCCAACGGACAGCACGATCAATACAACGGTTTCACTGCTCGGCAATCTCGGCTCAGATGCCAATACTACGATTGTCGCCACCTCCGACGGTGACACAACGATTGACACCGACGACTTCTGGTTCGCCACTGCCGATCCCATCGGCGGGCCGGTGATTGTACATCTGTTCCGCAATGAATATGGCGTTCAACCTTCTATGGCAGGAGTCGTTGCTGGTGACAACACTCAAATTGTGTATCCACTATCTGTTGAGCCGGGCGAAACGATACGGTTGGCACACTTCACGGTAATTGGCGACGATCTAGCGACCGCTACAGCAGCGGCCAATGTGCTGCTGGGTGCAACCAGCTTTGGCGGCGAAGGAGCCGCATTCCTTAATCAAGACGAACTTGCTTCGATCGCCAATTTCGCTTTTAACACACCGCCCGTTGCCGACGCCGGCGGGCCTTATGTTGTAAACGAAGGGAGCCAGCGAATATTTGATGGCAGCGCCACGTTCGACCGCGAAGATGCGAACTCGTCGCTTACGTTTGAATGGGACTTGAATTACGACGGAGTGACATTCGATGTTGACCAGATGGGAGAGCAACCGGTAGTGACGTTTGCGGATGACTTCCCTCAGCGAACGATCGCTCTGCGAGTTACTGATCCGCTTGATGACAACGACCTGGTGACTACAACGCTTTTGGTCAACAACAACGCTCCTGTCGCTAACGATGATTCGGTCTCGACCGACGAAGACTCCCCCACAACCGTCACCGTGCTGACCAACGACAGCGATGTGGATGCCGATCCTCTGACGATTGCAGGATATGCAGGACCAGCGAATGGTTCCATCGCCATCAACGCTGGCGGCACTATCACCTACACGCCTAATGCAAATTTTCACGGCATTGACTCGTTCACCTATAGCGTCAGTGATGGCGATGGGGCGATGGATACTGCGACTGTTACGGTTAGTGTGATTTCGGTCAACGACCCACCTTTGGCCAGCGACGATTCAGTCGCAGTCGGCGAAGACGACGGTGCGACCGACTTAACGCTCACGCTGCTGTCCAACGATGTGGACGGAGACGATATTCCACGGGCCGTCATCACGTTTGACGACCTTGGCCTGGAAGACATTCAGTCTGTGGGGCTATCTCCATTCGACATTGGATTTGGCTATACAATGCAAAGATCCAGTATTGCTTCAGGTACGTCCGGACACATTATCTTTGCAGAGCCGGGCGGAGCACAAGGCGGCAATGCTGGCGGTGTAGCCGGATATCGCTATCTCTCCACTCACAATCCCGACCAGATTTTGACGCACACGTTCACCAGACCTGACGGGAACGCGTTCGACCTGGAGTCTCTGCGGTTTCATGGCTGGAATAATAATGCGGCCGCCACTTTGATTGTTGATGCTGTGACGTCGTCGGGGCTATCCGTCAGTCAGTCGTTTGCCATTATTAACACCTTCACAGCTCCATTTCAGACAGCCGTTTTTTCTGATGACTTCAACAACGTTGTGAGCGTTGTTTTCCGAAGTCCAGCGGCCCAGGCAGGCGTGTTTCAGATCGACGACATCACAGTCGATGCGGCTGCTGCGTCGCGTGACGTGCTGAGCGTTTCCGCGATTGACACCACCGGCACGGTCGGTGCCGTCACTCTGGTGGCGGGTATCGTCAGTTACGATCCCAATGGTCAATTTGAAACTCTGGCCGCTGGCCAGACGGCCGTTGACAGATTTTCCTATACGGTCGACGACGGCAACGGTGGCACTGACACCGCTGTCGTGACCGTCACTGTTACAGGTGTTAACGATGTTCCGACAGTTGCTGCGAATAATGCGGCTGTCGTCGCAAACGAAGGCAGTTCTGCGATCAACAGTGGTGCCTTCAGTGATGTCGATCTGAGTGACAACGTAACTGTCACCGCGTCGATTGGCACGGTGAACCAGTCCGGCACGCAGAACGGTACCTGGGGCTGGTCCTTCGACGCCATCAATGACCTGAGCCAGGATGTTGTGATCACAGCCAACGATGGTCAGGGAGGAGTCGCCACAACAACGTTTGAATTGACCGTCAAAAACGTGGCGCCTGTCGTCACGCTTGGCGGTCGGGGTGTATACGAAGGGAATCCGTTACGTGACGTGTTCTTCGCAACTCCGCCATTCTTCACCGATCCGGGAACTGATCAGTGGACGGCAACGGTCGACTTTGGTGACGGCCGATCTGAATCGCTGACTCTGAATGCAGACAAGACATTTCTGCCGGATCATGTTTACGCGGATGATGGCACGTTCACATTGACCGTCACAGTCGATGACGGCGACGGCGGAGTCGGCACGGCCAGTGCTCCGATTGTTGTGTTCAGCCAGCGGCCAGAGCTTTCCGTTAGTGTTGACCAGACGGTCGATGAGGGCAGCGTGCTGAGCCTCGTCGATTTGGGAATGGTCAGCGATCTGGGCTTTGATGATCCGATTGTCGGAACGTTCGAGAGCTTCACGTACAGCGTCAACTGGGGCGACGGCACTGCTGCCGAGTCAGGCCCCGTGACAATTGACCATGTGGGTTCCGCTGGAAACGACCGAACTCTGGGCTCCTTTGATGGCAGTCACGTTTATCAGGACGAGGGGACATACACGGTTACGGCGACGGTCATTGATGACGACGGAGCAGTATCCGATCCGAAAACATTTCAGGTCACCGCTAACAACGTGGCTCCTGTACTGAATCCTCTCGTACTCAGTAGTGCTCAGATTGGCGAAAATGGCGATGTGACGGTCAGTGGCACCTTTACGGATCCCGGTGCGATTGATCGCCACAAAGTCGCCATCAGCTGGGGAGACAGCTCCGCCACGACCGTATTTACGTTAAACACAGGTGACAGATCATTCACCGCCACCCATCGCTATCTGGACAACCATCCGTCCGGAGTCAGTGGGCCACTTACCCGATCAGCCTGTCCGTCGCGGATGCAGACTCGGGCAAAGATGTGGCATCTACAACGGTTCTGGTCAACAACGTCGCTGCTGTCATTGCTCCTCTGGTGCTGAGTTCACCGACCATCAACGAGAATGGAAGCGTGACGCTCACGGGGACTGTGTCGGACCAGGGCGTTTATGACGACCTGGACGAGGTCACAATTCAATGGGGTGATGGTGCCAACAGTGTTGTCACTCTGGCAGGACATCCGGAAATTGCCGATGGCGACTTTGATGCCGCGGACTGGACCAGTGTGGCAGCGACGGCCGGCGGCGGCTCGGCCGTCAGCACTTACTCAGATGGCACGGCCACTGTTGACTTCACTCTAAACACTCCACCGGCTGGTTCCTACAGTCAGCACGTGGAAGTTAACCTGCTGCGATCACAGACCTACAATCCTGCCACCGATGGTGCACTGGCCGCTCTCGACTTTTCCATCAACAGTCGCATCGATCCTGCGACCAATGCGGACGAGTTCGTGCTGAAGGCCGCATTGCGGCAGGGCGGCCATCTGTTCCTTTCGAAACCATTTGGCTATGCCTGGCCGGGGGCGACTCGACATTACCGAGCAGAAGATTTTTATCAGGAGGGACAGCCGAGCAATCATCCTGATTTCTCAAGTGCCGGTGCGGAAACAGAATTCGGGTTCGCTTCTTCAGTACTGATCCTGGATGGCAATCTCGATCGCACGTTCAGTGCCGAATTCGACGATCTGCAATTCACCTTGTTCAGGGAATCGAATACTCGAACGCTTACCACGACTCATCAGTACCTTGATGATCCTGTTGGAACACCAGATTCCTATCCAATCAGTGTCGCAGTCAGTGATAACAATGGCGGTAGTGTTACGGCACAGACTTCTGTGTTGGTCAATAACGTGGCTCCCGTCATAACGCTCGGCGGCCGGGGAGTGTTTGAAGGAAACCCGTTACGCGACGTGTTCTTCGCCACTCCCCCGTTTTTCACCGATCCTGGCGAGGATCAATGGACAGCGTCGGTTGATTTTGGCGATGGCCATTCCGCACCCCTAACACTCAATGCTGACAAGACGTTCTTGCCGGATCACGTCTACGCCGATGATGGTTCCTACACGCTGACCGTGACCGTCGAGGACGACGATGGCGGAGTCGGAACAGCCAACGCTCCGATCACTGTGATCAGCCAGCGTCCGGAATTGACTGTTAGCACTGATCAAACTGTGAACGAAGGCAGCTTGCTCAGCCTGATTGACTTGGGAACCGTCTTCGATCTCGGATTTGACAATCCGGCTACCGGAACATCTGAAACGTTTAGCTACAGCGTCGACTGGGGAGACGGAACGCCGCTGGATGCTGGCAATGTCACGATCGACCAAGTCGGTTCGCCCGGCACCAGAACCCTGGGGTCATTCGATGGCAGCCATGTCTACCAGGATGACGGTCTCTACACGGTCACGTCCGTTGTCACCGACGACGACGGGTCGGTATCCACCCCGAAGACGTTCCAGGTCACCGTGAACAACGTGGCTCCGGTAGTCACGCTTGCTGGCGGATGGGGGATTTATGAAGGAAATCCGATACGCGGTTGGTTCGTCCACTTTCCCGCATTCTTTTCCGATCCTGGAAATGACCAATGGACAGCGTCGGTTGATTATGGCGATGGACACTCTGCACCACTAGCACTCAATGCGGACAAGACTTTCTTGCCCGATCACGTCTACGCTGATGATGGAACCTACACGCTGACCGTGACCGTCGAAGACGACGATGGTGGAGTCGGAACAGCGAGCTCTCAGGGCGGCGTGATCAGCCAGCGTCCGGAATTGACTGTGGGCGCCGATCAAACCGTGAACGAAGGCAGTTTGCTCAGCCTGACCGATCTTGGCTCAGTGTTTGATCTGGGCTTTGATGATCCGATTGCTGGAACGTTCGAGACGTTTACGTACAGCGTCAACTGGGGCGACGGCACTACTGTCGATTCGGGCGCGGTGACGATTGATCAGGTTGGTTCGCCTGGAGTCCGAACTCTGGGCTCCTTCGATGGCAGTCACGTTTACACCGACGACGGAACGAAACTGTGAGCGCGACTGTGAGCGATGATGACGGATCGGTTTCGAATCCGAAAACGTTCCTGGTTACCGTCCACAATGTGGCACCGATTGTCACGATTGACGGACCAACAGCGGCGATTGAGAACCAGCAACTTACTTTTACGGTCGAGGCCAGCGACGCTGGCAGTGCGGACCAGATGGCCGGATTTGCTTACAATATCGATTTTGGTGATGGCACGAACACACAAGTAGCCAGAGTTCCTGGAAACGATTCAGGCATCACAGTGACGCACCTGTTCCAGACAGCAGGATCGTACACTGTGTCTGCCACTGCCACGGACATTGATGGTGGGATAAGTACGACGTTTTCGCATGCCGTCGACGTCTCCGAGATCACGGCGGAAGGCCTGCAGGACGTAGTCGCCGAAATGATTGATAACGGTGAAGATCCAGCCGTAACGATCGAGACGACAGCCAACAGCGATCTTGGGGCTGTCATCAGTAGCGCGAGTCAATTGGCGGTCGACTCAGTCACCATCGACATCGTCGTCAATCTCAATGGCAATCATTTCAATGGCAAAGTCGTCAATATCCCAACAGGTATCAACCTGATCTTTCAGAATGGCACGCTGGAGGGGGCCTCACCGGCGCTTACGGTGATGTCGGGAACGGTCAACGTTGAGAACATGACTCTTGTCAACGGCACAGATACGTCCACCATCCTGGTGACCGGCGGAAACCTGATTGTCAGAAACAGCACGATCGAAGAAACCACCAGTGGTAACCGAGCTGGCCTTGAGGTCACCGGTGGTACCGTTGATCTGGGGACTTCCGCAGAAGCTGGCAACAATACGTTTATTGTTCATGGTACTGGTGCGGCCATCCACAACGGTTCCTCAGCAGGTATTTCTGCGTTTGGCAACACCTTTCAGATTGACGGCATGACGCTCACCTCACCATTCGACATTGAAGGTGTCATCTTTCATGCGTTCGACTCGCCAAGCGTGGGAGAAGTGTCCTATCTTGATGGAAACGTAGTTCCTCGAGTGAACATCGGAGCTGATCGCACGTTCAACGAAGGAACTGCAGTTTCCATCACGGGGCAGTTTTATGAACTGAATCTTTCGGACACGCATACCGAGTCGTGGCAAGTGACGGACAGCACGGGAACGATTGTCGCCAGCGGGTCAGGTTCCAACGTTCAATTCTCTCCTCTTGACGATGCCACTTACGTTGTCGACTATTCAGTCACCGATCAACTCGGTGGAGTGGGAACAGATCAGGCGATTATCACCATCAGCAACGTCGCACCCACGATCACAGCTCTGTCATCCAGCAGTGCGGCACTGGACGACAGGTCGCCGGACGGTCACGTGACGATCGATGGTGCGTTCAATGACGTTGGTTCGCTGGACACTCACACAGTGATCGTCGATTGGGGTGATGGTTCGGATCCGGACAACGACGACGTTGTTGGCGAAACACTCACTTCTGTCGATCAGTTGAGTGATGTGTTCGATGCGGGGCATCAATACCTGAACGGCGGCATTTATGAGGTCACCGTGACAGTAGTTGACGATGACGGCGGGGCAGTCATCGCTACGTCGACAGCGGTCGTGATCGGAGTCGGTCTGGTGGACGGCACGCTGTACATCATCGGCACGGACGGACGAGATCACGTAAACCTGAAGTTCAATGAGAAGAAAGACGAATTAAAGGTCGACGTTAAGCTGGACCAGGGCCACCGCCATGGTGGGTCCGACGGAGGCAAGGACAAAGGTAAACATAAAGGCGGTAGTGATGGCGGATCTGACGGAGGGCACGATCACCACCACAAACATCATCACCAGAACCAATTCAAGCAGACGTTCCAATTGTCCTCGGTCAACCGCATTGTTTCGCATCTGTTCGAAGGTGACGACCACTACCATGGTGGCAGCGACGGTGGTTCTGACGGCGGTTCAGATGGTGGCCGTGACGGCCGTTCCAACGCGGCGGTGCCACAAATCGTCTTTGGCGGGGCCGGGAACGATCATCTGAAGGGTGGCCGCGGCAACGACTTGCTGTTTGGTGGCGACGGCAGGGACCACCTGTTCGGCGGCAATGGAGCTGACATCCTTGTGGGCGGCGACGGCCGGGACAAACTGAAGGGCGGTCGAGGCGACGACCTGCTGATCGGCGGTCAGGTGGGTAATGACTGGCAGAGTATCTTCGACGTCGATACGGCCGCTGCTCTTGATGCTCTGGACACCGCGATGACCGAATGGGCGTCCGGTGATCAGGGGGACACGCTGGGCATTCTTGGCAGTCCGCTGGACGATGATGACAAGGACGATTTGTTCGGTGAGAAAGGCAGTGACACGCTGATCGGTGGTGCACGCGACAAAGTGAAGTCGTAAACGCCAGGCGGATCAAAAACTGCGGCAGTCGCCAGCGGGATACAAGCACGCAGCGCCAGCAAGTGATCTTCGCCATCGCGGCAGTTGCACTTGCGATGCTCGTTCGAAAAGCGATGTGGCCCAACGCCATCGTCCGTCTAATTTCCAGCGTATTACGGTGCGCGCACCGAAGCGGAGCTTCGCGGATATGTGTGCCCAGGCTGGAGCCTCGACACGAGGGAAATGCCCCGCCGTGAAACGGCGGCAGCAACTTCCACCCGACGAACCAGGGTGCCGAAACAACGCTGCGTTCGGCCACGGCCTGCGTGCAACGACATGATTCGGTCACACCCTGTGTGGCGGCTTACGTTGATCTATGTCGTTGTCGTGACGCTCGCCAATGAACAGTCAACGTTGAATCAGCCATTTGTTCTCTTTTGATTCCGGGTTCAGGGTGGACGATCAGGGTTCCTTACGGATCGCCATCAGGCTCGGTAGCATGTGTGCAGTGGAAACAAGTTCTGATGATTGCTGGAATGGCGGAACAGACTTGTGGGTGCCTTCACATTCAGACCAACGTGAAGAATCTGCGTTCCGCTCAATTCTGATCGGACTGACAAATGGCCGACACTGCAGACCGCGACCTGATTGACCTGTTGACGCTGTTCCTGGCGTCCGGCAAACTGAACTCGGTGCATGTGCTGCCTGTGCTGGAGCAGCTTGCGGGAAAGAACGTCCGCGACCCATCGGTCACAGACCTTCTGGACGCCATCAGTCAGCACTCAGGCCCGGCATTTGAGCGGCTGGCCGACCATCTCAGCAGCTCCCGTTTTCGTGAAGCGCAACAATATCATGTGTTGCGAAAGCGGAATGCGGCGCCGTCGGACGATTTTCAGCTAATGCTGGGTGACCTGCCGCTGGACGCACCGCTCGGCTGGAAAACAAATAAGCGTACAGTGGCATCCTTGTCGTCGCTGGTCTCGCTGGCACGAGACCGCCGTTACGTTGTCACTCAAAGCAATATCGCTCCAATCACAGCAGCCCACGTCGAACAGCAGTATGCGGCGGCCCGGCGGGAGGGTTTGGCTCTGCCGGACGCGTGGAGTGTGGATGCTCCGCAGCTGCTGATCCGTGCACTGGAAAAACGTGTCGGAGGTTCCGATCCGGAACTAGCCAAAGATCTGCTGACGACAGCACAGAAGGTCAGACAATCGGATGGCGGGCCGCGTGAGTCAAAAGGCGACGATTCATCTCAGGCGAGCGCCGCACCGGCCGAACTGTTTGAACGTTATCAACGAGCGACCGAGACCGCAGAAAAACGTCGGCTGCTGGACCAGTTATGCTGCAGCCAGGATTTGGCAGCAGCAGCCATTCTGAAGGAATCGCTGCTGGAGCCGTGGGAACAGGAAAGGGCAGCGCTGATTCTGACATGCCGTTTCGGAAAGCGGTCGGTTGATGGCTGGCTCGGCTGGAAAAACTGGCTGGACCGATGTGCGCGTCGTCGCGAACAGGAACTTCAGCAGGTTCTGCAGCAAAGTCCCGGTGAACTGTTCCTGATCTGGTCTGCACATCGCCCGGACATTGACGCAGCAATCATTGAACGAGTCGAACAGTGGTGCGTCGAACATGCCGGTCGAATCGATCCGGAACGGTTCGTCGAACGCTGGGCCGACACGGTACCTTCCGCTGAATGGAATGCGTTAACGGGAATTGTGGTCGAGATTGTGGAACGAGACGACGTCGTACCGCCGCATGGTCAGTCGTCTGTTGCTCAACCGACGGTCCCCCGACCCGAACCCGAAATGGAGCCTGCCGCACCAGCGGGGCCGTCGCTGTGGAATGATCACATCCAGCCTTTTATCGCTGAACAATGGTACATGGTGGCTGGTGTTGTGATGGTCATCGCGGGTGCTTCGCTGCTGGCATTCTACACATGGGACAAGCACTGGCTGATCCGTTACACACTGATGCCGACGTTGCTGGCGGCGTTCACAGGTGCATTGGCATGGATGGCGTCATGGATTGAACGCAAGGACGAGCAGTTCGTCGGCACTGCCGCCATTCTGCGCGGTGCGGCCATCGGACTGCTGCCGATAAATTTCATGGCGGTGGCGTTGCTGTCGAACGATGAACAGGTCTCAGCAAAATCTCTTGTTGTGCCACTGATGGGTGTCATCTACCTTGCTGTTTTCGGGTACGGATTACGGAACTGGTGCCAGGCCGTGCATCGGCCGCTGGCATGGCTGTCGGGGGGCACCCTGCTGATTCTGAACAGCCTTGTGATGCTGGGACCATTGGCCACAGCGGTTGCCAGCTTCACGGACACCGCACTGCTGTCTGTGATTGGCATAGGTTTCCACATGGGCTTCCTGGCGATGGCGGGTGCTGTCGTGTGGTTCAGCCGGCACGTGATGACTCGTGAACTGGCTCAGCAGCAGCGCGTGCCGTGGTTCTTTGGCGCGACACTGGTGGTTACCTTTCTGCAGGTCTTTGCGTGGGTACACGGATATCTGCAGCACGTGCCGCGGGTGTCGACGTACGCGCCAATGATCATCCTGACGGGCGGCCTGGTGCTGCTGGTCGAACGATCTGCACTACGGCTGCGTCATCAGGAGGAACAGCATGGCGAAGAATCGTTCGTCGGTTTCGCGTTAATCCTGCTGGGCGTATTGATGGGGTCGACCGAACCACATCTCCGCATCGTTTCCTTTGCGCTGGCGGGCGTTGTCTGGTTGTTTCAGGCGGTGGCTCGACGAAACGCAATTCACGACTGGATCGCGCTGACATTCTTTATGCTGGCCGGCGCTTCTGCGGGAATGCTGGACACTTTTCCGAAGCCGTGGCTGCCGGCACTGGGACTATCCATTGCCGTGGCGATGGGAGTCGGCAGCATTATTGCGAGGACGTATGGGCAGGAACGACTAAAAAGATCGTGTCTGGGCATGCACGTAAGCGTGCTGATGCTGACAACGGTCGTCGCTGTGCTGGCGCAGTGGCATTATCTGACGCCACCTCTACACACCGGCGGTTGTCTGTTGCTGATCGTCGCTCTGTTTGCATTTCGCGCCTGGCGAGACGATCAACTGAAATGGGTGCACTCGGCAATGGCGATTCTGTCGCTGTCGCTGCTGTACCTGGGTTGCGTTGACATGATCGGCCGAACTTTGCACGGCAACACCATGGTGTTCGGGCTGTCGATAATTTCGACTCTCTGGCTGGTTCTGAACGCGTGCACTTCCCATCGACTTGTCCGCGAATCACGTTCAACGGTCCTGTGGGTCTACGGTGCGATGGCTGTCGCCGGAATGCTGTTACGAGTCGTGGCCGAACGCGGAACGCCGGGCGATGTTCTGTGGTATCGCCAGTGGATGGACTTTTCAGGTCCGCTGGCGATGACGGTTGTGCTGACATTCGCTACCTGGTACTCCAGATCATTGATTCCCGCCGGTATGGCAGGGATCATTATCATCATTTTGTTTCCTGAACTGAAAGCGAATCTGCAGCAGAGCTTCGCATTTCTTGGCTGGGGAACCGGGCTGGGCAGCTCGCTGGGCGCAGGCGGTTTAATGGTATTCTGTTTTGTGCTGCGGAACGCTCGCTTTCTAAAAGACCCTGGCGAAGGTGACCGATTCATGGGAACGACTTTGTTTCCGATTCGGCGCTACGATCACAGTTTGTTCACGTTGCCGATCCTTGCGTCGGTACTGTTTCTGACCACCAAGACCGATACGTTGACGCTGATTCGTCAATGGCTCAGCGATGGTGGAGTCGGGCTGAAGACCAGCATTGCAGTCACTGTCACGGGCGTCACATGGACGTTGCTCGCGGTTTATAACCGCACTCATCGACTCGCGCCACAGGGAACGTTTCTGGGATGTCTGTGGCTGTTCGTGGGGATCTGGAACGGGCACCACAATATTGCGGAATCGCCGCACTGGACGTGGCCGGTGCTGATCACCGGTGTCGCACTGCAGGTTCTGTGGTTGATCTACGTGTGCATCCTGCAATCTCGCGGCGACTGGGTTGCACGCATTCTGACGCAGCCGACTCGTCGCGTGCTGGAAGCATCAAGTATCGTTGTCGCCGTTATCTGCATCACGCAAATGACCGTCGGCAATCCGATGCCGCCACTGTTACTGCTGATGGGGTTTGTTGCGGCGCAATTGGTGTGGCATGCGTTGTCGACCAAGAACCTGGCCTACGGCAGCGTACTGTTTCTGCTGACGTGGGTCGGCCTGCTGACATACACGGCACCGGGGTCGGGACATTTGGTCGATCGTCTGTCGATACAGAACAGCCTGACGCCAACGCTCTGGATGCTGCTTGGCATTCACGCTGTGTATCTGGTGCTGGAGTTCAAACAGGAATTCTATCTGCGTGTGCGGTCGCTGACGCTTCCGTTTCTTTCGGCAGCCAGTGGGATAGCCATGGCATTGGTCCTGATCGGAATCGGCGATTCCTTTCATGATTTCCACGTCTCATCGACCCACCTGACGTTACTGCTGGCCACGACGCTATTAACGTCACGAGCTCATTCGTCCAGTGCCCTGGCTCTGCCTGTTCTTTTGCTGGCATATATTCACGTAAATCGTGATGCGCTGCAGCAATTCACTGGTGACAGCCTGGATGTTGCTGCTCAACGCCTGGAGTACCTGTGCAAACCCGTGCGGCTGGCGACATTTTCCTGCACCATAGCGTTGTTCGGCCACGCGGGTCGGTGGCTTTATCGCCATAAGCCTTTCGTGGTTTGCGGAGCATTCGGATTCAGCTGGCTGCGGTCACCTCGAGTGATCTGGTGGTTTGCTCCGGCCGCGTCTCTGGCCCTGTTGGCCACAGCGCTGCACACCGCCTTTCCGTCACTGCGGGACGATCCAATACAGCTGTGGTCGCCGTACCTTGCCGCCGCAACGTTTGCTTTGGTTGGTATTTCCTGGTGGCGGCAATTGTGTTGTCAGGTGGCTGTGCTGTTGCTGACAATTGGCAATATCCACTGCGTGCGTTTTTATTTCGGTGAGAGCCTGCGTGATCACGGCATCTCAGAAATTCATTTGATTTGTCTGGGAACCGCAGCGACATTGCTGCAGGGGACAATCGGCCGATACGCACTTCGCAGGAAATCGGTCACGGTATTTGTGAATCAGATGAGTCTGGGACTGGCCGGTCTGATTCTGTCGTTGTTGGCGGCGAACTATTTCGTGCATCCGAATCTGGCCATGATCGAGTGGCAGCGGTTCCTTGTGTCAGGGTTGATGGCGTATCTGGCGGGACTTTATTTTCGTCGAGCGGCACGGCAACCAGATCATGGCGAAGAAGCGTACGTTGGCGTCTGCGAAGGTCTGTATCACTGCGGCGTAACGGTGGCGATGTGGTGTGCCGTGCTGCTGGTGCCGGCGTTTCGGCATCCGGCCGTGGCGCTGTGCGCTTTGGGAGCGCCGATTGCCTACTTCTACGTGCGTGCAGAAGGTGGCCTGCGGGTTGGCCTGGAAGCTGCTCGTCGCTACCGGAATTCGGCCGCTGTGCTCTCGTTTGTCGTGCTGGGCGGCTACGTCTTTCGAGCCGGGTTTCAGATGGTGATGTTTCCGGACGAACCCATCATTCGAACGGACTATTATCATTACAATGCTCCGTTCGTAATGCTGTTGTCCGTGGTCATGCTGCGCTTGCATGGACTGGGCGGCACAACATGGCTGGCCTTTTATGGCGGTCTGGCGTTGATGACCGGCACCTACTTCACGCTGACGTGGTTGCCGGGGCTCAGTCCGTTTGAGGATCCGATGCCGGCCGCATGGGCTGCTGTGGCGTTGAGCCATTTCTGGACGCTCATCAGCCATCAGCGGTCACCGCTGCGGACGGCCATGCAGCGATTGGCCGCCATCGACGGCCAGCAGTGGTTTGAGCTGCGGCGTTCATGGGGAGTCTGCCTGTTGATCGCCACGCAGACAATTGTTCTGTTCGGGCTGCTGGATTGGAAATCGAATACGTATATGGTCGCACCGTTGCTTGTTGGAGCGGCCAGCATTCTGTTTCATCAGGGTGCGATTCGGCGATCGCCGATCTACTTTGCTTTGGCTGGTGCGCAGATATTCTCAGCTTTGCATGCAGACTTTCTGATCGACAGCTATCTGGTAAAGGATTACGTCGTCTGGGCGGTGATATGCATCTGGGCAGGTGGCTTGCTGGTTCATCAGTTTCTGGCGCGGCACGTCGAAATCAGCGGATTGGGAGTCGTTGCCGGTGGTTTGGCCGCTCTGGCCATGCTGCATGTGTTTTATCATCACCCATACTCGACGACTGGTCTGTGGGTGGTGGCCACGGGAGCGATACTGGCGGCATTGACACCGCGTTCAAGTCGTGCCGCTGCATCAGGCGAACAACTTGCCATGGCAGGGCTGATGCTGTGCGTGCCGGCCTGGTTAGTGTATTTCAGTCAGATCACGGTGATGACCACCGGAATAAAGGCGGTGTTCGCTATCTGGCCGACGCTGTGTTTGACTGCCGTCGTCTTCCTCACGGGAAGTCTGGCAGCTGTCTTTCAGATTCGGTTGCATCACGACTATGACCAACTGCAGCGCCTGCGTCCTCGCTTGTTCGACCAGACGCTGTCGTTGATGGGAGCACGTGGCCTGGATATCAATACCTCCACTTTGTATCTGTCATTTGTGCTGACGGCAATGGCGCAGCTGACGCACTACGGCAGACCGTTCGAGTCCGGCGAACTGGTGCTGATCATGGCGTTGTATGCATCGTACACCGTCGGATGGTTTTTCGAGGGCAGACTGCGACACAATATGGTGTCATATATTCTGCTACACGTGAGTGTGGTTGGCTTCTTCGCCGTAGCTCGACGGCAGTTGATGCTAACCACCGATTTCTGGACACCTGAGTACGATGTCTGGGCCAGTCTGGCTGTGTCGTTTGGCTTGACCGGCTTCAAGCAGGTCTTCGACGTTCAGCAGCGCGAGGCCCGCATACCATTGATGGGAACTCTGTTCACGTTACCGGCGGTGGCGTTGATCTGGGTGCTCTACAACCACATGGATTCAAATGTCGCATTGCTGGTTGTTGGCTTGCACAGCCTGATGTTCACGTTCATGGGCAAGGATGAAAAGGAGTCTCCGTATAACGTCGTGGCACTTGCTGGTTTTGTGGCGTTCGTGCTGATCGTGTTCTGGAGCAAGCTGCAATTGCGAGTCATCCACGCATATACGCTTCCGGTCGGGACCGGCATATTGGTTTTGTTGCAGATGTTCCGGCGGCATATCGAACCGGGGGCCAGAAACCGGATTCGGCTGGCGACTCTGCTGATCATGATTGGCAGTGCGGGCTATTATGCGCTGGCTGATGATCGGTATCCGCTGGCATTCAACCTGACGCTGATCATCGCCTGCATTGCTGCCATGGCACTCGGTAGCTTCTTCCGTATTCGCCTGTATCTGGCGTTAGGCTTCGCCGGCCTGATGGTGGACGTCGGGTCGATTCTGTTCAAGGTGATGCGGGGTATGGAACGCAGCTCTCGGATGACGATCATCGGCAGCATCGTACTGCTGGTCGGAGTGGGCCTGGTGTTCGGAACCATCTACTACAAGACTCACCGCAACCGCATTAACCAGCGGCTGGATCGCCTGCGGGCGAAGGTCGGAGCATGGGAATAGCGAGATTGCAGAAATGCCACCCCTGTTTCCTGCCGCTCGTCGTCATGCTCCCGCGTCACCACGAAGAAACCGGGCAATGGGTGGTGGGTCCTGCAGGCACGCAGCGACTGTGAGTGGGGCTGGTGCGCCGGCGGAATTCACTTGCAGGCCCTGCCTGCCTGTATTGACGGAAGTTCACGCTGGTCTTGTGACCCTCTTGAGTCTGGACGACGGACTTTCAGAGTGTAGACTGGAGTCCTGTGACAGCCGGCTGAAACCAGCGTTGGAGGTAGAGCATGAAGAACTCGGTTTCTATCGTTCTTATTTCTGCGGCGGTTCTTGTATCTGCGTCCGTCAGTGCAGGTGATACAGGATTGCCGGCTGAATCGCCACAGGAATTGCTGCGCCGATTCGTCAAATCATGGGACGAATCGCACTGGATGCAGAAGTCCGGTCGAAGACCGAATGGCTACATGCTGGCTGCGGATGATTCGGGGTGGGGCGTCCGTATGCGAACGATGCAGGGCCTCGTCGCTCACGGCGAGGCAGCTGTGCCGGTTCTGATTCAGGCGTTGAAATCGGAATCTATTCCCGAACGAATTCTGGCCGCTCAAACACTTGGATACCTGGCACCGAATGTTCCCGTTCAACCGCTGCTGGAGGCAGCGCAGTCCGATCCGGATGCGGCTGTTCGACTCTACGGGGTTGATTCGCTCGGCATGCTGGGCACGACATCCGTGGATGTCGACTGGGAAAGCCTTCGCAGGAAGGAGTCCAATCGCGACGTCCGCATGCACATTGGTTATGCGATGGAGCGGAAGCAGCAACCGGTTGAGGCCTCAGTCATTGAGAAGCTCATCGCCTGGGATGCCGCCCGGACAGGCACCGCAGAAGTTGGTCAGCCAGCTCCCGACTTCGAATTGACGGCGGCCACTGGCGAGACGATCCGGCTTAGCGACTTTCGAGAAAAAGAGGCGGTCGTACTAGTCTTCATCTACGGCGACACGTGACCCGTTTGCCACAATCAGATCGCGCAGTTGCGTGAACAGCTAACACGATTCGAAGACGTTGATACCGCACTGCTGGCCATCGATCCACACGAAGCATGGTCCGCAAAGTACCTACTGAAGGAGACGGGATTCAGCACAGACGCTCTAAACTATCCCATGCTGACGGATCCATCATTGACAGTCAGCGCCAGCTATGGAGTCGCCTTTCAAATGCGAATCCATACGGAGCTCAGCAATCGCCCGGCAACGTTCGTGATCGACAAAGCCGGGACGATCCGCTTCGAACAAAGGGCATCGACGTTTAGTGACCGTCCCACACCGGACCAGATCATTCAGATTCTGAAGAAGATGAAATGATGATGCACTCGGCAGTTTCTTGTTTCTGTACCCTTGTGGCCATTGCATTGTTTTTGCCTCTTGCGGAGAGCAACGCGCCGGCTGCGGATGCGGCTGTTGCGGCCACTATCGTGAAGGTTGCGGCGGTCTCATTCGTTCCCGTGAAGTTTGATCTCGCTGGTAACGCAGATCGACTGGAGGCGATGTTTCAGCAGGCGAGTGCCGGTGGAGCCCGCATTGCCGTCGCGCCGGAAGGATCGCTGGAAGGCTACGTCGTCAACGAAATTATCTCAGGCGATGCTGAATCGAAACGCATGCGTGATGTGGCGGTCAACATCGACGCCCCGGTCATCCACCGGTTTCAGCAACTGGCGCGAAAACTGAAGATGTGTCTGGTCTTCGGATTTGCGGAGCGGATTGGAGACGACGTTTTCAACAGTGCCGTCTTCATCAGTGATAAGGGCACCATCTGTGGGAAGTATCACAAAATGCAGTTGGCCGAAGGCTACCACGAGTCGTGGTGGTTTAACCGACTGGGACGACACAGCCGGACGTTCAACACGCCGCTCGGACGCTGTGGGATCCTGATCTGCAATGATCGCTGGAACGCTCAGCTGGCGAAGATTCCGTCTCTTGACGGAGCGCAGTTTCTTGTCATCCCTTCATTCGGCTCACGGAGCGTCGCGCAGGACAAAGCCGTCCTGAGTCGTGGCCAGGAAAACGGCCTTCCGATTATCGAAGCCAACGTTGGTGTGACACTCGTTGTGAGTGAGGACCGCATTGTCGCCGTTGATCGCGTTGAAGAGGGAATTACGTTTGCTGAGATCAGCATACCGCCGGAGCGCGGCGTTGACGCTTCAGAAAGGGACCGTATTGAGGCAGAGTTTCTTGCGTGGCGGCAGAAAGAAATGCAGATTCGCTACGAAAAAACTCTGAGGCGTTTAGGTGACAACAGCGGCAAGTGAGTCCGCACCGTCAACGTGAAAGAATACACGCGTGTCTTCACGTGTTCAGCCACTGTGCATGGCCCGGTTTGCTGAGATGCACTGACAGTGCTGCAATTAGATGACAACTTGAATCGGTCGATGACTTAGAGAAGTTTACTTATTGTCGTGAACGATACTGGCTCGTGGGAGTTGTGCTTTGTCACAGCCCGAAAGTGGAGTTGAATCGTTCGCCGGAAAAGGGGGTCAGGTACCAAAAATGCGAAGCACCCTTCGGGCCGTTCCGGTTTTTGG
>JAAERP010000523.1 GCA_024230215.1 Fuerstiella sp. | reverse complement strand
CCAAAAACCGGAACGGCCCGAAGGGTGCTTCGCATTTTTGGTACCTGACCCCCTTTTCCGGCGAATGCTTCCACCCTGACTTTTGCCTGTGACAAAGCTCTAGTTATTTGATAACGACAATTGAGTCTTCGCAAATCACTTTCGGGGTTTCTTATCAACGCGTTCGATCTTCCACGTCGAAATTTTCTCATCAGCGCCGGGTAACGGTCGATCGACAGACCAGCAGGCAGCGTTGATGAGCATTCGCACAAGCGATTCCTCAGCGAAGTCACCGGGATGCCCAAACGACGTGCCAAATACTCTGCCGCCCCATTCGTTCTGCCAGGCCCATGCGACGACATCGGATTCGTGCGGTTTGACCTCGATTGTACCAAATGACTTCTTGAGTGTTCGGGCTCTACCGTCTCCACTTCCGGTGACTAAAGGGATGCAGCCGTCCTCAAGGCGAGTCAGATAGAGTGTCCCCGGCGATACCCAGTTTTTCCTGGTGACGTTCGTCATAACGGGGTGTTGCAGAGATTTCTCGACGACACTGATCTTTGTCGTACTGCTTTGGTGCACGATATAGGGAGTCCCCAACGCCCGCCGCCCGAAGCCGTCGTTCCACGAAAAACGCGGATGCCCGGATGGGTACTTGAATGAATGATTGGCAGTCCGCAGTCCGATCACAGGTTTTCCGGACTTGAGGTAGTCTTCAATCGGCTGCCACTCGTCGTCGGGCAGTTTGAGAAACCGCATAAAGAAGATTGCCAGGTCAGCATCGGCCAGAACTTCGATTCCCGGCAGGACGTCTTCGGTCTTCTTCTCCGGATTGCCCTCACCCATCACGACGGTGGTGCGGAACCCGAATCGTTCCAACTCCTTCGCAAAGATCGGCATTGTCAGCTCCGGCGAATAGTGCAACGTGCCCAGAACAAAGACCGCATGCGGTTTGCCGTCATCAGCCGCAGTCGCCAGGCCGGAAAGCGAAAGGGCGAGTGTGATCGCAGCCACTGGTGCGATCAATCGTTGTCGTACATTCATTGCGATTTGTTTCCTGTTGACATATGTGCGGCATTCATCATTACTCTTTCATGAGCAAATAGTCCGCCACTCCCTCAGCTGTTTTCTATTCTTCTTTCGCGGCCTCTTGTTGTCCACCGGCTGAACAGTGTTCGGCACAGCAGTTGCATTGTACTGACATAACGCCGCGTGCAGGATATTTGCCTGATTTTTTGGGTGTTCGCGGATTGTCGATTGGTCAAATCACAAGACAAGACGGTGCGGTTCATCCGCCTTTGCACACTTGCATCCCTTGAATTAGCGATTGTTCCATATAGAGTCAGTTCCAGCGCTGAAATCAACAATACGATCAGTTATCAGTTATCCATTTTCGCTAACCCCTGTCGAGTCGTAGTTATGCATTCTCTTTTCGTTCGTACTATTGCGTCCATCAGTCTGTTGATTCCTGGAACGACATTTCCTGCTGCCGCCGAGCGTCCAAATATTATCCTCGTCATGACGGATGATCAGGGCTGGGGGCAGATGGGTTACTACGGTCATCCAGACTTGAAAACGCCGCACCTGGATGCGATGGCGAAGAACGGATTGCGTTTTGATCGGTTTTACGCGGGCGCTTCGAATTGTTCTCCGACTCGAGCCACCGTCATGACAGGCCGAACTAACGATCGAACCGGTGTTCAGGATCACGGATTTCCGTTGCGACGACAGGAAAAGACTGTGGCACACGCGCTGGGAAGTGTGGGATACACAACCGCACATTTCGGAAAGTGGCACCTCAACGGTTTACGCGGACCGGGAGTGCCAATTCTCAAAGGAGACACTCACAGCCCCGGCGCATTTGGTTTTAACCACTGGTTGTCGGTGACGAACTTTTTCGACCGAGATCCAATCCTGTCGAGAATGGGAAAGTTCGAGAGCCACCGGGGCGATTCGTCTGAGATCGTCATTGCTGAAGCGTTGAAATTCCTGCGAGCGAACAGGACCACCACCAATCCGCTTTTTGTGGTGATTTGGTACGGCTCACCGCATTCGCCGATGATTGGTAGCGAAGCGGACCGAAAGGCGTTCGTAGATCTCAAGGTGAATCAGCAGAATCATCTTGCTGAACTGGTCGCGATGGACCGCAGTGTTGGCGCATTGCGAGCCGGGTTGCGGGAGCTTGAAATTGCCGACAATACCTTGTTGTGGTTCAACAGTGACAACGGCGGACTAAAAGGATACGGGGAGGCAACCGTCGGCGGGCTGCGAGGTTTCAAGAATCAAATGTACGAAGGTGGGCTACGCGTTCCCGGAATCATCGAGTGGCCGGCAGTCATCAAAGAACCTCGGGTGACCAAATATCCGGCTGGCACTGTCGATATCTTTCCAACTCTTGCAGAAATCGCGAACGTTCCCGACCAAGCGATGCTGCAACCGCAGGACGGGACGAGTCTTCGAACACTGTTTCAAAGGGAATTAGGTGCTCGCAAAAAACCACTGATGTTTCGACATCGGGGTCGTGGCGTGATCGTCGATAACCAATACAAACTGCTGACGGTTGACGGCAAGTACGAATTGTATGATCTGGAAACGGATCACGATGAAAGTGAAGATTTATTTGACCGGAACCCGGAAATCGCCAATCGGCTGAAGGCGAGTTATCTCGCATGGAACAAGACTGTCGATGCAAGCGTCGCCGGGCACGACTATCCTGGGAAGAAAGTCGATCCCAATCAGCCAGCGAGGCGTTTTTGGAAAGATGACTCCGCCTACACGCCGCACCTTGAGTTGTTCCTACCATCCGGCGATTCGAAGAAGCCGTCTAAGCCCTAGTGCAACAACAGGAAGAAGAGGGGATGACTTGCAGCGGAGTGAGCTACTTTGAGGAGCGTTGCGCAGTATCCTGATTAGCGGGAGTCGAATCGAAGTCGTTCCCAGGTCGGAATGCGATTTTTCGGAAGTGGTCGCCCTCGGGGCGAATGACGTCGCGCCAGCCATCACTCCAGATAATGCGTGCCTCTCCGTTCACCAACTGCCATTTGCCGGTTGCTCCGGGAACGTGGCTTTTACGTGCTGTCAAATCAGCATTGAGGGTCATGACGAACACTGGTTTTTCTGACGCGTTGGACTTTCCGATATCCCAGTCGCCGACAAACGTACTCTTGCTTCCCTTAGGCTCGCCTGGCGTGGTCGTTTCAGGCTCGTTTGGGTTGGTCGTGCGGTTCTCGATACGGTACAGATGGTTTTCTGTGCGAATGATCAATGCGTTGCCATCGACTGCCGGAGTCGCAAGAAGCCGCTGCTTAGCGATTGCATTGGTGGCGACAATATTCAGTTCTCGTCCCGGTCGGATAATCGTTGTCGTTGCGTCTTCATTGAACAGATAAATGCGATTCTGTGCGTAAATGGGAGATGCCGAGTACCTGCCGTTAAGCCGTTCCCTCCAAACGAGTTCTCCGGTCTTTGCCTGCAGGCAGCTTGCGATGCCCTCACGATTTACCAAATACAAAAGGTCGCCGACAAGCATTGGTGAGCAGCGTTGAGGCATGCTCTTGAATTCCTTCCAGGCAATATGCGTGTCGGTTACATCGCCGTCGCCATCAGGCCGGATTGCCCAAAGCTCGGGATTGTCGCGGTCGATAATTGCAAACACCAGGTTGTGGCCATAGACGGGTCGAGGAGCAACCGAAAACCCGCGGTGTTGGACACGCCATAATTCTCGACCTTTCAAGTCGTACGAATACACAGCTCGTCCGCCTGGGCTGACCAATTGCCTGCCGTCGCCGCGCGGAATCACAGACGGCATGCAAAACGCTTTTCGGTGGTGAACGGGAATGTCGGTGAAATCGATAGATCTCTTTGTCTTCCACACCGTTTCGCCGGTGGATCCGGCCAGAGCAACAATGTACTGAACGTCGCGTCCATCGACGTGTATGACGAGGTTTCCATCAATCAGAGTGGGAGAACTGGCCGGGCCGGCACCGGCCTCATGATCACAATTGAGGTCACGTCGGGTCCAGATGTTTTGACCGGTTGCGGTGTCCAGGCACGCAGTTCCATACGTTCCGAAATGAACAAACACGTGTCCATCTTCAATCACGGGGGTCGGCGTGGCATACGTGTTTTCGTCGGTAATCCTCATTGGGTTTTCGACATCGAAGATGTGCAGGTCATGCAAAATTCTTCCGGTGTCTTTGTCAATGCATACTGCGAAAACCCGGTGACCGTCTCTTGTGGCTGTGGTCATCCAGATCTGATTGCGCCAAATGACCGGTGACGACCATCCACGATCATGAATGTCCGTTTTCCAGGCCACATTCCGCGACTCGTCCCATTCGATCGGCAGTTTTGTTGCCGTCGTGTGTCCGTTACCGCCCGGCCCGCGAAATTGCCACCAGGACTGCTCTCCCGCCAGCGTCTCGACAGACAAGATAGTGAGCGTCAACACGAGAAACAACGTCCATCGGAAACCCGATGAATGTCTCAGAGTATCAAGGATATGTTTCATCACGCGTCTATTGAACCTGGTCCTGAGTTTGGGGTGTGTCGCTGGTTGAATTGTCCGCCATTATAAATCGATCGAGCGCAGATTACATGCATAGCGTGGAAGTCGCACTATTCCCTTTGGGACCCAAAAACTAGGCCGACGTTCAAACACCGCGGCAAACGAGGTTTCCTCGGTTTGCAGGGCACGCCTCTCAGCCGAGCTTGAGAGCCAATCGGCGGTGGTAATTTCAGTACAACTGTTTGCACCGAAACCGGCGTGAGGCGAGAAACAGGTAGACCTCGCCGGCTGCGGTTCAGTGCCTGATCGACCTACGTGAACTGCTCATCATTCCGCGTTTCCACGAAGTGCTACCCGAGGCAGTTAAGGAATCAGGAAAACAGACCCACACGAGTTGAACTGCGACAATCGTGCCGCGTTTGTTACACACCGATACAGTTTGCGGCAAGAGCTGACAAATCCCGCGAAACTATCCGAAATAACTCAGAATGATGTCCACGATTCGAGCGAGGCTGGGGTTCTTAGTTAATGAATATTTCAGATCGAAACTTGCGATCAGGAGTCAATCATGACATCGCGTCACGATCGTTTAAAACGTAGAGGGTTTCTTCAGAAGTCGATCAGCGGCGCTGCACTGGGGACGTTTTCCATCGTGCCTCGGCATGTCCTGGGAGGCCCAGGGCATACCCCGCCGAGCGAGAAGGTCAATGTAGCCGCAATCGGCATGGGCACGCGCGGACCTCAGGTCATTCGAGAGATGGAGAACCACAACATCGTCGCCTTGTGCGATGTCGATTCAACGTTCCTGGCCAGGGCGTCGGTTCGCTACGACAAAGCGAAAACGTACAGCGATTTTCGCACTCTGCTGGAAAACGAGGATAAGCACATCGACGCAGTAGTGGTGGCTACGCCGGATCACCTTCATGCGGTTATCACATTGGCGGCAATCAAGGCGGGCAAACATGTCTATTGTGAAAAGCCCATGGCACACAGTGTGACCGAGGTCCGAAAGATGACCGAGGCGGCCAGAGAGAGTGGGCTGGCCACTCAACTCGGCAATGGAGCGCATTCCGGCCACAACTATCGCAGTGTGGTCGCGCTTATCAAAGCAGGAACGATCGGAGAGGTCCAGGAAGTCCATTGCTGGTGTGACGAGGCATGGGGCCCCGGCGATCGTCCGAAATCCGGACCTCCCACCCCCAAGCATTTGAACTGGGACCTCTGGCTGGGACCGGCTCCCGTGCGTCCCTATCACCCCACTTATCATCCACACGGCTGGCGGAGTTGGTGGGATTTCGGCAACGCGAGAATTGGCGACATGGGGTGCCACATGATCGACCTTCCGTTCACGGCGCTGGATCTGAGGTACCCGCTGACGGTGGAAGCTGAAAGTCCTCTGCCCGCCCATCGCGAGAGTGCGCCGCGATGGCTCATCAGCAAGTGGAACTTTCCCGCCCGTGGAAACCTGCCGCCCGTAGAACTGACCTGGTATGACGGCGATCAACGCCCACCGCTTCAGAAAGAACACAACCTGCCGGACTATCCCGAGGGCACTCTCTTCGTTGGCTCTGAGGGGATGCTGATCGCCGACTATGGCCATTTCCAGCTGTATCCGGAAGACAAGTTTGCCGGTGTCAAACGGCCACAGCTGCCGCAGGGGCTCTCGCACGCCGAGGATTGGCTCACGGCATGCAAGACGGGCAGTCCAACCGGTTGCCGTTTTGATTATGCCGGACCACTGACCGAGACGGTGCTGTTGGGAGCGGTTGCCCATCGCGCCGGCCAGAAGCTCCAGTGGGATGCAGAGAACCTGAAGATCACGAGCCATCCGGAAGCGAACGAGTTCATTCAACGCGAGTACCGCAAAGGCTGGGAATTGTAATCGATGAATACGAATATGAAGAATAGAACAAACGGTAAACAACAGAAGCTGATGTTGCTGTCTCTGGCTGTGGTGATGCTGCTGCCCTGTGGCAAGCCGGCCGCAGCAAGTGACCTCTTTGAAGCCTGGCGTGTGGGCGGGGACTGGTACGCAGCGGCCGACACCATGGTCGATCCGTACAACGAGAGAAACTTGTTTGGGAATCGTGGCGCTGGCGTGTTGATCAACGGCAGGAACGGCCGGACCAAAAGCCTTGTTACTAAGCAAGCCTTCCAGGACGTCGAAGTGCATTTGGAGTTCATGGTGGCCAAAGGCTCCAACTCCGGAGTCAGCTTTCATGGTAACTATGAAGTACAGATCCTCGACAGCCACCACGTAGAAAAGCCCACAGCTGCCCACTGTGGTGGGATCTATCCTCGGGCTGAATCCGAGCCGACTTACCATTACCTCGATGAGGGTTCCCCGCCCCGAGTCAACGCTGCCAAACCGCCTGGCGAGTGGCAGACGATGGACATCATTTTTCAGTCTCCTCGGTTCGACGATGCAGGCAACAAGACAGCGCACGCCAAATTTGTCAAAGTGGTTCACAACGGCCTGGTGATCCAGGAGAACGTTGAAGTTCCATACGCATGCGGCACGAATTGGCAGCGTGAACAGCGTCCCCAGGGTCCCGTCATTATCCAGGGCGATTACGGTCCGATAGCAATTCGCAACGTACGCGTCCGGCCCTGGAATGGCAAGACCGACATCGTCATCAAAGAGATCGAGCCGTCGGAGTTAAGCGTTTCGCCGGAGGGTTTCACCGCGCTCTTCAACGGCAAAGATCTCACCGGCTGGCAAGTCACTGCCAAGGTCGAAGAAATGTGGTCCGTCGAGGACGGCATTCTCAAGTCACACGGGCTTCTCGAGGAATGGGGCGCGGACCTGGTGACCGAGAAAGAGTACCGAGATTATGAACTGATGGTGGATTTCCGGATGCCGACAACATCCGATAGCGGGATCCACCTCCGCAAGCTGGCTCCGGAAATCACCGGGGATTTTGGTGACTCCGAACAGTTTGATCTCAAAACCGACGCCGCCATGGGGGGGCTATCGAGTTTCGACTTCATGACGGAATCCATGAAGCAGAAGTTGGACCTGAACGAGGCGGATCTTCCTCGCATCAAACGCACTGCGCCGAAGACCGGGGTCTGGCACACGGTCAAACTGACCCTGATCGGCAAGAACCTGACAGCCGAGCTTGATGGCGAGGTGATCCTCGATCGCTTTGAATACCCCGATGGGATCCTCAGCACCGAGGCGGCGCCGATTCGATTCCAGAAGCATCGCTACCTGGAGAACAACCAGACGGGCGCGAAGAATCCTTGTCCGATTGAGTACCGCAACATCCTGATCAAAGAGATCAAGCCGTCCAGGACAGTCGAACCATCAGGATTGAACGTGCCGCCGGAGGGCTTCACTGCGCTCTTCAATGGCAAGGATCTCACCGGCTGGCACACGCGCCCGGAAGTCTCAGAAAACTGGTTTGTCGAGAACGGCGTGCTTAAGTCGACTAGTCTTGTCGAGCATTATCGAGCCAGCCTGGTAACCGAGACTCTTTACCGGGATTTTATTCTGATGCTTGAATTCAAGATGCCGACGATCTCCGATAGCGGTATTTCTTTCCGCCGACTGATTCCGGAGATTCCGAACTTTGGAGACAAGGAGCAGTTCAACCTGCGATCCGGGGGTGGGATGGGACACCTGGAAAGCTATTACTTTCTTCCGCATGGAATCGCCAGGAGAGTAGGGCTTAAGGTTGAGGAAGGGCCGCAGGTCCAGGATATTGATCCGCAGGTCGGAGTCTGGCATACGGTCAAGCTGACCATGAAAGGCCGGAACTTTTCGGCCGAGTATGACGGCGAGGTCCTCTATGACAACTTCCAGTTTCACGATTGGATGATGAACATGGAGCCGGCGTCCATCGTGCTTCAGAAGCACATGGTTGTGCGTGGTGGCAACCTCGGTGAGGAGAATCCTTGTCCCATCGAGTACCGCAACATCTTCATCAAAGATCTCGGGCCCGTTGCTGCCACGGATGTGGCCACGACTCGCACGGACGCCACCGCGAAGCCCACGCAGCCGAAGCCGCCCGTTGCAAAACTGCTGGCCAGGATCGATGGGGGCGAACTGCCGGAAGGGTATGAGCCCGACAAGCACCAGGAGTACGTCGACCGTCGCTTCCCGGAATTGAGCCCGGAGCAGAGGTCAAGAGCCCTGCAACTCTGGAACCAGAAACAAGAGATAGACCCGGACATGCCCAACGAAGGCTTCTCTTTCGTGAAGATCCTGGCGTACGCGGTCCAGGAGAATACACCTCGCGCGGAAGACGACGATAAAGAGTTCGAGCCAAGTACGAACGCTCTCGACAAACGTGGCGTCAGCGCGGCTGGCAAGTCGATCAATCGCTGGAAGTGGTCTGCCGAAACGGACGGGGAAGGCGAGAAAGGCAAAGAAGTTCCGTTTGCGATAGGCGATGAACAAACCATATATGTGACGCCACTGGACCTTTCCGAGGACGACAGGCCGGCCGTCGTGCTGCTGCCCGAGTCGCGTCTGCAAGTGCGCGGCCGCGTCGCCACGGCACACCCGGCGTATTTTGGTGTCACGATCAACCACCCCAACGGAGACTTCGCGGGGCGCTTTCAGACTGCCTGCCCCGCCGACGAGTTTCAAAGCGGAGAAGACTTCGAGTTCGCTCTTGAACTGCGAGACCTTCAGCTCGATCCTTCACTTGCGAACATGAAGGACAAGCTGCCGAGTACTCCCTTTCACTTCGTTGTCGAGTCCATTTGGTTTCACACGTTGGACAAAGAGTCCGGCATGGAAATCGCAGAGGCGAAACTGACCCCACCGGCCGAAGACAAGGGAGGAGGCAGCAGCAGGAACGGCGAAACCGCTGGCTTGAATGTACCACCCGAAGGCTTTACGGCGCTCTTCAACGGAAGGGACCTCACCGGCTGGCATACGCCGCCGCTGGTTAAAGAATACTGGTCGATTGAGGACGGTATTCTCAAGTCGCCCGGGCTCATTGAAAGTTGGGGTGCCAGCCTGTCAACAAAGGAGCATTACCGAGATTTCATATTGATGCTCGATTTCAGGATGCCGACCGTTTCTGACAGCGGCATCAACTTCCGACGACTACTTCCCGAGATTCCGGGCTTCGGAGACATGGAGCAGTTTAACCTGAGATCCAAAGGCGGAATGGGACACCTGGAAAGTTACTACTTTCTGCCGAAGGAGACCGCTGAGAAAGTCGGTCTCAAGGAGGAAGAGAAACCTCACCTCCGGCATATTGACCCCGAAGTCCGAGTCTGGCATACGGTCAAGCTGACCGTGAAGGGCCGGAACTTTTCAGCCGAATATGACGGGGAGGTGATCCATGACAACTTCGAATATCACGACTGGATGATGAACATGGAGCCGGCACCTATCCGACTGCAAAAGCATATCGTTGTCGATGGCGATAACCTCGGCAAACGGAATCCTTGTCCCATCGAGTACCGCAACATCTTCATCAAAAAGATCGAGCCGGGCGCGGTCAGTGCAGCGCCGCAGCCTCGCGCTCAGGCCGTTGCGAAACCCAAGCGACCCAAGTCACCCCATGCAGAACTACTGGCCCAAATCGACGCGGGCGAATTGCCAAAGGGCTACGAGCCCACCAATCATCAACAGTACGTCGACGGTCGCATTGGAGAATTGAGTGAAGAGCAAAGAGGCAGGCTCGCACAGTTGTGGAAAGTGAGGGAGAAGCTGGACCCTGACATGCCCAATCGTGGTAACTCGTTTGTGAAGATCATGTCGTACGTGGCCAAGGGTGAAAAATGACCTGCCGATCTCCCAAATCATGAGGCATTCGAGAATGACCAGGAACAAGACAAACCGTAAATCGGGACTTACAAGACGCGAGTTCATCGGTGCTGCGTCGTCAATTCCTGCGTTTACGATTGTTCCACGGCATGTGCTGGGCGGCCCCGGATACACAGCTCCGAGCGACACGCTCAACCTGGCCCTGATCGGAGCGGGGGGGCATGGGGCTTTTCTGATTAACGAGATCCTGGGTCAATCGAAATCGATGTCAAAGGATCTGGGCGGTGTGAATGTCGTCGCCGTTTGCGACGTGGATAAAGAACGGGCCGGTGAGACCACGGTCCGAAAACATTCGTCGTTTACTGCGACCAACCATGCCGGCTTCAAAAGGTTTCCCGAGGCAAGGAGATACAACGATTTCCGGAGGCTATTCGACTGGGAAGAGAAGAACATCGATGCGGCTGTCGTTGCCACGCCCGACCACATGCACATCCCTGCCAGTGTGATGGCAATGAAGATGGGCAAGCATGTCTACTGCGAGAAGCCGCTTGGCCAAAACATCCACGAAGTACGCATCGCAGCCGAAGTGGCCAGAGAACACGGCGTTGCTACTCAGATGGGGATCGGAAACCATTCCAGTGAGACCTTCCGCCGAGTTGTCGAGTTGATCAGGGCCGGCACCATTGGAGAAGTCCGAGAGGTTCATGCCTGGTGCGATCAGAACTGGGGGGACCGCGATCGGCCGAAAGGAACGCCCCCTGTTCCCAAACACCTGAATTGGGACCTTTGGCTGGGGCCGGCGCCCCATCGCCCTTACCACCCCGCCTATCACCCGCTTGCCTGGCGCGATTTTTGGGACTTCGGCAACGGAAGGCTTGGCGATATCGGTATCCACGTAATTGACCTGCCGTTCTGGGCGCTAGACCTGAAGCATCCTACGACGGTCGAGGCGGAAGGACCGCCCGTAAACTCGGAGGGAACTCCTGGTTGGATTAAAGCAACCTGGACGTTTCCGGCCCGAGGCGATCTGCCGCCGGTGAGGATGACATGGTACCACGGCGGCAGGCGGCCCGAACTGCTAAAGGAGACGAACCTGCCCGACTGGCCCATCGCCGTTCTGTTCGTCGGAAGCGACGGCATGCTGATCACTGAGATCGAGGTTGTCCCCCCAAGGTTCGAGCTATATCCAAAAGAGAAGTTTGCTGGCGTCGAACCACCGCCGCAGACGATTCCTCGCTCAGTCGGCCACGCAAGAGAATGGATCGAGGCGTGCAAAACGGGAAGTCCCACCACAACCAATTTCGACTATTCCGGACCGCTGACCGAATCGGTACTGTTGGGAAACGTCGCCTATCGCGCTGGTCAGAAGCTCCAGTGGGATGCGGAGAACCTAAAGGCCACGAACTGTCCTGAAGCGGACCAGTTCATCCGGCGCGAGAACCGAAACGGTTGGACGCTGTAAGACCTTGAAGTGACAGTACACATGCCTTGCTCAGAAGACCGACGTGGCAAAGCAATTTCCCGATGTCGTCAACCAACTCAAAAAACAATTGATCGACATTACCGCGAGCGTCATGGCCGACGGGCCCGATTGGCATTTGGTTCAAGACGACACGAGCCCGCCCAATCTCCAACCGACGCGCTCAAGCTTCGAAGACCTGAACCGACAGTAGCACCTTCACAACTCCATGATCGGACGCTTGCCAATGGCCAACAGAAAGAGACTCGCCCTCATCGCACTTGGACTACTCGCGACGTTTCCGTTTCTCTGTGACGCAGTCGGACAGGATTCCAGTGCGGTTGCTCTGCCCGAGGAATTGCCGCTCTGGGAAAAGCCTCGGTCAGACTATGTGATTGGACCGGATATCCAGGAGCAAGTTCGCTCTGCCAGGCCACGACCAGATTCGCCAACCGGATTGCACCGCGCATTCAGTTCGGTCACGTCGCCCACCTACAGTATCCACCGCCCTCGAGATCCGAATGGCGTGGGCCTGGTGATTTGCCCGGGTGGAGGATTTCGCGATGTTTGGATTGACTTTGAAGGTCACGATCTGGCAATCTGGCTGAAGGATCACGGAGTGACCTCCCTTGTCCTGAAGTATCGAACTCGCCCGACCGTCCTTCGCTCAAAAGACGCGTGGCAGAACTACCAGCGCGCCGTGCGGGCCGATGGCCGACAGGCGATTCGCATTCTCAGAAAGCAAGCGGATGACCTTGGCTTACAGCCCAACAAAATTGGCATCTGCGGGTTCTCTGCTGGCGGCCATCTTGCGATCGGTTGTTCGCTCTATCCCGAGCCCAAAACGTTGGAAACGAAGGTCAGCGGAAGGCCGAACTTTGCCGGTTTGTTTTATCCAGGGATTCCCGATGACGTTGGTGAACTCATCGAAAGTCGCACGCAATCTGAGTTGGACTCGGCAGGCAACTGCCCGTTCTTCATCGTCAACGCTCGTGATGATCAGATTACTCCGGTGGACAAGTGCGTCGATTTCTATGCAACGTTGTTGCAAGCTGGATTCAATGCAGAGATTCATGTTTTTAGCACCGGCGCGCATGGTTTTGGCATGGGCGATGGTCGAGGAAAGTCGACGGCCATTTGGCCGACCAGTTTTGTTGCATGGCTCCGTGATTCCAAAATCATCAAAGACTGAATAGGGTGAACCGACCGTCCCGAGGTGTCACTCGTGAGTGCCCCAGCTATGAAGCTCCAGATGTATCGCAATTGTCCGACGTTGCTCGCCTTGTTGTGCGGTTTGTTATTGGGGTGCCATCGGCCATCACAGGATCAACCGGACACTACCGGTGGCGAAGCCGCACTGCGGGAAACTATCGCTCCGGTCGAGCCCCACGTGAACGAGGCCGAGCAGGCTGCGATTGCGGCGATCCTCGCTCTGGTTGAGAGTAAAAACGAGCAGAAGAAGGTGCTCACGCTGGGCAGCGGCGGCCATGTCGTGCGGGCGAATCTTTCTATCGTCTCCGCGGCGAACGACGACGCACTCGCCAACATTGAAGCGTTTTCCGAACTGCAGGAACTGTTCCTGGCCCGGCCGGAGATCAGCGACGAAGGGCTCAAGTATCTTGTGGGGCTCAAGAAGCTTTGGAGACTCGATCTCGAGGGTACCGGCATCTCGGACGTTGGCATGCAAACGCTGGCTTCGCTCAAATCGCTCCGAGACATCAACGTGAAACGCTGTCGTATCACCGACCAGTCGCTTGCCTACTTTTCTGAGATGGAAAGTCTGACCCGCATCCGTGCGGCCCAAACGTTCATCACTGATAGTGGCCTGGAGCATCTGAAGAGCAAGACGAATCTGGAACTGCTTGATTTTCGTGACTGCAATCAGTTGTCGGATCTCGGTATCGAGCATCTCCAAAGATTGACCAACCTCAGGGATCTCAAGATCTGGGGGCCGCAGATCACCAGCACCGGTATAGAGCATCTCAGGGGGCTGTCGAATCTGCGAGTGCTCAGCCTGCAGGACTGCAGCGTCGATGATGCAGGACTTGAGCAGCTCTCCGGCTTGACCAACCTTGAGGACTTGACTCTTTTTCGCACGTTCGTTGGCAACGACGGCATGCAGCACGTTGGCAAGCTGACCAGGCTCCGGCGGCTAAGCCTTCGTGCAACCATCGTCGGCAGCGAAGGCCTGGCCCATTTGAAGATGCTGCAGAACCTGGAGCGACTGGATCTGAGCGAAACGATCGTCGGAAACGAGGGCCTGGCACATATTAAGGCACTGCGGCGGTTGGAGGATCTCAATCTGTGGGCCACTCGAGTCGGTGACGAAGGCATGCCGCATCTGGCCAGCATGACGGCACTGAAACGATTGAATCTCGACAACGTCGGTTTCTCCAGTGAAGGCATCTCGCTTACCAGCGAAGGCGTGAAGCAGCTTGCCGCACTTAAGAATCTGGAGTGGTTGCACCTTGGTAAAACGGACGTTGGTGATGAAGGAGTCGTCGCGTTGGCAGCACTGGCCAGGTTGGCGGCACTGGACGTCAACACCTGCGAGAACGTCACGAGCGAAGGGATCGCGAAGCTGCTGGCAGCCAGACCAAAGATCCAGATTCAGCGTTAGAGCAGTTTTCGAAAAGATGTGGTCGTTCGGGCTCATGGGAAGCACCCATAGCAGGCCGGAAAACGTCTTTCGCGGCCACAAGTCAGCGTAACACGCTGTAGCCGCCAGCAGACGATCAAGCTGGTATCGAGCGTCTGATTCGGTACAAGTTACAGCGTTTCACGCTGTAAGCGCTCTGGCCACTGAACTCACGTCGCTTTCTCCGGGAAGGAATGAAGTTCGGGTCAAACACGACGGTCGATCAAGGCAACTGATTATCACTACCCCAAAAACGTTTGATCGCCAGGCTCCCTGGCCAGTCCTGTTTTGCTTCCATGGCGCAGGAGGCAAAGCTGACGGCCCAGGTAAAAGGTGGAGTCCTCACGCGGACAAACGTGGCCTGATTGTACGGAAAGCGCAGCGATCGGATTCACCACGAACGCGACGAGTGGCAGAAAGTCGTGGAACGTAACGGACCCTGAAAAACGACCGAATGCACGCATTCAGTGTCGCCGGTGAGAATCCATGATATCCTATGAATCGACAGTCGAAGATGTTCCATCGACAGGACTTGTGTGACGACAGCATTCCAGGGACCAAAGTAGATGATAGGTTGCAAGAGGCTGGTCCTGTTCTTCATCGTTCAATTGCCCGCCAGCGTGATGGCCATTGACGGCACGACGACGAGTGACTGGCCGCAGTTTCGTGGGCACGGCGCTTCCGGCGTGGCGGATGGTCGAAGCCTGCCGGTCGAATGGGACCTGGAAACCGACACGAATATTCGCTGGCAGACGGTGATTCCGGGAATGGGGCATGCCAGTCCGATTGTCTGCCGGGGGTATGTATACATAGTATCGGCATCGACGGGCGTTTCGGAGGACAGCCTCCGCGTCGGTCTGTATGGCGATATTGACTCTGTACAGGACGACAGCGCATATGTGTGGACGCTGTATTGCCTGTCGGCAGAATCCGGACAGATCTGCTGGAAGCGCACAGTTTACGAGGGCCAGCCGCAAATCAAACGCCATACGAAGGCTACACACGCCAATTCAACACCAGCCACCAACGGCAGGCACCTGTTCGTCCAACTGGGGTCCGAGGGGCTTTATTGTTACGACCTGTGCGGTCGACTCCTCTGGAAGAAGAATCTTGGCCAACTCGATTCCGGTTACTACAAGGTTCCGGCCGCACAGTGGGGATTTGGCAGTTCGCCAATTACGTTCCGAAATCTGGTGATCGTACAGTGCGATGTGCAGAAAAATTCCTTTTTGGCGGCATACAACGTGGGAAACGGCCGCGAGATGTGGCGCGTCCCGCGCGACGAGGTTCCCACCTGGAGCACACCCACGATCCACGACAACGGCAGACAGGCCGTACTGATCGTCAATGGTCATAAACACGCCGGAGGCTACGACCCAATGACGGGACGGGAATTGTGGCGGCTCAGCGGCGGCGGTGACATTCCGGTACCGACACCTGTTGTCGCACACGAGCTGGTCTTTCTGAGCAGCGCTCACGGGTCAGAGAAACGTCTGGGCGCGATCCGGACATCGGCCCGCGGCGAGTTGGTGCCAAATCCGTCAAAGGACACCGAAGACAAACGGATCGCCTGGTACGAGCCGCGGGACGCCACTTATATGCAAACGCCGATCGTCTATGGGGACTATCTGTATGCCTGCCGAGATAACGGTGTGCTGAGTTGTTACAACGCAGGAACGGGAGAACGGCTCTACCGTCAACGACTTGGTAATGGAGGAACCGGATTCACGGCATCACCGGTTGCCGGCGACGGAAAGCTATACTTCACCAGTGAAACCGGCGACGTGTTTGTCGTGCGGAGCGGCCCGGAGTTCGAATTACTGACGAAGAACGCGATGGGCGAAGTCTGCATGGCGACGCCGGCTATTTCAAATGGAATGCTCATTGTGCGAGGAAAGAATCGAGTCTTTGGGATCGGAGAGCCACAAGATGCCTGGATCGTCCAAAATGAAACTAACTCCGCCCGATATCGGAATGCTCACCGACATCCACCAAAACGACGGTCCGGTCTAACCGCGCCAATTCGTTTGCTCAGACGAGTCTGGCCCCTGCGATCGCCTCGGGCTACGAGAACACTGGATAGGCGAAATACCTGGCCCGGTCCAAATGGGAAACGGTGAGGAACCTGAGCTCACCGCCGCAACAATCCGTCGGTCACATCAACGACGCTGATTCGGTGAGATGACGGACAGGATTTCGAGATAGGTGACAGAGTCCGCATGTCAGTTTCACGTTGGTGTCTTCCTTGCAGCCGATCTTTTGAGAGTTCAGATTGCGGTGTGAAGGCTGTGGCAGCTGGCGGACTGATGCTGGAATTCGACGGACGACGTTCCGGTTGAATAATCGACCCCCACGGGGTCCTGATTACGGAGTCGGTGTTGGAAAGCGGGCGCTCATTCTGGCGAGTTGCCTTGCGAGACGATTCTTGAGTTCCGTTGCGATCTTCGGTCCTGGTTTGCTTATGTCATGCTGCTCTGAGATGTCGGAACTGAGATCGTAGAGTTCGATTCGGTCGTCTTCGTAGAATCTAATCAGCTTGTAATCCCCTCGACGAATCGCCGAATGCGGAAGAGTGCGGCTCACTGCAAAGTCGTTCACACCAATATCGTTATGGGCTTTCCCGAAGCCTTTTTCTGGATGGTAATACGGGAAGTGCCAAATCAATTCACGGTCAGGATTCCATTGGCGATTGTCAAATGACGGGGCAAAGCTGACACCGTCTGAATCACTTAGCTGTAATCCCGCAACATCCGCAAACGTCGGCAGCAGGTCGTAACCAACAACTGGTGTATCGCAGGTACTTGCGGGGACGATATGGTTTGGCCAGCGAACAATCATGGGGACGCGAATGCCGCCTTCGTAGAGATTCCACTTTGATCCTCGAAGCGGACCGTTGGCCGTGTATTCCGGGTGCCCTCCATTGTCCGACGTGAACACGACCAGTGTTTGATCGCGCTGACCTGATCGATCAAGTGCATCAAGTACCTGCCCCACGTAATGATCAAGAGTCTCAACAAACGCTGCGTAGCGAATCCTTTCTTTACGGATTGGTGAATCCGATGGAATCAGCCGTTCATACTTGTCCAACAGCCACTGGTATGGTGTTCTCACCGGGGTATGCACATAAAACTGAGAGATCATCAGGAAGAACGGCCGCTCGTGCTTTCGGTTAAGAAACTCCACGGCACGGTTCACCATCGAATCCGGCAGGAACTCATTCCTCCTCTCAATCATATTCGGCGAAGTCCTGCCCCACGAATAGGGATGACTTCCGAAGTCCTCAACAGCAGTTTCGAACCCCTGTTGGCGTGGACCATGTGACGGACTCCAACCGAGGTAACGCTGAAAATGAGCGTTCACGTGCCACTTCCCGAAGAAGGCTGTTTCGTAGTCAGAACTCCTCAGACACTCCGCGATCGTCGTTTCTTCCAGCGGCAGGTTCAGCGTGAACGGCGGAGCCTGCAACGGTGTTTTCGCGTCCAGCTTCTGGCCGCCAGGCTCGTTCTTCGTGACGAACTCGAAATTCAAACGAGCCGTCGTCTTACCCGTCAGAATACTGGCTCGCGATGCCGAACAGATCGGTGCCGGAGCGTACGCGTTCGTGAACGTCATCCCCTGCTGAGCCAGCTGATCGATGTGGGGCGTCCGATGCCATAGGTGTCCATAGCAACCAGCGTCCGACCACGCGAAATCATCGACAAGGATGAACAGGATATTTGGATGATCGAGCGCTCGATCCTGAGCGACAGCTGGCGCAACAGCCAAACCGATCAGCAGCAGCAGGCGACGCAGCAAGTTCACGGTGATTCCTCTATTGGACCGAAATGGATTCGAGCAAAGTGATTATAGCGCGAAGATTCGGGGCAACGACTGAGATGGTGACAGTTTCAGGGACACTCGAATCTCGCATTCTACGAGTCTTGAAAGAGGAAACCGTGCTCCACGAAAGAGGCTCGTTGAGAATTCTCAATCGGGATGATCGAAGTCCTGGCGATACGACGAAATGCACCTGGAGATGACGACGGCGTGCAATTTTCGGTGTGACTTTTGCCCTCTCGTAGAACTACAGCGACCAGCATCCAGACTTGAATACAGCCTGATTGAGCAGATTCTGAGTGAATGTGCTGAGCACCGGTTGACGAACCGCGTCGCATTTCACCTGATGGGCGAAGCGTTACTACACCCTCAATGTATGGACGTACTTCGTCTGTGCCGACGATACAGGATGCGCACGCGTTTGGTCACCAACGGCGCACTCTACAGGGACGAGAAATACCGCGAGCTGTTCGACCTGGTGGACACGCTTGATATCAGCTTTCGCACGGTGGATGACATGGAAGTACAGCAGGTGCAGGAGAAACTGACCTTTGACGAATACCTCGACAGAGTCGTAGCGGCTGTGGACTTGCGGGCCGCGATAGTGCCGTTCAGGCCCCACAGCAAGCGTCCCGGAAGGATCCCCGACGTCGGCAAACATTTGTCACTTCGCCTGTTCTGATCTGATGGGGGCACTAATGGATCGAGTTTTCCTGTGGCGAGTGTTTTCCAGTATTAATTCTATCGTCCTCCGTACATGAGGCCGCAAATTCGCGACAGAGCTGTTCTTTGTCACCGCCCTGAGATACCGCACAGACGTACCAAACCTTCGCAACGTCAAAGGTCTCCCGGCAAAAGAGTCGGCCTCTTCAATACGCCCGACAACTCGGGATGCAGGATGGTGAGCCGCCGATGTAAGGAACGCGGTGCGCGTTCTTACCCGTCGTTGAGATCGCGCAAACCGCTACATCTTAACGGGTGACCACTGTGGTAGATTCCATTCAGCCTGTGTTGACGACCAGTCTGGTCTTCCTGTTCTGGTCGACACTGGCTGTTCTGTGCTACAACTATGCAGGCTATCCCATTCTGGTCTTTCTGGCGGCTAAGCTTTTTCCGGCAGACGACCGCCAATCGGTGACGTCAAGTCAGGAACACCTTCCTCGAGTGACCGTTCTGATTGCCGCCTACAACGCCGAGCATCACATCTAGGAGAGAATCAGAAACGTTCTTGCCTGCGACTATCCCCACGACCGCATCGAAGTTCTTGGCGCGTCTGACGGAAGCACAGATGCGACAGTATCGCTGGTCGAAACCATGGATCATCCGCATGTGCGAGCGGTAGCGTTCTCAGAACGTCGAGGCAAGACCCGGACGCTGGTGGACGCGGTTCAGCAGGTGGACAGCGACGTCATCCTGTTTACAGATGCGACGAATCAGTTTGAACAGGATTCTATTCGTCATCTGGTGCGTCACTTTGCTGACCCGCATACTGGAATTGTCACAGGCAAGGTTGCATTGATTGACGAGCGGGGTGAGCCACTGGAATCGGTTTACTGGGATATTGCGATGATGATTCGCCGTTCCGAAATGCGGTTGGGAATCATGTTAGGAGCGAATGGTCCCATCTACGCGATTCGCCGGGAGCTGTTTGTGGCCCCCACAAGTCCGGTAATCAACGACGATCTTGTGCTGCCCATGCTGGCACACCTGCGGCATGGTTGCGGGATTGCGCATGACGAGACGGCGCGAGCGTACATGCTAAGCAGTGGAGGGCTGACAAGCGAGTTCCGACGGCGCCGCCGTATTGGGGCCGGTGCGTTTCAGAGTTTAACGGTCCTGACCGAGATGTTTCGGTGGCGGCACGCGAAGCACGCAATCGCGTTTACTTCACACAAGCTGCTTCGTTGGATTGGTCCGTTCCTGCTTGTCATTCTGTTACTCACGAACCTGGCCCTTGCCTCCGATCCTGTGTACCGATTGTTTCTCTGGACGCAGGCAGCCGCTTACCTGCTGGCCGTTGTGGGATTGTTCGCCCCGAATCGCGGCCACGCTACGCGTTTTGCGCGTATCGCTTCCTCGTTCCTGGTATTGAACCTTGCCCTGTTGGCCGGATTCTTTCGCTGGGTCCGACATCCTCAAAACGTCGTTTGGAATCCAACGGTCCGGCCGGCCCCTGGCAAGACTCCCATGGTCCAACAGGAACTGCGCTAGCAGACTGTCCGGATACGTCGGTTCTTGTGAGCGGTACGGCGCTAGCTGCCGGTTGTTGGCAGTGTTTTCACCCGCGGCTAGCGCCTTGCGGCTCACCGTTTCAGGTAACCGGACAGCCTCCTGGTCCGGCCTGAATACAATCGTTCGCGCGCATCGCCCTGTCGCGCTTCGCCATGGATGTGCCGCGCCGCACACGCCGCCACTCACCACAAGGTACAGCAACCAGTTGAACAGGTGACCAACCAGGGGATGCAACATCCCCAACGTGGGTGGACATCCGGGAGCCGGAACGGCCAGCAGTGGCCGAACGGGTTGCACATGCCGAAGCCTTCAGAAAAGGTTCGCGCTATGTGCTCCGATCCGACGACGTCGGACCGTCCTGCAGACAACTCAGCGGGGCATAGATGCTGAGGTCAGTGGCCTATGCGATGCATAGCAGCAACGCGGCCATGAAAGCAACAACCAGACCGCCCTGGTCCTGCAGACCAGGCAGAGTGGACGCCGCTATTTCGGTGGCAGGTGTAATGGGCGAGTCAGAGGTCTTATGACCCGCCGGATCGCAGCACGCCGGATACCACGCCGGTGCTGAATTGAATGCAACAATGGCATTCAATTCAGTTGCCCTTATGGATAGCTGACTTAGACGGATCGATTTTCAGAGGATCCGCTGCCGCGTCATCAGGTTGTCGAGTGCGCACCACGCGGGCCGGGACGCCGACCACCGTCGTATGAGGAGGAACGGTATTAACCACGACGGCATTAGCGCCGATTCTTGCACCATCACCGATCGAAATCGCTCCAAGTATCTTCGCACCCGCACCAATAAAAATGTCTGAGCCCAGATCCGGGCTCAGGTTGCCTTCTGCACCTATCGTCACCTGGTGCTCCAGATGGATATTGCTGCCACCTCGAACCGATCCGTTAATAACAACTCCCTGCGAGTGGATCAAAACGAATCCCGCGCCGAATTCCGCACCGCGACCGATGATGCACTGCCCGAAGATGGTGTTCAGCTTATTAAAGATCATCTCCAGCGGAACCAGCCGCCACCGCCGGCTCCATTGCATCAGGCGGTACATGAACATGGCGAACGTACCGTCGGTGACGCACGTCTTCAGCAACGCTTTCCACGATGTACTCGCATAGCACAACTGGGCCTTGGTCTTGAGGTCGGCAAAGATGAGCATTTTGAAAATCTAGAGCCGCTTACTATGTTCGTGAACCGTTCTGGGTAGTGAGCATACCGTATTCTCAGGCTGGAACGCGTCTGTCGCGGAGATTGGGTCCTGGAATTATTCCACCATTCGCAGCTGCAACCGCCTGATCAAACCGAAGTTGAATCTCGCCGACGCGTGACTCCCAGCTCTCGCTCCGCATGGTTTCACTTCGCTCCACGCATGGACCGGAATTCTGCAGAGCCTCGCGGATGCGTTCACAAAACTCATCCGGCGTCTTTCCGATAGCGCAGGTCCCCAGAATCTCCACTTCTGGTATCGCGGTGGAAACCACAGGCAATCCGGCAGCCAGATACTCTCTCGCCTTGAGCGGATTGGCATTCAATGTCACGTCGCTGATCGGAAACGGTATGATTGCAACGTCAAAGCCTTTGCAGTACGCGGGCAGCGTTTTGTAGGGCACTCGTCCAGGAAGGTGAACATTGGGCAGCGACTCAAGCCGCGACAGATCCATGGCGACCTTGCCCAGCAACACCAACGAACCGTGGGAAAACGCCCTGGCCACGTGCACAAGAAGGTCGACGTCGACCCAATCATTTGACATCAACCCAAAGTAACCGATAACGGGGCCTGGCAAATCGGCGATTTCCTGAGGGACACTTGTCGCATCGTCCAGACTCGTTTGAAAGTGCGAGAAGTCAACGCCATGGCGAACAAGGTGTGCCTGAGGGTTAATTTTCGATTTCGTCTGATGCAGGTTATTGGCTGACACGATGACCAGATCCGCATTCCGCAGCAGTTCTTCTTCCAGGGCCGCAAACTGTGTCTTATCGACCCCCTCGAAGGCAGCGTATTCATCGACGCAATAATAGATCATCTTGTCCTCACCGACGGAACCCGCAATGATCGCCGCCGCCGGATTGAAGACCCAATTGATCGGGCGGCTGAATTCCAATCGTCGAAAGGCCCGCTTCACCTGAAACCGCAACAGTATACGGTTCAGTTGTCGTACCGCGGCGAACCGATAGAAAGGGATGGCCAGCGGATTCAGAACGAAGATATTCGGTTCAACTTCCCGCAACGACGACGTGGCTGCCTTCAGTTTATTGAAGATGCGCATCAGATCGGCCTTTGATGCCGTGGGCGCACGGTAACCGATTGAGTTCACCCAAAGCACTCGGTTCTGCCGCGAAAGAATTCGCATCAGATGCGTCTTCGAAAGGGGATCGCCGCTCCAATCGTGACTAAAACAGACCATGTCGCGTCCCGAGAAAGAGGGCGCTGCCAACGATACTGCGGCGGCCATTCTTTCTGAAGAGGCATTTTTTCCGCTTGCGCCTTTGGATGTTCTGGCGGCGTTGACGGTCGGCGACGTGGATTGTGTGTAGGTGCTCATTGAATTGTAGACATGCTCCAAAACGTGGCTATTGCATTGTCACAGCCAGGTTTTAGGGTTGGCGAGGAAAACGGGGTCAGGTACCAAAAACCGGAACGGCCCGAAGGGTGCTTTGCATTTTTGGTGCCTGACCCCCTTTTCCGGGGAATGCTTCCACCCTGACTTTTGCCTGTGACAAAGCACTGGCACGTAGACCACAGGTCGATAAGATCCATCGTTGTGGCTGGCCGGGAATTCAATCACGCGACAGTCGTCAAGCGGCCCTGCGGCAATTCGCAAGCACCTGCCCCAGCGCCTGGCCGGACTGTTCCCAGCTATCGACCACCAGATCTGACGGGGCCGGCGCCTTGCTGTTCTGCAGCTTCTTCGTAATCGCATCAGCCAACGCCTGAGAATCGCCCGGGACGGCGAGAACGCATCCGGTGTGATTCGAGATTTCCGGGATACCGCCGGTATCTGATGCAACATACGGACGCCCACAGGCGATGGACTCCAGCAGAACGTTGGGGATGCCCTCGGCCCGGCTGGGGAGAACAACAAGGTCTGCGGCGCGATACCACGTGGGCAACTGTCTGTGTTCGATCACACCGTGAAACTGGATGTGCTGATCGACGGACAACCTGACCGCTTGTGCGGATAACTGTTTCCGCATTGGTCCGTCACCGATAATGTGGCACTGCATCCGTGGAAAACGGTCCGCCAACTTTGCACAGGCAGCGACAAGTATGTCAACCGCCTTGACGTGTGCAAGATTGCCAACAAACAACAGCAGGGGACTGGCAGCGCCAACATTCAAAGCCGTTTGAGCATCACGCTGTGGGGCTGGAAAGAAAACACTTTTGTCAATGCCGCGGTAAACCACGGTAACACGCTGCGGATCGATACCTCGATCAATGACAATGTTAGCGAGATCCTGGCTGACGGTGATCACAACGTCGGCGGAACGCAGCGTCTTCAAGGTTTCGTCGCGCCGCGCGGGATACTGATCGAGCAGATTGACGTCCGATCCGAGTACCTGAACAGCCGCTGGAATGTTCAGCTCGCGCGCCAATCGCACAGTGGCGTAACCGTCCGGATAGGCCCAACTGCCCAGCAGAATGTCCGGTGGCCACAGTCGTGCCATGTCGAGCACGTAAGAGCGGATCGACCGCAGAAAGAATCGACCATAGCGGGATCGCAGGATGCCTGGCGGATAATAGTAACGGGGATGCACGACCTGAATACCGTCCACATCACAACAACGATCACCAGGCAACTTACCTTTGCCTCCGCGGCGGGCCCGCAGTTCATCGACCCAGGAAATCGGCGCCACGACCTTGACCTCGTGATCTTTTGCCAGAGCACGGAAATGCTGACGGTTATGCGTGGCTCGCTGAGGCTGATACGGTGTGGGGTACAGATTGGTTATCGCGAGAATTCGCATCGTTGTCCGCAGGATTCGTGTCAAACAGTTGCAAGTAACACAGGTGGAATGCCTCCGTCACGTCCGATCATGCGCATTCAAGGGTCGACGGACCAGACGAACACGGTGTCGCTTCCAGTTCAGAAACAAGCACCGCGACCTTGCCATTCGGACGACGTGTCAATTGCTCGACCTGTTCCACGTCAATTCGAGCGGCCCCCAGCTTTGGACGCAGTTGCGTTTCCAGTTTTTGCTTCATCTCTGTTGAGATCAGACTCCCACTGCACACTTTTATGATCAGATGCTGCAGCGTCCGTTGGACGACTTGATACCCTTCCACCCAGGGGAATTCCTTGAGATTGTGCGAGAAGTAGAGGAGCGTCAGATTTTCTCCGTCTGGCGTATACACGAACTCCTGGCTTCTGCCCCGTACCTCAAGCAACCGTCGGAACGGGAGCCCATCTGAGCAGGTCTGGTCGCCCGGTGCCATGATTCCGATGTCGCCGACGAGGTACCGGACAAACGGATTCGCGGTGTTATGCAGATCCGTAATGGCAATCTGACCGGTTTCTCCGGCGGCAACTGGCTTGCCACCTTCGTCGACCACTTCGACCAGCAGGTTATCGTCCGCAAGGTAGTATCCGCGGTCCTGCCGACATTCCATACCGATCGACATGAATTCACGACTGCCATAGGACATGAAGACACGGCCACGCAGGGATTCTTCAATCAATTCTCGCTGCCCCGGCTGAAGTCCTTCAGCGGCCGTGATGATATTTGGCGTTCGCCATTTCAACAGCTCAGGCTGAGCTCGACAGAATGCAGCCAACTCGGCCAGAACTCCGGCATATCCAACCAAAGCTATTGGTCTTCGTTGATTGATGGCCTGGCAGCAAACGCGTTTGCGCTGTTGATCAAAGAAGAAACAATTGAAATAACTTCTGTTCTCAACCCATTGACTCAATCGTGTCTTGAGACGAACGTGTACCGGCGGCTGAATCGCTGCGTCGCCCCACACAAAAAAGGCCCGACGACCCGGCTCGGCACTGGCGAATGAATAGCTTCGTCGCGCTACGGCAGTCCGCCACTCAAAGCTCTTGCGCGTCATGTAAAACTGAATGGGGACACCCGTCGATCCACCGCTGGAGTGCAGAAAACAGGAGCCGAAATCCGACGGACGCAGGCTGGCAAAAAACGTTCGCTGGTCATCCTTCGTCCATAGTGGCAGATCCGATGGGACGAATTCATCCCGCACGCCCGGAACGCCTCCCAGACGTTCGCGGAGTCGATCTGCATAGAATGGAAAACGCTCCGCGCTGGAGACAACTATCGCACGAAAATCCGCCAACTGCTGGTGACGAATCTCTTCAGACGAACGCTTCATAGCACCGTTGACTTGAGCCGCAATGCCCACTCTGTCATAGCCACGCAGCTGCCCGTACCACTGATTTGCGTGCGTAAGAATGCTCATTCTGTCAGCGACCGCAAAATGTTCGCTACGAGTCATTCGTTCCATTCCCGAAGAAAACAGTTTCAGGCCATGATTTGTGGTTTGCGCTTTCATGCGTGCACCTCATCGACTTGCTCCGGCAACAGATACTGAAGTTCGTATTGCCGGATCATTTTGTGAATAGAGAATTGTTGCTCGACGCGTTGCCGTCCAAGTAGCCCCATGTCTCTTCCCAGTGATGAATCCTGATGCACACGAACCATCGCTGCCGCCAGTACCTGCGGACATTCGGCAGGCACCAGCAGGCCGGTTTGTTCGTCGACCACAACTTCCGGATTGCCTCCGACGCGAGTCGCAACAATGGGCAGCCCCTGTGCCATCGCTTCAAGCAACGTCAGCGAAACGCCCTCGGTGATGGACGGCAGGACGAACATTGACGCCCTGGCAAGAAGCCGGGGGATATCGTTCCGCTCACCAAGAAACTGAATCGTTTCGCCCAGACCCAGGGATTGCGACAGAGCTTCCAGTTGCGGTCGAATGGCTCCGTCGCCGGCAATCTCTAAACGAAATGTATATTGCGGCCCAAGCATTTCCACAACGTGCCTGACCGCATGGATCAGGGTGGCAACGTCTTTTTCGGGAGACAATCTGGTATGCGTTTGCGTTTCGATTGTCAGTCCGAGATCCCACACCGCTCACCAACGAATGACGAAACGTTACACAAAGTATGCGAGGAAATCGATGAGCTGCAGCAAGAACTTCGTGACGCTCAATCCGATGAACAACGTCACGAGATAGCCGACGCGCAAGAATCCCACCAGCGACGACATCAGAATTTTACAGCAGAATTATAATGCACGAAGGTTCCCCGCCAACGGATTCGCCATCGACGTCCCTGGACGCTGGTGCGCAAATTCATATTCGCCAGCCACTCGGCCCGCCTTCGGACAGGTCGCGCTCAGCAAACGACGACGGTCCGCCCACCGAAGAACGGCCAAACAGGCAGCCACAGAACGAGCGTGACGCGGAGCCGGCGAGTTACTTTCGAATCAAATCCGCTGTGGATCGATCGATCACAGCTGTTTTAATGCTGTGTGCGTTGCCGTTGATGTTAATCGTAGCGCTGGCCATTCTTGTGTGCGATGGCCGTCCAGTGTTCTTTCGTCAGATTCGCGTCGGCAAGAATGGACGACTGTTTCGGATCTGGAAATTTCGTACAATGCAGCGCAACGCCGAACAACGGACCGGCGCCATCTGGAGCAGCGTGACGGACCCACGCGTGACTCGCCTGGGACGTTGGCTGCGATGTTCGCACCTGGACGAATTGCCGCAGTTCCTGAATGTTCTCGGCGGCGATATGAACTTAGTCGGACCGCGCCCGGAGCGCCCCGAGATTGTTCCGCAACTGGCGAACAAATTGCCCGACTACCTGAAACGAACCCAGGTGCGTCCCGGAATCACCGGACAGGCGCAACTGCGTTTGGGCTATGACCAGTCAGTCGCCGATATTCCCCGGAAAGTTGCGTGCGACCTGCAGTATATTCGCACCGCCGGTTTCCTGCAGGACGTCGCGTTGCTGGCTTCGACGTTGCCGCACATTGCCCGAAAGCTCTACCACCGGTGGTCGAGCGATCGGCGTCGCCCGGCACTCGACATTGCAACGCCACAGCAGGATCAGGCTTCGTCGCTCGGCGACTTGACGCACCATTCAGGTGGACCGTCGCCGTCGTCACCTAAAGCCGGTCGCTACGGTACCGTGTCTTCTCACGAAGATCGCGTCGCCTGAAACTAATCGAATCGGGGTTCCACCAACCCCTGCTCTGCCTGACCAACCAGCATGGCCATTTCACGCGCTGTCACGTAGTAGTATCGAAAACCTCGAAAGTCCGCGACTTCGCGCAAACGTTGGTGAAACGTCCGTGCCAGTGGACTTAACCACACGTCGGCATTCTGCTCCTGGGCGCCGTGAGTGTGCAGCTTGATGAATTGCCACCGTTCATGGCCGGCCACAGCCACTTGAGCGCGCAACCAGTCATCGATCCGGCTTGCGGACAGCGGCTGCGAACCAGCGACGTTGCTGTTTTCGATCTTCGGTTTCTGCCAGGGACTGGAATGTCTGACCAGCAACGGCCCCTGAATCATCAACAAACTATCGCCGGGCCGACCAGCACCGACTCTCGCCTCGATTCCTGTATCGTGCGACTTGGGGCGGGCCGGGTCATCGGTGGCGTAGTAGATACTGTTGATCGTCCGTGTCTGTGCCGGGTGCGGCGCCGCAGGCATCGTAAAATCCGCGTAGCAGCCGGTTTCACGCAGGATCGTTAACTCATTGTTAACACCACACCAACGCCCATCAGGATGCGAATTGTCGAGCGCCCAGTTGCCGTGGATGAAGCCGTACTGAATCCGGCCCTGGGCGTCTTTGCTCAGCAACCCGTGACGTGAGTGCAATGTTTCGACTGAGTCGAGCAGACGATCACGCAGCGAATCGGCGTTGTCATTGTCGTGATGCAGGTGGACTTCAACGTCGCCATAGCCCAACCGCACGAGTTTCGCAAGTTTTTCGAGATGTTCCTCACAGTAACATTCAATGGGATAAAAAACGTGTGCTGCGGCGGGCGGCCACGTGAGTCAACGCATCCGTCTACGGTACCTGGATACTCCGTCAGCCATCGATCCATGCGCTGCCGCTGTAGATCCGAATCTGCCCCTTTCCACTCGGGCTCAAAGTGGTCCGCCACACACAGAAAGACGTGCGTCGGATTCGGAATCGATCGCCGTCCCGTGACGTAGGCTCTCGCCAGCGGGGCCAGCCCCATTCCCCGAATACGTAACATGAAGCTGGAAATCCATTGGTAAGATTTGGGCAACGTTCTACACAGAGCCGCAACAATGCAACGCCTGTCGACACAGGGAGCGGGAGCCCAGAGCTCTTCGTATCAGGGAGTGTACGACGTCAGTACATGACGCGGAAGCGTCGAGTGAGATTTGCCGTACAGAAGATCGCCCAGCAAGAGCAACTTATTCAACACCCCACCAGACACAAATTGGAAGGCGGCGACGAACTCACGTTTCGTGCTCGCAATATTCACTTTCAAAATCGCTGTCTCAGTGACCTTTTTCCGGGACGACTGTTTCCTGCCCCACGACACTTGCCTCACACGGCAGAGGGGACGCGAAGCAGGGACATCATGTCGTCGACGGATGTTGATTCGAAAGTGTCCTGATCCATGCAGATCGCCAGGACCTGACTGGCGTTGATCTCAGAAATTCCACCTCGTAGATAGCGTTCGAATTTCTCCTTCAACAGTGGAATCCCCTCAGCTCGACGGCGACGGTGACCGACCGGGTAGTCGATGACCACGTTGTCGGTGTGACTGCCATCGGTGAAGAAGACCTGAATCGCATTACCGATGGCCCGCTTGTCAGGTTCGAGGTATTCGCGGGTGAATCGGTCATTCTCCCGGCATTCCATTTTTTGTCGCAGGGCATCAATGCGAGGGTCAGCGGCAATATCGTCCTCATAGTCATTCGCGGTCAGGCGTCCAAAGATCAGAGGCACGGCGACCATGTATTGAAGGCAATGATCACGGTCCGCAGGATTGTCCAGCGGTCCGGATTTGTTGATGATGCGATTGGCCGACTGCTGAGTTTCGATCACGATCCGATCGATCTCATCGAGGCGGTCAACTACCTGGGGGTGCAGAGTCAAGGCCGCCTCCACAGCTGTCTGGGCGTGAAACTCTGCTGGAAACGAAATTTTGAACAGCACATTTTCCATCACGTAGGTTCCGAGCGACTGACCGAAGGACAGCTCCCGGCCGCCGAAGAGCACATCCTGAAACCCCCAGCCCCTGGCGGTGATCGCCGTAGGATAGCCCATCTCTCCGCGTTGAGCGGTCATTGCCAGGAACAGCCCTCTGGAAGTCGCGTCACCGGCCGCCCAGGATTTTCTGGAACCGGTATTGGGTGCATGACGATAGGTTCGTAAAGAACAACCATCCAGCCATGCGTGTGAAATGGCGTTAAGGATCTCATCCCGGGTGCACCCCAACATTTGTGCGGTGACGGCTGTTGAAGCAATCCGCACAAGCATGACATGATCCAGTCCCACGCGGTTGAAGGAATTCTCCAGAGCAATCACCCCCTGTATCTCATGAGCCTTGATCATCGCGACAAGGATGTCCTTCATGGTCAGGGAACGGGCGCCAGTGCGTGATTGGTAGTCCGCCAGTGCCAGGATCGCCCCCAGATTGTCCGACGGATGGCCCCATTCGGCGGCCAGCCAGGTGTCGTTGAAATCCAGCCAACGAATCATTGCCCCGAGATTCCAGGCGGCACGAATGGGATCCAGCTCGAAGGCTGTCCCCGGCACGCGGGCGCCGACACCCTGCAATTCCGTACCAGGGACAATGGGGCCCAGCAGTCTGGTGCAGGCGGGATACTGCAGCGCGTACAAGCCGCAGCCGATGGAATCCACCCAGCAATAGCGAGCTGTCTCCATCGCTTCACGGGATGCACAGACGTCGTCGCTTAGGACGTAATCGGCGATGTCCTGTATGACCTGGTCAAACTCCGGCCTGACAGTCGAAGCAGGCATTGATAAACTCATGGCGTCATGCGTTCTACAGAATATGATGCTGAATCGTGACCGCGCAATGCGCTTGCCTGCGCGGGAAAACGGCCTGCCCATAGTCACAACGGTTTACGAAAAAAAGCAAACGGCTCTAACGTTGTTCCAGAGGAACCCAGGGGCGATTGTCCGGGCCCGTATAGTTGGCGCCGGGACGAATGATTTTTCCATCCTCGCGTTGCTCGATGACGTGTGCACCCCAGCCGGTGATGCGGGCAAGGACGAACAACGGAGTGAACATCGCCGTTGGAATATCCATCTTGTTGTAAGAGACGGCAGAAAACCAATCAAGATTCGGGAACATCTTTTTCACGTCCCACATCACCGTTTCCAGTCGTTCGGCAATGTCATACAGACCAGTGTCGCCTGTTTCATCGGACAACTGCCGAGCGACGGCCTTGATCACGGAATTACGAGGGTCGCCGGTGGTATAAACGGGATGGCCGAAACCAATCACGATTTCCCGACGACTAACGCGTTCGCGGATATCTGCCTCGGCATCATCGGGGTTGTCGTATCGGCTTTGGATCTCATATGCCACTTCATTGGCACCGCCGTGTTTAGGACCACGCAGCGCGCCGATGGCGCCGGTAATCGCTGAGTAGAGGTCTGACCCCGTTCCGGCGATGACTCTGGCGGTGAAGGTTGATGCGTTGAATTCGTGCTCGGCGTAAAGAATCAGCGACGTGTGCATCGCCCGAATCCACGATTCAGACGGTTTCTTTTCGTGAAGCAGCTGCAGAAAGTGTTCGCCGATCGAGTCTGCATCCGTCTCCACTTCAATGCGTTTGCCACTATTCGCGAAGTGATACCAGTAGAGCAGCATCGAAGCCGAGCTCACCAGCATGCGATCAATCAGCTGACGAGTGACTTCAGGTGAATGATCACCGGGTTCCGCTTCGCACGTCCCCAGCATCGAGCACCCTGAGCGCAGGACGTCCATCGCGTTGGCCGTTGCCGGTATTGCCTCGAGTGCCTGTTTAACCGGGCCCGGCAGGCTACGCATCTTCTTCAGCCTGGCCTTGTAAGCTGATAACTCCGGCTGAGTCGGCAGCGTGCCGTGTATCAGCAGATGGGCAATTTCTTCGAACTCGGCCGTGTCGGCAAAGTCGAGAATGTCGTAGCCACGATAGTGCAGGTCATTGCCAGTGCGACCCACCGTGCAGATCGCCGTATTGCCGGCTGCAACGCCGGATAAAGCGACCGATTTCTTGGGTTTGCGGACATCTGTGATGGGGTCGTTCATGGTTCGTTGTTTCCCTGACTCTGCTTCTTGAATAACTCGTTAAGTTCCTGTTCGACGGCATGGTAGCCCAGGTGTTCGTAAAGTTCTTCGCGTGTCTCCATCTGATCGACGACATTCACCTGCGTTCCGTCGTCACGGATTGTTCTATAGACATTCAGCGCTGCCTTATTGGCTGCGCGAAATGCGGAGAGCGGGTAGAGCGCAATGCTGACTCCCACTTCAGACAGTTGCCGTGTGGTGAACAGAGGAGTCGTGCCGAATTCCGTGATGTTGGCAAGGACGGGGACCCCGACTGCGTCAACAAATTCCCGGTATTGCTCCAGCTGTGTCATCGCTTCAGGAAAAATCATGTCGGCACCTGCTTCCACGCACGAACAAGCGCGATCAATCGCTGACGACATGCCTTCGACAGCAAGAGCGTCCGTTCTGGCCATGACGACAAATGCACGGTCATCTTTTGCATCAACGGCCGCCTTGATTCGATCCACCATCTCATCCTGAGAGACGATGGCTTTGCCAGGACGATGGCCGCAGCGTTTTTGCGAAACCTGGTCCTCAATGTGCACACCGGCTGCTCCGGTCCTGTTTATCGTTCGCACGGCACGGGCAATATTAAGCGCGCCTCCCCAGCCGGTGTCGATGTCGACCAGTAACGGTAGCTCAGTGATATCCGTGATCCGCCTGACATCGATGAGCACGTCCTCCATCGTCGTTATGCCCAGATCAGGCAGACCGCAGGAAGCCGCCGCCACACCGCCGCCGGAAAGATACAGCGATTGAAATCCGGACGCCTCGGCCAGACGGGCGTGGTAGGCGTTGATGGCACCCGCACATTGCACGGGCTTCTCCACCTGAATGGCGCGGCGTAAACGAGCTCCCGGTGTCATGACAGATTGCTCTCCATTTTCCTGCTGAGCCATGGCAAGCTGCCAGCTGCGAATTGCGGTATCGAACGTCCGGTTCCAATTGTGTCAGAAAACCGCGTGGCATGACACACACCAGCACATCAACACATCTTTTTGGACAGGCCGTCGATGTCCGGGCCCGGCTGCTGATTTCACACCGGCAACATAGTTTGGTTATAGTTTGTGCTCAGAACTTCTCAGCACGAGCCGTGCTTTTCCAGGGGAGACTTCGTGATGCGTCATCAGACAGCAGTGTTTTGTCTTACAACACTCGCAATGTCCGTCCTGTCGGCACCCACAGCGCAGGTGCGCGCCGGCGACAGCGATCGCGTGATGGTGTGGCCGGAGTACGCACCGGGCGAAATATCGCTTGACGAAGGTACTGATCAGCCGAATCGGGCAGGCGAGGTGCCACCGGTCACGCGGACAATCAAGATTCGTCGGCCGAGCATTGATGTGTTTCCGGCGGACGATCCGAACGGAACGGCCATTCTTGTGTTGCCGGGCGGCGGATTTGGAAAAGTCGTTCCGGACAAAGAAGGTTCCGAAGCCGCTCCGTGGCTGAACCAATTTGGGATCTCAAGATTTGTCCTGCGATATCGCACCAACGAAGTGACACCAAAAACCGAGCCAGCATGGCGTCGCCCTCTGCAGGATGCTCAGCGAGCTCTTCGCATCATACGCAAGCGTGCCAGTGAATGGAAAGTGAACGCTGATCGAGTGGGAGTCCTGGCGTTTTCAGCGGGTGGTCAGGTCGGTTCCATTCTGCATACGGCCGAAGGGAATCCAGCGTACGAAGCGATGGACACGATTGATGATCAGAATTGCTCACCCGATTTCTCGCTGCTGATATATCCGTGGAACGTCTATGATCGAACGACAGATGATCTGTTACCGGAAATCAAACCGTCCATGACGTCGCCACCAGCATTCATCGTCCATACGCACGACGATAAGTCGTCGTCCCTGGGCAGCGTCCTTATCTATGCAGGCCTGAAGCGACACAATATACCTGCGGAACTGCACGTCTTCGAAAATGGAGGTCACGGCTACGGCATGAGAGCGGTCGCAGGATCGCAGATCGGAACATGGCCCGCCCGCGCAGGAGAATGGCTGCGGTTGCGTGGGTTGGCCGGATCAGCAGATAAGGAATAGACGAACACGTCAGACTCACCCCGACCGACGTAGAACACATCCTGAATGGGTGTGCACACACTCGGTCGCAGAAAACCAGTTCTTCGCATCAGAATTCGTTTACCGCGTACATATCCGAGCGGATTCCGCTCCAGCCCCCACGTGGTCGACTTGAAAGACTCATCCCATGACAGTCCAGCGCAAAACAGCTTATTGTTATCAACTGTTCAACGTTTGCATTCTGTTGTCTCTGTCGGTTCTGCTGAGCGGCACCGGTACAGCTCAGTCGGCTGATCACTACAACGTTGGTGTTGCGGTGGTGGACATTACTCCGGACTATCCGATCCGACTGAACGGTTTCGGCAATCGGCGGGAAGAATCAGCAGAGGTGTCTCAACAGATCTACGCACGAGCACTGGCGGTGTCACAGGGCGACCAGCCTCCACTGGTGCTGGTAACGCTGGACAGTTTGGGCGTGCGGACTTCGATGGTGGACGAAGTGCGCCGCCGTTTGAAGGAATCTCACCAGCTTCCACGACAGAACTTTGCCCTCACATTTTCACATTCGCACTGCACTCCAAAGGTCAATGGAGCGTGTGACAACATTTTCAGCACTGCGATTCCGAAGGACCACCAGACACACATTGACCGTTACACGCAGGAACTGACAGACCACATCACGTTGGCAGCCCGCAAGGCGATGGCTTCACGATCACCGGCCCGACTGGAATGGGCTGTCGGAAAAGCTGGCTTTGCCAAAAATCGTCGCACGGTGGGCGGCCCCGTTGATCACGATCTGCCCATGCTGGTTATCCGCGACATCAAGACCGGCCAGCCCAGAGCGATCTACGTGTCCTACGCCTGTCATTGTGTGACGTTGTCCTTCAACAAACTCAGCGGAGACTGGGCAGGACACGCAGCCGCGATGATTGAACGGCGTTTTCCAGACTGCACCGCGTTGGTTTCCATCGGAGCCGGTTCTGACCAGAACCCTGACAGTCGAATCAGTGGAGACCCAGGCGACAATGTTGAAGCAGCCGAACGACAGGGAGTTGAAATTGCTACTGAGGTAGAGCGTTTGCTGAGTGGTCGATTGAAACACATTTCCGGCAAACCAACCGCCGTGCTGAAGACAATCGCGCTGCCACTGAAAGACCTGCCGGATCGGGAACAGCTGATTGAGCAAACCGGCGCGGGACGTCCGACCGATCGCTACAATGCAAGTACGCAACTAGCGCGGCTTGACCGCGGAGAGCCGCTGATTTCTGAAATCGACTATCCCATTCAGACGTGGTCCTTTGGCCACAGCTTCTGCATGAACTTTCTGGCAGGCGAAGTTTGTGTTGACTATGCACTGAGACTCAAGTCAGAGATCGATCGGGAACGCTTCTGGCTGAACACGTACAGCAACGACTTTGGCTGCTACATTCCGTCGGAGCGATTGTTGACGGAAGGTGGGTACGGCGGAGGTGCTGAAGTGCCTTATTTTGCGCTGCCGACGACACTGCAGGCTGGTCTTGAGCAATTAATTGTCGACGAAGTGCATCGCCAGGTGCCGGACGCCTTTCATGTGCCCAACGGCACTCAGGGCGTAGCACCAAAGTCTCCGGAAGATTCGCTGCAGTGCATGGACACCCATGACAGACTTGAAGTGCGTTTGGCAGCGGCAGAGCCCCAGGTAACAGATCCGGTGGCCATCGACTTTGGTCCCGACGGGCGATTGTGGGTTGCCGAAATGAGTGACTACGGTCGAGACATGTACGAGGAATTCGAACAGACCAGTCGAATCCGCTGGCTGCGTGATGCCGACGATGACGGCTATTTCGAAGAAGCAACAACCTTCGTGGATGGTCTACGGTTTCCGACGGACGTTAAGGTCTGGCGGGATGGAATTCTGATCTGCGACGCACCCGACATCCTGTTTGTGCGCGACAAAGACGGCGATGGAATCGCAGACGTCACGCAGAAGTTGTTTTCGGGATTTGAAATTCGCAACGCTCAGGCCAGGGTAAACAGTCTTCGGTGGGGTCTGGACAACTGGATCTACGGGGCCTGTGGACTGTTCGGTGGAACAATCACAAGCCATCAAACCGGGGAAATTGTCAATTGCAGCAACCGCGACTTCCGTATGAACCCGGACACAGGGGCCATCGAACCTGTGTCCGGGAGAACTCAGCAGGGACGTTGCCGCAACGATTGGGGCGACTGGTTTGGTTGTTCAAACAGCACGCTGCTGCGGGCGATCCCTGCCGACGATGGATACGCGCTGCGTAACCCCTTCGCCATTTTGTCATCGCCACCAGGGCTGATAGCAGACTCCACTGCGCACTCGCTGTTTCCTCCCGATGGTCTGGTCACCTTCGAACTGTCCGGCGCACCGGGGCGTGCAACTGCTGCGTGCGGGCTGGGGATATATCGCGACTCACTGCTGGGTGCTGATTTTGAAGACGACGCTTTCACGTGTGAACCTGTACATCAGTCCGTACATCGCATCAACCTGTCACGCAGCGATCACGGATTTGCAGGAAAACGTGGCGACGGTGAAGAAACGAAGGAGTTTCTCAGCTCCACGGATCGCTGGTTTCGACCGGTGCAGGCACGGACTGGTCCGGACGGTGCACTCTGGGTTGTGGACATGTACCGCTACGTAATCGAACACTCGCGATGGATTCCGCAGTCGACACTGGCGGAACTTGATGTGTTTGCCGGGAAGCGACGCGGACGGATTTATCGGGTCATTCCAAAGCATGACAACAGCGACACAAAGTCTTCAGCCAGGCAGACATTGATTCCGAATTTGGGCGATCTGTCCAACAGCGAACTGGCAGATCGCCTTGGTTCTACGAATGGAACGATCCGCGATCTTGCTCATCAGATGTTGGTCTGGCGATCGGCGAAATCTGCGGCCCCGGAAATCCGCAGCATCGCATCAAATGCCAATCCTCCCGCAGGTCGGATACAGGCGCTGGCGACGCTGGACGGGTTAAAGCAGCTGACACCTGCGGGTATTTCGGCTGCAGTTCAGTCAGACGATCCGGAAGTCGTGCGTTTTGCAGTGCAACTCAGTGAGCCGTTCCTGAATGACACGCCAAAACTTCGGTCCGGAATTTTTGCGCTGGCGAATAGTAAGAGCGTCCGAGTGCGACGCCAGGTTGCGTTGTCGATTGGGGCGGGTGGAAGCACGGGTCACTCGATCCCGGATGCCGCCGCAACGCTAAGCACCCTGGTCAGCAATGTCGAACCGGATGCATATGTTCGCTCGGCGGCGCTGAATGCGATCAGCGCAGACAATATCAATTCTGTCCTGAACGCATACCTTGATCGACCCGCTGCCGAACAGACAGAAAGTATTCGACGCAGCCTGGTGTTGCTGGCGGTTCGTTCAGGAGACTCAAACGCCATTGAACGAGCACTGCACGTGTGCCTGCCGGTTGCGAATGCAGGACCGCCGTCACATGCTGCGACAGCGCTTATCGTTGCTGCGTTGGATGGGCTAGACGGTCGTCCGGTGGGTCCTGAGTGGCAAATCACGTCCGCAATTTCGCGAAGACTGGTTGACGTACACCGTCAGGCAATGAAAACGGTTGTGGGCGACGATGAATCTGCAGACGCGCGAATAGCAGCGATCAGCCTGCTGGGACGAAAGTACGGTCCGACCACAACTCAGATTCTTGACACCGGTGCGCCTGATGAGACATTCCATCCGGAGCAACGTGCGGCGGCTATTGCCTCGTTGATATCTGCCCGAGATTCGGGAGCCGTTCAGAAAGCGGCCATCATGGCCCTGTCCGACACCGGCGCGAAAGACACTTCAACAATGTTATTGAATGCGTACGCTGCCGTCGGAGCGGAATCCCGTCTGGCGATCGCCGATGAGTTGATGAGCCGAAATGACAGCATGCCGGATCTGCTGTCGGCCCTCGAATCCGGAAAGATTCGATCCGACATTCTTGACGCGGCCCGACGCAGCAAGCTGCTGTCGAGTACGAATGCCGACGTTCGTACGGCTGCCGAACGAGTGTTCAGTTCATCCGGAACGTCCAGTCGCGCGGCAGTGCTGAAGTCATTCGACAACGTGGTGGGAATGGACGGCGACGCGCCGCGTGGACGGGATGTCTTTCGAAAGCGATGTTCAACATGCCACAAGCTGGAAGAACATGGTTATGTGGTCGGTCCTGATTTGTTGGCGCTGACTAATCGCGATCCTCGATGGCTGTTGACGACTATCCTTGATCCCAACAAAGACGTCGATGCTCGTTATGTGGCATGGACCGCCGTCACAGACGACGGACGAACGGCTTCCGGCATGATCGTTCGGGAATCGGCGGATTCAATTCTTCTTCGTGAAGCCGGCGGAAAGGAACACGTGATTCCGCGAAAGGAAGTCGAGGAGTTTCGGTCATCGGAACGTTCGGTGATGCCGGAGGGTCTGGAGCGCGACATGTCGGCTCAGGACTTCAGCGACGTAATTGCGTATCTTGCAAGCTTCGAAGCACCACCAAAACGTCTGCCCGGGAATGTCCCCAGGACCATTGCACCGGATGAAGACGGATTCCTGTTGCTGACTGCTGATGCTGCCGAGATTCGTGGGGGCGACATCACGTTTGAAACGGAGTTTAAGAACATCGGTTACTGGCATAACCAACAGGATTTCGCGACCTGGAAAGTGCGGCTGCCGGAATCCGGCAGGTACGACATCTACATCAACGCCGCCTGCGCGACGACATCAGCCGGCAACCGGTTTCGCATCGACGGCATCGCTGAGTCCGTCACGGGTACAGTTGTCGGGACGGGAGGATGGGATCGTTATCGCCCTAAGAAAGTCGGAACTACTCAACTGGATTCCGGTCTCAATGCCATCATCATTCGTCCGAACAGTCCGGTGAAACAAGCGCTGTTTGATCTGCGCGAATTACGACTGGTTCCAGTCGGGTCGTTGCCAGGATTTGCAGCAGCAGATCTCATGGAAACACCGTTGCCTCGGTTTCCACCGGAGATTACCCCTTTTCTGCTGGACGAATCTCAGCCGGTGGAGCGCCGACAGAAAGTGATCGATCAACGACCTGGGATGGGGCCCGGTATCATTTCGTTGCTGGCTGCGGGAATCAGGCCAGACGATGTTGAAGATGAATACCGTCACATTCCGTGGCTTTGGCGAGTTGCCATCGCTGTGGGACTGCGGAACGACGGGGGCGAGATTCGCGACGTTCTGGAAACCAGCGTTCCCACCGCAGAGCGGCCGCTGCGCGACTGGCAGGCGGTGGTGATCGGTGGTGGCCTGATCAATGGCGCGTCACAGCTGGGCTTCTGGCCAAAGCAACGCATTGCTGAGATTCTCGACGGTCTGCCTGATGTCAAAGCACGCTGGGCTGGCACGCTACAGTTGGCAGCGGCAATGGCGGACGATGACGGGGTTCGAGCCGGCACGCGCTACGATGCTTTGCGAATGGTCGCACTGATGAAAGAAGAAACGGCGATCCCGCACTTGCTGCGTTACCTGACGAAAGGCACGGATGCTGAACTTCAAATGGGCGCCGTGAGTGGTCTTGTGGACGTTGAGTCAACTGATGTCATCGTACCGTTGGCAGAGTCGCTCGGCTATCTGGACGGTCGCAATCGCTACCTTGCCATCGAAGGACTGCTGCGCACGAACGAACGATCCGCAGCGCTGGCAATGTTGCTGGATACGGAGAAACTGGTGTTGCAGGAGAAAGAGCGGCAGTCGCTGCTGGGCCACAAGGTCGAACAAATACGCTCCCGCGCGAAATCGCTCCTTGCGAAATGAATGTCTGACAGCGGAAATTCAAATTCCGGATTTACAGTCGTCGCAAAACACTCTGGACATCCGACCATGCTCCGAATCTGCCATGTCGATCGATCGAATCTGCTGATGTCTGCGATACTGTTGGCGGGGCAGTCCATCAGCGTCGCGGCTGGTTATGCCGAAGCCATCGTGTTGAATGAAGATCAGGCGGCCTACCAGTCACATCCCAGTGCCGTCGTAACTTCATCCGGGCACATGTGGGTGGCGTGGCACACGTATGCGGCCGGGCACGACCGCGTCGACGTCCGTCAGTTTTCTGCGGACGGCACTTTGCAACCCGCAACCACGATCAGCGGAAACGAGGAAATTGCCGGACCTCCCGTCGTTGTTGAGGGACGTCATGGCTCTGTTTTCGTGATCTGGTCGGCGCGAACGGACGTTGGCTGGCAGGTCCGTGCTCGCGAAAACCGTGACGGGAAATGGCAAGCCACGGTCAACCTCTCAGAACCCGAATCGACTGCCATCTACCCCTCGGCGACCACCACTCATGATGACAGAGTTGTGGCAACGTGGAGTCAAAGAACGGGTGACGGATTTCGTATCGCTGCTCGCGTTCTTGACAATGGACTCTGGGGAGCACGGCTTGATATTTCTGACGATCAATCAGAAGCGTACCGGCCAACGGTTGTGACAGAAGAAAACGGGACTTCGTCAATATTCTGGGACACCTATGAAAACGACATCTACGTCGTCAAAGGCCGAACACTGCTGCCAACACCAGGTCCCGTGCAGCAGGTATCACCCCGTGGACGCCACTGCCTGAAGCCGACAGCGATCGCAACTTCAAACGGTTTGTGTGTGGCATGGCTGAACAAACAGGATGTGATCGGCGGGCCAGGTGTCATCAGCCAATGGCACACTCTGCAGGCGGCGGTCCGGGTTGGCAGTCAGTGGAAACTGGTGACTGACGCCCGGGGAAGCGCAACAGCCGCTGAATTGACCCACGGACTGATGGGGCAGATCGAACCTGGCGTTGTGGCCACTGGCGGATACATGGGGCAGCGGACTCAGCCGATGTTGCTGCGAAATGGCGATGACACCTGGCTGATGTGGGAGCGAAAGGCGAATCACAGAGGCAGCACTCCAAATGTCGTCGGTGAACTTGTTGGCCGCCGGATGCGGGGTGGACAATGGGAGCAGCCGGTTCTGTTGCATCGCGGCCTCGTCGACTATCACCTGCCACATGCAGACGCAGTCACTGACGGGCGTTTTGGAATTCTGGCTTCGCACCTGCCCCGTGATTCAAGACGTATCTATGAATACCTGAGTCTGAACCTGACTGATACCAACGAATTTCAACAGGAGAAATGGCCAGGCTGGGACCCCGTCGTTCTGCCGATGCGCGATGAACTTCCACCGCGCCAAACCGTCACGATTGCCGGGAAACCATATCAACTGTTCTGGGCAGACATGCACTGTCACAGTGGATTGACATGCGACGCCGAAGGCGAAGCTGATGAGTTGATGCATTACGCTCGGGACCGCGCCAAACTTGATATTGTCGTCTTCACGAACAACGATTTTCTGTATGACGCTCCGTTGACCGGTTACGAATACGCGCTGAGCAATGACTTTGCCCATTTCTATTCTCGGCCAGGTTTTCTGGCTCTTCCCGGTTACGAATGGACGTCTCGCATCCCGGGTCGCGCCGGGGCTCGGGTTGATGATCCCGCCAACTGGACGCCTCCTTATCAGAATCGTTCGTTTCCCAATCACCGCAGCGTCGTCTATCCACCAACTGGCGGGCCGATCGTTCGTTTTCCGGAAGTCGGCAATGACATCAACCGTCTAAACGCCGCCGTTGAAAAGGCGGGAGGACTGACCTTTACACAACATGACAACTTCAAGGTGTCGGGCCACCAGGTTGAAGTCGGAATGGAACTGACGTCGGGCTGGCGGAATTACATCGCTCGCGTGCCCGGACTATTCCATGAACCATTGGACAACGGAGCACGATTGGGTTTCGTGGCGTGCGGTGATTCTCATCGTCGCGCACCCGGACTGAGCGGTGCGTTAACCGGGATCTATGCGGAAGATCTGACGGCCAGCGCGATCTTTGACGCTCTGCGACAACGACGCTGTTTTGCGACCAACGGATCCCGGGTATTGATCGATTCACGTGCGAACGACGTCTTCATGGGAGACGAGGTTGCGGTAAACAACTCGCGGGTGCTCCTGACTCTAAGAGCCGTTGGAACGCGACCGATCACGTCTGCCACACTCGTCCGGGATGGCGTTGAAGTGAATCGTTTTTCCGGCACCGACGATCACCACCTGTCCATCGAGTTCACGGATACCGACCTGTCAAAGGGAACGCACTGGTACTACTGGCGCGTCACACAGGAGCGTGATGCACCGGTATTGCCTGGCAATCTGATGGTCGCGCATGGCCACGTAGCATGGTCCACGCCTGTGTGGGTGACATCGAAATAGCGTTGCCCGAACTGGCTACGCGGCAGCACTCTGATAGGATGGTGTCAAACCGTCTGTGACTGCAACAGACAGCCACTTACCACGACCACGGAATCATCACATGACAATCCGACGACGGGACTTTCTTGCAGCTACCGCTGCCCTTGCGGCCGTTCCTCAATGCGGTCTTTCCGCACGTTTTCCCGCTCCTCAGCTGGCGCGCAAACTCAAATTGGGGCTGGTAACGTACAACTGGGGCAAGGAATGGGATGTGCCGACGATCATCCGCAATTGCGAAGCGACGGGTTTTGCCGGAGTCGAACTGCGCAGCACTCACAAGCACGGTGTTGAAATCACCATCGACCGGGACCGGCGTTTGGAAGTGCGGCGACAGTTCGAAGACAGCAACGTCGAACTGGTGGGGTTAGGCAGTGCGTGCGAGTATCACGCGGTGGATCCGGCAGTGCTGAAGAAGAACATCGATGAGACAAAACAGTTCGTCAAATTGTGCAAAGACGTCGGTGGATCCGGTGTGAAAGTTCGTCCCAACGGGCTGCCAAAAGAACGTTCCGTTGATCAGACTCTGGATCAGATCGGGCAATCGCTGAATGAAGTCGGCAGATTTGCAGCGGATCACGGTATTCAGATTCGCGTCGAGGTTCACGGGCGGGGAACAAGCGAAATCCCTCACATGCAGAAGATCTTTGACATTGCCGACAATCCGAATGTGGTGGTCTGCTGGAACTGCAATCCGACAGACCTTGCCGGGGAGGGACTCGTTGCCAACTATCGCTCGCTGCAGCACAGAATGGGCACCATTCACATTCACGACCTGCGAAATAACAAATATCCGTGGTCGGAATTGTTTCCCCTGCTTCAGGAAACAACGGCGGAATCCTTCACAGGCTGGGCACTGCTGGAAGACGGCGCCGTGCCGCAGGACATCGTGCCGGCGATGAAGGAAAATCACGAACGGTGGAAAGTGCTCACGACTTCGTGAGTGCAACGTGTTAGTGCGTGTCGCACGGACGTACCGCGGGTCCGGCGAGCTCTTTTTCAGCTGAACGATGGCGGAAGTCGCAACACTTCGGTGAAGCGCGCGTCAGCATTTTCTGGACGGGCCAATACGAGACGTTATCAGCGACGCAGCGGCCGAGGACGTGACAGAATTTCGTTCACGATGATTGCGTTGCGCACACCTTTGGGATTTCTGAGTATTTTTGCGATGGATGTTGCGGCCGACGAACTTTTCACGGAACTGCCCGCCATCGTGGGCATTTCGATACTTCTGCGACCCAGGTGGTCGTCAACACTGTCAACGATCGTGGCGTCGACGTATTCGTCGACATCGTTGTTAATGTGTTCTGTAACGTGCTGACCGATGTACTGGTCCACATGTGTGGCGACTCCGGACCCGACCTTCCGCTCCCCCTTGAGACGGGATTTTGACGTGGACGTCTGTGGTTCCAGGCGACGACGCTTTTGAGTCTCCTTTTTTCGCTGCTGCTGCTCTTCGCGCTGACGACGTTTGGCTTCGGCTTTTCGTTTAAGCTGCTGTTGCCGTCGCTGTGCCGTTTCAGCATCGCCGCTGTCGCTCTTACGAGGCTGCTTGTTGCCACTCACTTCCGAGAGAAACGCTTCGATCTCGGATTGCACTCTCTGCTTGCGACCGGGATCTGCCTGCACGCGCTGCGGCTGTTTCTGCCCCTTTTCATTCGCCGCTTTGGAGATTGAAAAGATGATCCGCAGAAAAATGAAGATCGCGATGACTATCCACTGCATGTGGGCGTGACTCCGGAAACTCTGATGCGCGAAAAGGCACTCGTGTCTGACAGTTTCTAATCGTTGCTGGACGAACCAACTCCGGCGATCGACTGCCTCATCGTGGTATCTGCCTGCACATTCTTCAACTCGTAATAATCCAGCAGGCCCAGCTTTCCGCTGTTAAATGCTTCAGCGACGGCTTTCGGCACTTGTGCCTCTGCAAGAACCACCTTGGCTCGATTCTGTTGAATACGAGCGATCATTTCCTGTTCACGAGCCGTCTGGTCGGCTCGCAGCTGTTCTGCTTTCGCCTGAGCAACTCGCATGTCCGCTTCAGCCTGATCGGCCTGCAGACGAGCGCCGATGTTTTCGCCGACATCGATATCCGCGATGTCGATGGATACAATTTCGTAGGCCGTGTTCCCTTCAAGGCCCTGACCAAGCACAGTCTTCGAAATGTTGTCCGGGTTTTCCAGCACGCTTTTATACGATTCCGTCGAACCGATCGCCTGCACGATACCCTGACCGACTCGAGCAATGACCGTTTCTTCGGTGGCTCCACCAATCAACTGAGCGATGTTCGTTCGCACCGTAACACGTCCTCGGGCACACAACTGAATACCGTCGCCAGCCACAGCGTCCAGCGTGCCCGCACTTCGACTTGGGTCCGGACAGTCGATAACCTTCGGGTAAACACTGGTGCGAACCGCATCAAGAATGTCACGACCGGCGAGGTCAATCGCCTGAGCCGTGTCCCAGTCCAAATCGATATCAGCTCGTTGAGATGCAATGAGTGCTCGAATGACATTGGGAACATTGCCGCCGGCCAGATAATGGGCTTCCAGTTTGCTATGCGTGATGGGAAACGTCTTGGTCAGTCCGGCCTGAACGGCCATGATCATGCTGCGTACGATCACTGTCGGATTCACCTTTCGAAACCGCATCGTGATCAGATCAATCAGACCAATGCCGGCATTGGTCATCTTGCATTGCAGCCACAGGCTGGCAAACTGCGCGAAGATTGCCAGAAAGATAATGACAAACAGAAGTATGACCACGATGCCGGCCCAGGTGGCCGGCGACTGAGCAAACATCATTAACGCGGGAATGATCTTCATCACGTGAATTCTCCGTTTGTCATTTGACGCTCAGGACTCTGCTGCCGACCGCCCTCACCGCGAAGTACGGGTCGGAAAAATGCCACTCAATATTCCACATCAGAATCAGAGACCTTCAGAACAGAAACTCTCCCATTCGCACGTCGCTACAACGACAATTAGAGCAGTCTGTTTGATTCCGAGTGATGGGTCGCAACTGACTGCAGCCATGCCACATTATCCATTGCTGGTATAGTTCTCGGGAATCTCAAAGTCAAGGGGGTTGGGCGCGTCATCGTTTTGTCCACCCTCAGCGACCTCCGCATTCTGTTGTCCCGTTCCATCTGACGATTGCAGCCCGGGATCCATCTGTGCTGTGCCGGCGACGACAGTTGCCGCCAGTTCGCCAGACGACGGCAAATCTGACCGAGCCGTGTTTTCTGTCGGGACATCATCTGATATCGCACGGACAACCAATCGGTTTCCCCTGGCAGCGGTCACCTCGACCCGACAGCCTGCTTCAATGGGCATACCTGGTGATTCCGCGTGATACCGTTCACCATCGATGTGGACCATCCCCCCCGGCGTCAACAACGACGCCGCCTCGCCAATCCGGCCCACAAGGGACGCCAGTTGGCTCTGCATCGTGGAAGCGGAATCGGTGCCATCCGCGGTCGGACCGCGCAACACGATGCGATCTCCGAGCCTTGTGTTCTCAAGAAGAAACAGCATGCCACCCAGGACCGATGGAATCCCCAATACCCAGAATGCGGCATAGGTCCAGAAGAGGCTGGGATAAACGTCAAACCATGCCTGCCACGCGGACCATGCCGAAATCAGCAGACAGATCGCCGACATAATGCCCAACATTCCGAAGCTGGGAATCATCAATTCCAGCGCCAGAAGAAACAGACCCACGATCAATAGAATTGTTGCAAGGACACCTGCGTCGGGCATGATACTCACCGTTCTGCGGCGTGGCCGCAACCAAAATCGAGCTACCTCTCAAGACTACACATGCAGATCAGAGGTGGTCGAACGGAACAAAGTCCTGGACACACTGGTCCATTGTCTCTGAACCATTGTTCGTTCGCCACCACGTTCTGTCCACAGAACCGCCGTTTTCTTCGCATGGCACGCTGACGCCACACCGATTTCCTCGCTACGATGAGCGTTTCCGCAACGATTCGCACAACGCCGGCTGACGATCCAGCTCCAAACCATGTTACTGCGATCTTGCAGCGATTACGAACTTCTCTTCATTCCATGACGTCGCCAATGCCTCAAACGATGCGAGCCGGTGCTCGCAACCGAAATCCCACTCCCGCTGACCGCAGCACTTCACACAGTCACAACATGTTCTCGCGAGTAAGCGTGGCTGATGCGTGAAACAATCCTGTGTGACAATGCGTTAGTCGCAGCCGAGATGCTGTGTCGCGGCCAGCTTGTCGCATTCCCTACGGAAACGGTCTATGGACTGGGCGCGGATGCAACAAATTCGGATTCTGTCGCCGGAATCTTCGAATCCAAACAGCGGCCATCGTTTGATCCGCTGATCGTTCACGTCCCGGACATGGCTGCGGCGCAACGGGTTGTTGTCAATTTTCCGCTATTGGCGCAAAAACTGGCGGAAAAATTCTGGCCGGGGCCGCTGACGCTGGTGCTGCCGAAGCAGGCTCAGGTCTCCGATCTTGTGACGGCGGGTCTGCCCGGTGTGGGCCTGCGAATTCCCAATCATCCCCTGGCCATGGAAGTCCTGAAAGCTGTCGGCCGCCCGGTTGCTGCACCCAGCGCAAACCCATTTGGTGGCATTAGCCCAACGACCGCCGACCACGTTCTGGATGGTCTGGGCGGAAAGATCGACGGTGTTCTTGATGGCGGACCCTGCGGCGTTGGCCTTGAATCAACCGTGGTTTCGCTGATGATAGATCAGCCGATCCTGCTACGCCCCGGTGGGTTGCCGGTGGAAGACATCGAAGCGGTGATTGGCCCGGTTCATCGAGCCGTCAGCGACCCATTGCAGGACGATGCTGCTCAACCGGCCCCAGGTATGTTGAGCCGTCATTACGCCCCGAAAACGGTGCTGCAAACCATCGCCCCGGGCGACACGGCGCGGCCAATCAGGAACAAAATCTGCGGTTTACTGACGTACGGCCGATTTCCATGCGCACCGGGATTCGAGCAAATTCAGCGGTTATCGGAGTCCGACGACCTGCGAATGTGTGCCGCAAATTTTTTTGCCAGGCTCAGAAGTCTCGACTCAGCGAATCTGGATGTTATCATCGCTAGGAGTTTCCCGGCCAAGGGGCTGGGAATTGCCCTTAACGACCGGCTGCGTCGCGCAACCTCCGTTTGATCTATTCCCATGAAAAACTCTCAAATTCTGGTTCTCGCTCTGGCCTGCTGTATCAGTGTCGGGCTGCGTTTTCTTGATACTCCACTGTTGAACTTTTCGTCGATGGTGGCGCTGTCTCTGCTCTGTGGTTCAGTGGTCCGGCACCCGATTGCCTTCCTGCTGCCGCTGGCTATTCGAGTTCTCACGGACGGGCTGCTGCACTGGAAGACCGGGTACGGATTCTTTCCCAGCTGGCCCCTGGATTATCTGGCATACGTGCTGATCTTCTTCGTCGGGCGTCAGATCCAGCCGAAACGCTACCTGGCCGTGGTCACCGGCAGCGTCGCATCAATCGCCATATACTTTCTGTTGAGCAACTTTGGTGTCTGGCTAATGTGGGCTGATACTTATTCACGCTCGGTCGCGGGGCTGGTGGAATGTTTTGTTAAAGCAGTTCCGTTTGCGCGAGGCACAATACTGGGCAACTTGATCGCCGCGCCCGCTTTCTTTGCACTGTGGAATGCGTTTGCCGTAGCGGATACAGGTGGCCTGGTCGCTAAGAACGATTCCTCGTTGGCATCGGCCAACGACCGATAGTCGCCGCGGCGACGGTACCTCCCCTGCCTCTTCGGATAGATTCTTCTGCCGTTTGCCTCTTCAGAAGCGACATCAGCATATGAAGCTATCTTGTCTGACGGCGGTTTTATGTCTGACCGCTACGGCTTTGCCAGCTGCAGCAACAGCAGATATCACAACTGTTGCCGGCACCAGCAAGAATGATCATTCCGGAGACGGTGGACCGGCCGATCAGGCAGCCGTGTCGCAGCCTTTTGGAATTGTGATCGGTCCTGACAAAGCGCTGTATATCTGTCAGGTCGGTTCTCACGTCATTCGTCGGGTGGACCCGAAGACCAGCGTGATCACAACTGTCGCTGGCAATGGTCAAAAAGGCTATTCGGGAAACGGGGGCCCGGCGACGGCCGCAGCGCTGAATGAACCGTACGAGGTACGCTTCGACAAAGACGGTCACATGTTCTTTGTGGAGATGCAGAATCACATTGTCCGGAAGGTAGACGCAGCCACGGGAATCATCGAACTGGTTGCCGGCAGCGGAGCAAAGGGATTCAGCGGCGACAATGGACCGGCCGTTCGGGCGCAGCTCAGTCGACCGCATTCCATTGCTCTGGACAACAAGGGTAATCTCTACATCTGTGACATCGGGAATCATCGCGTTCGAAGAGTGGATCTCGCGACCGGCATCATTTCCACGTTCGCGGGAACCGGCGAACGCAGACTGACGCCGGATGGCTCGCCGATCGCCGACACACCGACGAATGGTCCACGAGCCCTCGACTTTGACGGCGGGCACAACCTGATTCTCGCACTGCGGGAAGGGAATGCGATCTATCGTATGGATCTGAACACAAAGACCCTGCACCACCTTGCCGGCACCGGAAAGAAGGGCTATTCAGGTGACGGTGGTCCCGCCAGACACGCCACGTTATCCGGACCAAAGGGAGTTGCTCTGGGACCCGACGGAGACATTTACTTCGCAGACACCGAAAGCCACACCATCCGCGTCATCAGGGTCTCGACCGGTACCATCGAAACGATTGTGGGTGACGGAAACAGGGGTGATGGCCCCGAAGGAGTCGCATTGAAATGCCGACTTGATCGACCGCACGGGGTGTTTGTCGATGCCGTCGGCCGAGTCTACATCGGTGACAGCAACAACCACCGCGTTCGAGTACTGAACGTCAACTGACAGTTCAGGGTCCCGCCACATCGCTCTCGTGCGTTGCTGATGGATGGCGAGAATCACCGCCACTCATGGCATACAGACTTTCCGTCTCTACATCCTCTCAAAGGCCGTTTAGACAGAAGTGCACGCCAATTGCTGGCGAATCGTGGCAGATTCAGTGCGGATTCGGCAACAATGGACAGGTCACACTTGCGCGGCACTGCCACAGTGCCGCTTTCTCTCACACAGGAGATTTCCAGGATGAAACGATTTTTCGCCTTGGGTCTGGTTGCCACCATAATGGCAGGAGGAATAAGCATGTCCAGTGCCGCTGATTTGAAACCTGGAGATGATGCTCCGGATTTCAAGCTGAAGGGCAGTGATGGGAAGACCTACAAACTTGCTGATTTTAAGGGCAAGCAGGCGGTGGTGATTGCCTGGTATCCCAAAGCGTTTACCGGTGGCTGAACGAAGGAGTGCCTGTCGTTCCGTGCGAACGGCGAAGCTATCCGCGAATTCAAAGTTGCCTATTTCACCGCGAGTTGTGACAGTGTGAAAGACAACACAGCATTTGCCAAACAACTGGAGCTGGATTACGCAATCCTGAGTGACCCCGACAAGAACGTTGCCAAAGCCTATGGTGTCGTTCACGAGGGCCGAAGTGTTCCTGAACGATGGACTTTCATCATTGGTGACGACGCAAAGATCAAGCGCGTCGACAGGAAAGTGAAAGCCGGCAGTCACGGCGAGGATCTTGTGGCGACGCTGAAAGAACTGAAAATTCCAAAGAAGTAAACACTGCGTCCACGCGTCCCGGATGTGATCTACGTCCGGGACGCTTTTCTTTGCGTTAAGTCACCGACGGAACTTCAGTTGTCGTGCTGATTTGATTTGACTGTTCTTCACTCCAGCTTTTGCGCTCTTCGCCGATTTCAGCAAGCTGTCGTGCGCGAGCTAACGATGTGTCCAGCACCAGACGGATTTCCACAGACCAGGTGCCATCGTCTACTGCGACAAATTCCCAGTGTGGAACGACAGCAACGCTCTGGTGGACCAGTTCGAATCCGGATTCAGACTGACTGATGGTTTCGATCGGAAACGTCCAGATTCCGGCGGGCTGCGACAACTCCAGCGACACATCGAGCCCCTGCCATTCGTCCACCATGCCAATTCGGTCGGAAAAAGCCATTTGTTGTTGCGAATCCAGAGTTCCCAACTGCGTTCCCGTGGTATCGTAAAAGTAGCGGTCGGACGCGCCACCAGGCATCGTGGCGAAGTTAAATTCTGAGGCAAAGTGCAGCGGCACGCCTGCAGGCAGCCCCTCCAGCTGATAATGAATTCGTATGTCGTTGGGCTGTGTCCGGGAAACGGTCACAGACTTTTGCACGGTCACGTCAGCATCACCGACAATTCCACTCCCCTGCATCTCCAGAACAATTTCCGTGTCACCTCGCCGAACAGACGCTTCGTAAGTTGACGTTGCAAAATCGCCAATGATTCCTTCACCACGTTGGAAGTCATCAAACGACAGACCTGGTTGCAGAAAATGATCGACCAGACTCTTTCGCGGCCACTTGTCGTACGCAATCTTCCTGTCCAGATCCGGTTGCTTGAAACGGACAATGTCGTGAATGCTGGCGACGTCTTCCTGCAGATCATGGCCACGTTCTGCCGCCTCGCGGAGTTTCTGTGCGTGGTCGAAGACGCGTTGGTGATACGCTTCCGAACGTCGATTCAGCGTGGCCAGCAGATTGGTTCGGCAGGTCCGCACGTCAAGCTCGTACATATGCCCGCCACAGGCCGGCGAAAACAGTGCCACCAGCCGATGGTTGCTCAGACGAACTTCCTGACGAGCATCAAGATTGAAGTCTCCCGTGCTGACGTCCACCCATTTGTCGGTGTCACGAGTGATCTCTTCCAGCAGGCCGTCGGCTTCAATCAGATTGGTATACACCGCGTTGCGCAGGTGGGGCAGATAGAGGCCACCGAAGGCACCGTGCCAGAAGCTGCAGTTGCACTGAGCTCGATAAAGACAACGCCGGGCATCTTCCAGCAATTCACGCTGATCGGCATCAAGGTCACTCCTGGCATCCAGCTGACACACCCATGAACTGATCTCCATGGACCTCGCGTACATCTCATTGCTCTCCGCGTACTTCACGCGGAAGTTGCGCCAGAATCCACCGCTGGAAAACGTCATCAACTGCTGCCAGTCATGGTCATTTTCACGGTTAAGATGCGTGAGTCGTTGCAGCTCAGCCTGACGTTCCGGCGGTAAAGCCCAAGCCGTCATTTCCCGGTAGCTGGCATTGGGAATGTAATACGTTCCGAGCGGCTTGACATGATCAATGGTCTCAGACGGTGTTGTCACTTTCAGCCATGATTCGTTTTCGCGAAGCGCCTGCAGAAATCTCTCCAGCCAGCGATCTTCGTAGACGTGCTTGTGGGTGTCCGGCCAGGTGCCAAACTTTTCACCGTCGTCACCAAACACAACAATCGGATCGTCGTAGCGATTGGCAATGTCGCGAAGGTATTCGACGGTTTGCTCCGGGTCCTGAAACGGAATCAGGTACCGCAGACGTTCACTACCGGGCAGCACGGAGAGAATTCGGCCTTCGTCTTCCGTGGCGTAGTAACCAAACAGATCTTCCTGCGTCATGCCACCGGCGCGGAAGTGATGATCGTCCAGAATTGTGTAGCGGATCCCGGCCGCCGTGACATCACCGGCAAAAGACTGTTCCCACACTCGTTCCGGCATCCACATGCCGCGCACGGTTGTAGCGAACAGACTTTCCAGATGATCCGTGTACATGCTGATCTGGCCGATGCGATCCCGGCTGGGGATATTCGCCAGAATCGGTTCGTAGTATGCCCCGCCGACGATCTCAATCTGTTTCTGCGCCACCAACTGTCGGACTCGGTCAATATACTCCGGATGCGCCTGCTCGATCCATTCCAGCAGACTGCCGGACGTGTGCAGAGCAAAAGGGATGTCGGGGTATTCTGTCAGGACGTTCAGGAATGGCAGATAGCTTTCCTGATACGACTGTTCGAACACCCCGTCGAAATTGCCGACCGGCTGATGATTATGAAACGCCAGAATCAGGCGAACCGTCCCTGCCATGGGTAAAAACTCCGGATCCGCCGTGCGGCGGCTGATACGAGCAATTGCTCGAAACAAAAATCTGACGTGTCTGAAGAAATATAGATTCTGTGATGCGGGTGTGTGACCACCTGGGTTTCACAAAAATCCTGTACTACCGTCGTATGAGCGGCTGAAGTCACAAAGTGATCAGATTCTCTGTGAGTTCGGCCGCTTCTTCGCAATCTGCAAAAACCGGACAAACGTAGGCTAACAGAATTCGCGACCGAACCGGTATTCTCAACGCGGACCTGTCGCGCAGTAGGAATATCGATCGAAGATTAACCTGGAATCCAGCACTAACGTCTTAAACACGAAAGTCGACGCTCAGTCCCCGACCTCCGCATGCTTCGCAGTTTGACATTCCGTCGCTGGCATGAAAAATGGTCTCAGGCAGCAGGATGGTGATTGCTGCAGGGCTGGTGCCGACAGCTGGTCATCAAATCAATCCTTCCCGCCCCCGCTCTGCAATCCATGAAACGGCGAAGAATGTACACGCTGATTGTTGTCCTTGCCGGGGTCATGGTGACCGCAATCGCGGGCACTTTTTTTCTAAGTCTCACCGCGAGACGCCCTTCTGATCTCGGCGTCCACAACGGTCGTCTTTCCGACGTTCCGTCATCGCCGAATTGCGTCTCGACATCCGCATCCACCACGCTTCATGGTATCCAGCCGCTGGCGTTCGAGGGTGATCCGGCGAAGGCGCTGGAGAAGGTCAGAGACATCGTTTCCACGATGAGCCGTACGACGTTGGTGGAAACGATGTCCGATTATCTACACGTTGAATTCCGCAGTCAGATTTTCAGGTTCGTGGACGACGTGGAATTTCTGCGCTGGAGAACCAACGACAGTCGGTGGGCCAATTCACCGTCGAGCGGCGGAACGTATCGACTCAGTGTATACTCTGGGGGAATCGAGTTGTGCGAGCAGGTCGTGCATTCTACATCGCCCGTGTCCTAACCCGTGGGCGCTCAGTGAGGCGAGCAAGTCTCCGTTGAAAGGTCGGCATCCAACCATGGCAGGCAATGTGCAGCAGGGAGAAACTCAACGGACCGTTGTCACCATCAGCCTCTTCGTCGTCATGTGGGTGGTCGTCGTTACCGGCGTCCTTGCTTTTCTGGGCCCCTTCTCCCTCACGGTGATCAGTCTACACGTGATCTTCGGGCTGTGCTTCGTGATCACTGTCACATGGCATGTCGGGAATCATTTTCACCGTCTCTGCCGTTACCTGAGAAGGCGGGAAGCGATCACGTGTGTGGTTGTAGCCGCCGGCCTTGCAACGACCGTGGTTCTTCAGTTGCCTCCGATTCGAGCCTTCATGAGTTTGAGCGCCAATACGGAGTCCACACCGGAGTCCACACCGGAGTCCACACCGGAGTCCACACCGGAGTCCACACCGGTCGACCTGGACGATTATCTTCGATTCAGGTACGTGGTTTCCGGCGAGTACTTGCTCGAACTTGAACTGCAGAAAGGCCCGACCTTCCCGGCGACTCCACCTGGAATGGCGATTTGGCTGGAGAACCAGTCTGCGTTTCACATCCACACCCTGTTCGCAGCCGAAGGTGCGGCAGACCCCCGTACGTTACCGTACTGGAGTTACAAACGCAGTCGGTGGAAGAAGGCGAAGGACGAATCTGCGGCGAGAATTGCGAACGGAGTGGACAGCGTTTCCGGCGCCACGAGAAATGGCTCCTTCAATCCGGCGGATTACATGCTGGGCGAAGAACTCAGCTATACTGTAATGCTTGAGATCGCCATCCCTGAAGTCGCGCCCAGCACCAGCACCAGGAACGCGGATGCCGTCGGGGCGTCTTTGCTTTACTCAGTTGAAATTGACAACTCCGAGCCGGCCCGATTCCAGGTGCTGGACAGACTTGGAGTGCCGGAGAACGTCGCCGACCATGAGAACCCGTGGCAGGTGAATTACGACTTGTCCGGGTTGCGAGCCGCGTTGACCATGATCGACAGCACACTCGTGATCCTCCATCGTAAAGAGAGCTCACAGGAATGACACATTCGTACCAGTTGACGTTGTTTCTTCAAGTTCAGTGGGTGGCCTCTGCGGTGCTTCTCCGAAGTCGCACGTCTTTGCGACACGTGTTGATGTTCGCTCTACTCATCCTGCTTTCCGGCAATGTTACCAGTGCGCAGGAGATCGTCATCTGGCAGGAAGCAGAATCACTGTCTGAGGTTGGGGGATGGTCCAACGACTCGCAGCATGTCGATATCATGGGCTCTCCCTATTTGCTTGCCACCGGTGTCGGTCGTCCGGTTGCCGACGCGATTGGGAAGGTGACGGTGACGGAAACCAGTACGTATCGCTTGTGGGTCCGCTGTCGTGATTGGTATCCCTCTCATTCTCCCGGTCGGTTCAGCGTCTCCATTGGCGGCAGAAAATCATCGACCTCGTTTGGCAAAGCAGACGCTGACGCATGGCAATGGATCGACGGTGGTGATTTCGAGTTGGTGGCGGGTGACACCGAAGTGCGTGTGATTGACCGCAGTGGCTGGTGGGGACGGTGTGACACCATTGTATTGGCAACCGGCGACTTCACCCCTGCCAACGAACCGGACGCACTCGCGGCTCAACGATTAAGGTACGCCGGTGTCAGCTCGAAGGTCAAAGACGTTGGCCCTTTCGATGTCGTCGTCGTTGGCGCCGGTTCCAGCGGACTCGGCGCCGCGATCGCAGCGGCCCGTAATGGAATCCGAGTCGCTTTTGTGCAGGACCGACCGGTCCTTGGCGGCAATAGTTCATCAGAAATCATGGTGCCGCCAATGGGACTGATTGGCAAAGGTGAAGACCGGATCAACGTCACGGGCATTGCAGAAGAACTCTATCCACCCCAGGGGTGGACCAGTTTTGCAGACTCTGTTCACCTGGCCAGGGTCGTCGCGCGAGAGTCGAATATTTCCCTCTTTCTCAATACTCGCGCAACCGGTGTGGAGATGTTCGACAAGGAGACGATCTCCGCTGTCCTGGGGTTGAACGTCCAGAGCGGACAACGGATACGTTTTCGAGCGCCGCTCTTCATCGACACGACCGGGCACGGCTGGATCGGTTTCTACGCGGGAGCAGAATGGCGGATGGGCACGGAGGCACGTTCCGACAGCGACGAGACAATGGCACCTGAGAAAGCAAACACTCACACCATGGGCAATAGCCTGTATCGCGCTGACTTTCAGGATGTGGGACGGAAGGATCCTTTTGAAACGCCAGCCTGGGCGTACCAGTACAATTCGCCGACTGATTTCAGGAATCCCATCGAAAGAACCAAACAGATCATTCGTCCAGAGGCCTTTGACAAGGCGATCAGGGGACCCGGTCGGCCGATCAGTTCCAGCGGCTCAAAACGAGGCGGTGCTTTCACGTGGTATATTGAACTGGGAGGTATGTCGAACACGATCGAGGACGCGGAGAAGATTCGCGACGAGCTCTTTCGACTTCATGTCGGTCTTTGGGGGTACGCGAAGAACTATGATCCTCGGGGAGTTAAATCGAATCGAAACCTGCGAATGGTCTGGTTGAACTACGTGCCGGGAGTGCGCGAAAGTCGACGGCTGGTGGGCGATTACCTTATGACGCAAAAGGACTTTGATGAAAATCAAAACCATCCGGACGTCGTGGCGTTTACCGATTGGGGCATCGACGACCACCAGCCACACGGATATTTCACCCAGGGAATTGACGCGATTCACGTCTACGGTGGCAAGCGAACGGGAATGCCTTACCGCAGCTTCTACTCAAGAAACATCGACAATCTGTTCATGGCTGGTCGATGCATGAGTGCCTCGCACATGGCACTTGGAGGCGTGAGAGTTCAGCGGCCTATGGCGGCGACTGGCCAGGTTGTCGGTACCGCAGCGGCGATCGCGACGAAATATGGCGCGAGCCCCCGAGGCATCCACGAAGATCACCTTGTCGAACTGCAACAGACCCTGGTGAAGGACGGATGTTACATTCCTGGCGTAAGGAACTCCGACCCGGACGACCTGGCTCGAACCGCCGGAACCAACCACCCGGCTCTTGTCGACGGATGGAATCGTGAAATCACAAGAGTGTCCAGGGCGGTACCCTGGCGAAGCGACCCGATCGAATTCCAATTTGCGGTTCCGAAGAAAATCGCGTGTGTTCACCTGTCGCTTGCGAACCGCCACAACTCGTCGACCTTTGCCGCCGATGCTTTGGTCGACGGAGAATGGAAGCAAGTGGCCAGTATTTCCAGCAAATTCAAGCAGCGTCGTTACGTGTTCAATTTCGATCCGATTGAAACGAAGCGAGTGCGGTTCCGTTTGATTCGGTCGTCCGCCCCGGTCGCCGTGACGGAGATTCGGATCTATTCCGAGCCTGGCCGTTCGACCGAAGGCGGACTTGGCGAAGCCGCGGGGTTTCCCAGTGCAATTGACAACGTTGAGACCCAACCGAAGGCGGTCGCCGAAGAATTCCCAGGCATCGTGGCAGACGACTTGTCGGCACGACGGACCGGCAAGTGGATCCAAAGCACTTTTTCAACCCCGGTTGTCGGCGGCAGCTATCTACACGACGATCATCGAGGAGACGGGGCAGCGATCGCGATCTTTAACGCCAAACTCCCCAGGCCAGGCATCTACGAAGTGCGACTTGCGTACGCTCCCCATGAAAACCGCGCCTCGAATGTTCCGGTGACCGTGACATTCGCCGGTGGTACAAGAAACATCACCGTCAACCAAAGAGTGAAACCACCCATCGACGGAAAGTTCATTTCGCTGGGAATGTACGCATTTGAGGCCGAAGGCGCCGTGTCGATCACCAATGTCGCGACAGACGGGTACGTCATTGCTGATGGAGTCCAGTGGCTCCCGGTAGATCAGCCGCAGAAACGCTGAGCCAGGGACTGGGCGCAGTCGAAACGCAGGGGTGCCTCTTTCGCCACGGCGTGAATCTAAGGCAGCACCAGGTCCCAGTACTTCACCGTCACCGGTCGTCCATTCTCCAGGATCAACGCGATCCTGTTGGTGCCGTCCCGCACGAGTGCTCGTGGACAGCTGAAGCAGACATACTCGCGCGGTTCGCCCATGCCCGACTCGTAGGAGTGGGCAAGAGGCTTCTCGGAAAAGGCGATTGGCTCAAGCGTTGTGCCGTTGATTTTCACCATCCATTGACTCTGCGACGCATCCTCGGCGGTCATCAGCCGGAAGATGCCATCTCGTGATTGGTGTTCGGTGGGTGCCATGTCCAACTCGAATGTATGAGCGTCGCCCTTCTCGAAACGAACCGGCAATTGCCCTGTCGAACTGGTGAACCCATTCTCCGCGAGGAAGTACCACTGAGGCTGTTTGGCAAGCCAGGCGGGATCAGCGAGATGCTGCAACACGTGAAACGGCGGTTCGTTGAACGGACCGCGACCGGGCACACCGTGGTCGCGGTAGTAGACGAAGTTGAACAGGCTCATTCCGTCGATGCCTCGGCGGTACGCAACGTGTGCCGTGGTGTAGAACTGTTGATCCGTGGTTCTCATGAACAGGAAGTTGTCCCCGCCAGTCGTGGTCAGCCGCTGACCGGTCATCGTGCAATGACACATCTCAAGGTAGAGCATCACGTCGGGGACAAGTTGGCGGATCCTGCCAACGTCGTGCGCTTGAAACGTGAAGAACGAGGGAGAGAGATTGAGCATCTCGACGCCTGCGTCGACAAGCATCGGGAGGTCGACGCCGATGTCAGCGTGCATCTCCAGCAGGCACGGGACTCGAGCACACAGCCACCGATGCTGGTCCGGCCTGGCCGTTCGATCAAGCACACTGCGCACATCTGACACAAACCGTGTGATGATTTCGACGCGCCGATCGACAGGCACGTCGTCCCTGAAGAACTTCGGAAACCGCATGAAATCCAGTTCGATGCCAGAGAGGTCGTAGTTCCCGCAGATCTCCTCAATGAAAGCGAGCATCCGCTGACGCACTTCCGGGACGGACCAATCGAGCCCGGAGCCGACCGCCTCCAGCCACCATTCGGGATGCTCGACGTAGAACTGGCTGATCGAATGAATACCTCGCGTGTTACGCGGCGTCTGGGCGTGATGAAGATGGTGTGTGTCGTTCAGCCGCAACGAGATGAACGGCTTCTGCCCGACTTTGTGGCATTCGTCGACGAAGTCGTCAAACGGGTCGCCCCCGTCCAGGATGTATTGATGCACGCCCGGGTAACGCAGCGTCGCGGGTTCGATGCCAAAGTTCCGAGACCACCAGGCGTGATGTTTGTCCAGAGAATACAGCTTGCTCGGCCACCACGGCACGGCACCATGAGCGGGCTGTAGCATATGCACGCTCACGCCTTCTGCTTCGCGCACCGAGGCGCGCAGGTGATCCGGGTGAAACGCTTCGCCCTTCCTGTGCCAGGGCGTGACGATGTTCGTATTCGTGAAGTCATTGCTGTAAATCACCTTGAACGGCGGCTTCTTCGGCCGTGTGCGCGCAGTCCGCTTAGTGAGCTCGGGGACGATTGTCGCGGCGTATGCCAGGTTCTGATGAATCTCGTCGTCATTCAACGCTCGGTCATAAAAGCGAGCCAGCGCGACGGCACCCACAAGGCCGTTGGGATTCCTGAGCGAATTCGTCCCGATGGCTGGCAGATTGATCAGCGCATCGGGTGGCTGATTGATTCGCCCCTTGTACTCGCCGGTTCGTCCGGGTTGTGTGCGAGATTGTTCCTTTCCGTCGAGAAAGAACCGCACCCGCTCGCCGTCGAACGTGCCGACGCAATGGTGCCAACCGCGAGCGACGCGAGTCTCCGACAGGAGCGAGTGCCATCGTCCGTCTTCGCCAAAGATGCCGAACTCGACAAATCCCAGATAGCCGTTCTGTCGTGGTGGTTCGCCACGAATCTGCAGGAACCACTGACGGGAGTTTCCTGGAACAACCCCGGTCGCTTTGCGGACCTTCGGCGGATGCGTGGTGACGATCAGCTGCAGAGGGCCTCGCGTGCTGTCGACGCGGAAGACGACTTCCACCGTAAGCCGGTCCGGACGAATGGGCCTCTCGGCGACAACGGCACCCCTCCCATCGAACTCGAAACATAAAGGGTTGGTCCCACCGCTCGCCGTACCTTGAAACGAGCCGTCGTTCGCCTGGCCACTGTCGTCGGCTATGTGTCGCGAGGACGCGGCTGCGAGTGGCTCTCGCAGTTCCCAACTCAACAGGAGACCGTCGCGGCTGGGCGTCTCAGTTTGCCCTGCAGCAATTGAGGCGCCGGACAACAGGAAGACAGTAACACTTGCAGTCAGAAGTTGCACGGAGAACCTCACTGAAACGCCAATCAAATCGAATCGAAAACAGGTCTGCGTTCCTGAGCGCGAAAGATGGCTTCCAACAGGTGGGTATCCGGACAGCCTCATAGCCTGGAATCGCCTCGTTCGATCTCGGATAAAATCTGGGTGATATCGGACATGTCTGTGAGTATATCGCAGTTTACTTCGAGAATCTGCCTCCCTGGCCAAACAAGCCTGGGCAGACCTGTTGTTCAACGCAGGCTGAGTTTGGCGATGGCTGTTCCTGACGTGAGTTTTTTCGACGATCGCCAGCGATCGCAGTGTGGAGATCCCCGAAGTCGTCTGAATCTGCGTCGAGCAGCCATCACTATCGGAACCGTTTCCGGTACGCGAGCGGCGTCATACCGGTGAATTTGCGGAAGCGTTTTGTGAAGTGGCTCTGGTCGAAGAAGCCGACCGTTGCTGCAATCTGCGATATGGCCTGAGACGTACCTGTGAGAAGCTTCTGCGCATCCTGGATTCGGCGAGACATGATATATTCGGTTGGCGACATGCGCAGAATGTTCCGGAACCGAAAATTGAAGTGAGTGGAGGACAACCCGGCGATTTCGGCCATCTCTTTCATCGAAATTGTGGTCATGTAATTCTCATCCATGAAACGTACGGCCGACAGCAATTCCTGAAAGAACGATGCCTGCTCGTCTGGAGTATCAATCGGGTACATGACCCCGGCAATTCCGATCACGCTGCCATTGGGAGTTGAGAGTGGCGTTTTCGAAGAAACGTACCAGCGTGGTACCCCGCGGACGTGAGGAACCAGCCAGACCTGGTTGGGAATGGAATGTCCTGACTCCATCACTCGGCGGTCTTCTGCGTGATAGGCCTCGGCCAAAGCGGGAGGCTGGAAATCGCTGTCCGTTCGCCCCAGCAGAGCTTCCAGATCATCGAGCCCGAAGACGTCCGCCATAGTTCGGTTGTTGACAGCGACATACCGATGCTGCGCGTCCTTGGCGTAAAAGAGTGCAGACGGCAAATAGTCGAACAGCTCGATTACGCTTTGCGCATCAGGTTGCTGCCGGAAGAACGCGTCACTGAACGCTCTTCCCGTTTCTTTAGAACTGGCCTGAGTCATCGTCAAATCATACTAGAATACACCTGTTGTGATACAAGACAATCAGACATCGCAAGTACAGAATAGCGGCCCAGGACGTGTATTTCATGCCCGTTTGTCGGCATATGCCGGAGCCTTCAAAATGAAGAATCTTACCAGCACCCTGACCTTTGTGATGACTCTGCTGAGCAGCGCGGCATTTGCCGATCAGCCGGTCATGTTCAACCGGGATATCAGGCCGATTCTCTCCGAGCACTGTTTTGCATGTCATGGTCCGGATGAGGATAATCAGGAATCAGACCTGAGGCTGGATGATCGCGAGGCCGCTTTCGAACACGGAGCGATTGTCCCTGAAGCCCCCGACGAGAGTACGCTGGTCGAGCGGATTCTCAGTGATGATCCAGATTCCGTGATGCCTCCGCCAAAGGATGGGAAGAAACTCTCAGGTGACCAGAAGAAGTTGCTCGTTGAGTGGATTCAGCAAGGGGCGACGTATCAGAAGCATTGGTCTCTTGAGCCTGTGCCGGAAACTGTTGCCGTTCCTCAAGCCGTCGGCAAATGGCCAAAGAATGACGTCGACCGTTTCGTAGCAGAAACGATGCGGGACAAAAAGCTCATTCCCAGCGAAGAGGCTGATCGAGCGACATGGTTGCGACGGGTAACGTTTGATCTGACCGGACTGCCGCCAACGCTCAGTGAACTGGATGACTTTCTGGACGACAAATCACCTGAAGCTTACGAGACAGTCGTCGATCAACTGCTTTTGTCAAGAGCCTATGGCGAGCGAATGGCAAACATGTGGCTGGATGTCGCTCGCTATGCGGACACTTTCGGCTATCAGAGCGATGTGGCCATGGAAGTCTGGCCGTGGCGCGATTGGGTCATCGAGGCCTTCAACAGCAACATGCCATATGACCGATTCATCACGGAACAGATTGCCGGCGATCTGTTGCCCAACGCGACTCAGAATCAGCGACTGGCGACGACATTCAACCGGCTTCATCGGCAGACCAACGAAGGCGGCAGCACTCCGGAAGAATTTCGATTGACGGGAATCAATGACCGGACAACAACTGCAGGAACAGCCTTCCTGGGATTGACGCTGGAATGCTGCCGATGTCACGACCACAAATTCGACCCGATCACGCAACGAGACTTCTATCGACTCTCAGCATACTTCTCGGACATTGATGAGTCAGGCCTGTATTCGCACTTCACGTTCTCGCAGCCCACTCCTGCCATGCTGCTGTATCAGGGACAGGAACGTGAAACGCACGACAAGGCGAGAATTGATGTCGGACAGGCTGAAGACGAATATGAGCAAGTCCTGCAGGCTGCCCGTTCGCACTGGAAGCTGCGTCCGGATGCGTTGATCAACGCACTACCGGAAGTTCGTAAGCCAGTCCTGCACATGCCGCTGGATGGTGATGCCGAAGGAGTCGCAGGTAGTGCCACGTTGTGTAACGGCGATCGGGAAATTGCCTGTGACGGGGCTCCGGAGTTCGGGCTTACGTCTTCGTTTTCATTGAGTCTGTGGGTGAAGCCTGCCACGAAACACCCGCGAATGCTGTTGCTGCACCAGTCGGTGGCTGCCGAGGACTCCGGATTTCGCGGGCTGCAGCTCACGATTGACAACGGCCATCCGGAGTTTTCAATGATCCACTTCTGGCCGGGCAATGCCGTCCGGATTCAAAGCCAAACTTCGATTCCAACGGGCAGGTGGACTCACATTGCGATTACACACGATGGAAGCGGAGAGGCGGCGGGGCTGCGTCTGCTTGTCAATGGTCGGCTGTCTGATGTCGATATCGAACGGGACGGTCTGACCCGTGATATCCGCCACCGCAAAGAGTGGGGTGATATGAAAGTCGGTCAGGTAAAGATGGCACTCGGCGCTCGTTTTCGTGATGTCGGTTTTCGCGACGGTGTCGTTGATGATCTAAACGTCTTTGATCTGCAGTTGTCACTCGCCGAGGTGGCATCGCTTTATCGCGCCGTCCGACCAGGCGTACAGCCGCAGTCGATTGATGCGGCCATGGCACTGGACCATCAATTGCTGACGGCGGACAAGTCTGTCCGCGTTGCCAGAGCCAAACTGCGGCGTGCTCGGGAACATGAAAACGAAGTCGTCACCGGTATCCGTGAGATTATGGTCATGCGGCACTTTGACGATGCCCCGGTAACTCACGTCCTCGGCCGGGGCGAATACAGGTCCAAAGGTGATCAGGTCAGTGCGGACACTCCTGAGTTCCTCAACACCATTTCAACAAGAGGCGACGACCGGCTGGCTCTGGCCGGTTGGATGACTGATCCACACAACCCGCTGACCGCCCGAGTCATCGCCAATCGTATGTGGCACATGTTTTTTGGGCGAGGCATTGTTGTCACGCTGGAAGACTTTGGCTCGCAGGGAACTCCGCCTTCGCATCCCGAGCTGCTCGATTATCTCGCGCGGTCGTTGATGGACGACGGTTGGGATCTGCATTTGCTGTGTCGTCGGATCGTCCTGTCGGCGACTTATCGTCAATCCTCAGCTGTGAGTGATCCCAGCGTTTACGAACGTGATGCTGATAACGTCTGGCTGGCTCGCGGGCCAAAGTATCGTTTATCCGCCGAGCAGTTGCGCGACGCAGCGCTGCATGCCAGCGGGCTGCTTGTAGGAACAATTGGCGGCCCCAGCGTGATGCCATATCAGCCCACAGGTCTGTGGAGAGAAGCTGGAACCGGAAAGTCGTACCGACAATCGACCGGCGACGGCCTCTATCGACGGAGCCTCTACACATTCTGGAAACGGACAGCTCCGCCTCCTTCGATGCTGACGTTTGATGCAACCAGCCGTGAAAGCTGCACCGCTCGGCGCGAACTCACAACGACTCCGCTTCAGGCACTGGTGTTGCTGAACGATCCCCAATATGTCGAAGCGTCCCGGGTACTCGCCGAAAGTCTTGTGAAGAATCACAGGAAGGCACTTAACAACCGCTGGAGTGAATTGTTCCGCCGACTGATTAGCCGGCCGCCAACGGACAGAGAACGGAGCGTCATCAACGAACTCTACCACGAACAACGGGCTTATTTTGAGGCAGACAACACTCGGGCCGACCAGTTACTGAAAGTCGGCGCACGGCCCGCCAGCCAATCGACTGATCGTGCTGATTTGTCCGCCACGACCGTCGTCGTCCAGACCATCATCGCCTACGACGAAACGATCATGCTGAGGTGATACGAAAGATAGTGGCGTTGGCTGGAATTCCAATTCGATACAAACGACGTAGCGACTTCCGGCGAACTCCACGACACGCAACTCTCGATCTCGGGTTTGATAACGAATGACGCAAATCTCAACCAGGTAATAGTCATGACCCAACTCATGCAGAGACGACATTGGCTTCAACAGTTTGGAATGGGATTCGGCGGCCTCGCAGCCGGACATCTGATGCAGCGGGATGCTATTGCCGACGATGCCAGCGCAACGCCAAAGCCGGGCATCTCCAGCGGCGGTGTGATTAATCCGACACATCACTTTCCCAGAGCCAAACGAGTGATCTACCTGTTCCAGGCTGGAGGACCATCGCAACTGGATACGTGGGATTACAAGCCGCTGCTGAATGAGCAGCAGGGCGAGCCTCTTCCCGATTCAGTGCGAAAGGGGCAGCGTCTGACCGGCATGTCGGGTAATCAGGCAATTCTTCCTCTGGCGGGTTCCATCTTCCGCTTTGAAAAGCACGGGCAAAGCGGAACGTGGGTCAGCGACCTCATGCCGCACATGGCAAATCAGGTCGATCGCATCGCTGTCATCAGGTCGATGCAAACCGAAGCCATCAACCACGATCCAGCCATCACATTTCTGCAGACCGGAGTGCAGATTTCCGGGCGACCGAGCATCGGTGCCTGGCTGGATTACGGGCTTGGAAGTGACAGCGAGGACCTGCCGGCATTTGTCGTGCTGATCACGAAAGGTAAGGGAGGACAGCCGCTGTATTCGCGATTGTGGGGATCGGGATTTCTGCCGGCTCGTTATCAGGGTGTGCAGTTTCGATCCGGCAAAGAACCGGTGCTGTATCTTTCCAATCCGCCAGGCGTTTCCCGAGACAGTCGACGCAGCATGCTGGACCGTCTCAACCAACTGCACGCTCTGGAACAGGATCGACTGGGTGACCCTGAACTGGCGTCGCGCATCGGTCAGTACGAAATGGCTTTTCGAATGCAGGCCAGCGTTCCGGAAGTCGCCAACATCGCCGATGAGCCCAAACACGTCCTGGATCTCTACGGACCTGACGCGACAAAGGCTGGCACCTTTGCAGCGAACTGTGTGCTGGCTCGGCGACTGGCCGAACGCGGAGTCCGGTTCATTCAGCTTTACCATCAGGGCTGGGACCAGCACACGAACCTTCCCGGCAGTATCAGGCAGCAGTGCAAGGAAACTGACCAGCCCGCCGCAGCGCTTCTGGAAGACCTGCAGCAGCGAGGAATGCTTGATGACACACTCGTTGTCTGGGGTGGCGAATTCGGTCGCACCAACTATTCGCAGGGAACGCTGACAGCGACGGACTACGGCCGGGACCACCACCCTCGCTGCTTCAGCATGTGGATGGCCGGCGGCGGGATTCGCGGCGGCGTCACTTATGGCGAGACCTGCCCGTTCGGCTATAACATTGTTTCGGACGGCGTCAACGTTCGAGACTTCCACGCCACGCTCATGCACCTGATGGGCATCGACCACGCCCGATTCACCACAAGGATCCAGGGGCTTGATGCGGGCCTGACAGGCGTTGAACCGTCGCGTGTCATACGGGAAATCCTTGTGTGACCACCGGAAGACTGGTTCTCCATCATTGTCCACCGCGGGTTCATCTGGATTTCAGCGTAAGCAGCAGACGAGGATGGTCTGTGTAAATCCGCTCAACACCTGCATCCAGCAGCCGACTCATCGTGTCCGAATCATTGACGGTCCAGGCACCGACCGCGATGCCTGCCGCTTTGATCTTCCGGACCTTCTTCGGCGTGACGCCTTCATGATGCAGGACGAGAGCCTCGAAGCCATGCTTTCCGGCGGTGGCAATGTCCTCGGCGATGTTCGTGTCTTTGCCTCGATCCCAAAACACAGGGATGTCAGGTGCAAGCTGTTTCACGTCGGCCATGTACTCGAGATTTCCATCGTTGAACCCAACCCAACGCTCAGCTTTCATTGATTTGACGAGGGCCACGGCGTCGGCCACACAATCCATCTTGGGCTGGATTGAAAGTCGAGTCCGATCCTGTTTCATCACGAGCAACAGAACATCCCTCAGCAGAGGAGTACTCCGTGGTGGGCAATCTTCAACAGTCTTCCCGTTGCGTCGTCGAAAGTCGGTGGCGACATCGATCTTCGCCAGTGCTTCATAGGTGGAATCAGCGACGACCAGGTCCCCATCTCCGACACGTCCTGTCGTCCGATCATGAATGACGACCAGTTTCCCGTCCTTCGTCCGCAGGATGTCGAGTTCGACCCAGTCGGCTCCAACGTCGATACCGCTCTGAAAAGCCGGCATCGTGTTCTCGGGAAATTCGCTTGAGTTGCCTCGGTGTGCAGTGACGCCATTCGCCAGGAACGAGGCCACATGGCCATTGGATACCTTCATCCATTCCAGATCTGCTGCCGAGCAAGGGGCAACAGCAAGCACGACGATGAGTTGGGAGGCAACGAAAAATCGCATGAGCACGTTCACTATCAACAGTTAATCGAATCAACTACAGCGTTTCACGCTGACCTGTGGCCGCGAAGATCGCTTTTCAAGAGCAGTCTTGTTACCCCCGCGAGCCAGTATCGTTCACGACAATAAGTAAACTGCTCTATCCAGCCGCTGAGCGTCAACCAGCCGAGCATTCAGAAAACCGTTGTCCCACATGTCCATGGATGCGACGCGCCAACTACCAGCGATCTGTGACCTGCGTTTCGTTATTGTCCCTGCGGCTATTCCAGTGGATTTGTGATTCGGCCAAGGAACACGATCGCACCGTTGCGGTTGTCTCGAATCATGAACACGAACGGATGATCGGCTCGGAAGACCGGGGGCTCCTTCGGTTCCTCAAAGGGGGCGGAAGTAGGTTCCATGATGATGCCGGTGGCCGCAGCCGCTTCGGTGCCTTCCTCATTCACGTCGACGAAGGCTCTGTGGATAACCTCCGAGATGAACAGATCCCGGCCACTGGTCATGCCAGAGAAGTCGGCGGCGTTGGCGTCAAAGGCCGATTCCATTCCCATCGTCTTCAGGGTGTCGGCCATCTGATATTGAGAAGTCGTCCTGAACTTCGGGAGGCAGACCCTTACCTCGTCCTCGTGCCTCACGCTTGCCATCCATCGTTTCAGATTCTGGAGTGTCAGCCGGGATTCAAGGTCAGGCAGGCCATCGATCTGTTTGGGCAGCAGGACAACCATTGATAGACTGCCATCGCCGTATGGCAGTTCGAGAATCTGGAGATCATCGACTGTTCCATACCGAAACTCGTCCCAACGGTGCATCATCGGAGCTTGAATCCTGTCCGTTGCCGTCAAGTGAAAGTCGTCTTCCTTCGTGCGATCCTTTTTGAAGGGATCAGACCAGTTGCCGTGGAAGTAGACGGCGTTCGTCAACACCAGCTTCGTATCGGCTGAAAGCACGCCTGCGGGAAGCAGTTCTGCGATCTTGTCTTCCGTCTGAGCCTCAACCCAGCCATTGATCGTCTGCCGTGCATCCTCGGTCCGGGCAAAATCAAGACGGGCAAGTTCAGCGCCGTACTTCTCACGAGTCACCGCCAGAAACTCCGGCAGGAACTCGTAGCCTTCATTACCCCACAGACGGTTCGCCAGATTCAGCCGGATACCCTTCTGTTTGTCCGATGTCGTCCAATACGCCTGCAGGACGTGCATCCCATCCTGAAGCTGGTCCTTTGGCATCTGAAAATGCAGCGTCTTCGCCATCTCCGCTTCAGTCTCGCCAGCGGCTCCGGCAAATGTCATTGCCAGGGCAGTCGAAATGCTGCCTGGCGAGAAGAAGAGGTTGCCCTCCTCTGACCGCAGTTCCTGATACAGATCAAAAGCGAACCGATTGCCACCTTCCACGATTCCAGACACGTCCATGGTCGCACCCTCCTGTTTTCTGACGGCATCGGCGGCGACATATGCCTCAATACCGCTTTCTGATTTCACCAACATATAGCTGCCGGACTCTTCAACGACGTTGACTGTCGTCCCTGCTGGAAACATGCCATCTGGCGGTCGACCCTGCTGTGGGCCGGTGGTGTAGTATTCGGTCTCGGCGGTGATCACCTGCAGGAGCTCCGAATCAGACGGTTGGTATGTCTGGTGGTAGTTCTTCAAAGCAAGCTGGATCTGCTTGAGATTTTTTTGGACGGCTTTCTGCCGAGCTTCCTCGGCACGGTTGCAGCCAAGGCACATCACAATCATCGGTAAAATGACAAGACACGAACGCATGGCCCACCCCGTTTTCCTCGCCAACCCTAAAACCTGGCTTTGACAAAGCACCAGGTCCCATTGTCGGTCTCCGAAGCCGGAAAGAAAAGCCATCAGATCGTCAGCGTTGTTGTTTGCGACCTCATCGCTGTCTTTTTCGCTCTGGTGCCCCGATGTCGATGACAAGACGCAGGCCGACGGTACCCGCACAAGACCGCAATTCCTGATTTAACCTTGCCTCGGCGAATGTCAGCGCGTACTCCTGGCAAGCACACGCACTGTCATGTAAACTGGATGATTAGAGTTCGGATTGCCTCTGAACACCCAGCTTTGTTCCCAGGGACAGGCCAATGAAGACAGCGCATTCTGCAGTTCTGACCATCCTTGCCACGTCATTCATTCTCTCCGCCGATGTTGGTATTGCGAGAGGCGAATCCGCCGTGGGCTTTCTCGTTCTGCAACCGAATTCGGAGGAATGGGGAGCCGAAACGCAGGCGGCATACGAGCTGGCGAAACAACTTACCGCCGCGACGGTCATCGTCCCTGCCGCTGGCGGAAATTTCCTCGACGAAAACGGCGAGCCGTTGTTGCTCGAGCAACATCGGGTGATCTGGTATCACCAGGGCGATTCGATGGACACGCCCGGTCCGATCTACGACGCGAAGACAATCGCGGCGTTGCGCCAGTACGTCGACAGTGGGCATGGTCTGTTTCTGTCCGGCGCGGCGTTGGGGATGGTCAGGACGCTGGGGGTCGAACCGCTGACCCCTCGACGCGGCGGACCGGGCAAGGACCACGCGACGGCAGCAATTGTTCCTGTGCAGCGGGCGCATCCGCTCTTCGTTGGCCTCCGTCTTGATGGTGCGACTGCCCAGCTGAGTAATTCGGGCCATCCGGCCTTCGCCGATTTTCATGCATCGCGTGGACCGGCCGGAGGAATGCTCCTGGCCCGAACTCCCGGTGGGTCGGAGAACCCGTTGGTGGAATACGAATTGGGTAAAGGCCGAATCATCGCCATGGGTTGGCGATTGCCTCACTATAGCAACGCCGAGAACACCAGCCGCGACAATCTTGAGCGACTGACGAAGAACACGCTTGAGTATCTAAACAGGGACAAGCAGTGGCAGAAGGTTGTCGTTACGCCATTGAAAGAGGTGCCTCTCAGAAAACCGCAATCAAGCGTGGCGGAGAATGAATGGCGCGCGCTAGAGTTGGCGATCGGAGACCTGAGCGACACATTCGGCGATCGTTATCCTGGTGGCACAGAGTATCTGAAGAAACTGAACTCGTTACAGCAGGCATACGACGAACTGAGTGGCAACAAAGACAACAAGCAGGACGCTGCAGGGGCAGCACGACTTGAAGAACTGGTCAGTGATTTTGACGAGCTTCGCGATGAAGCTCTGCTGGCCAATCCGCTTCTGGACTTCGATCGTCTCATGCTTGTCAAACGAGGCAGCGCCTCGCCCCGCCTGGGCCTGCCAGCGAACTGGCAGGGAAACTGCAGTTTGTCAAGAAGTGGCTTCGATGACGAAATTGCCACTTTGCCGATGGCAGGCAATGACGAAGAACTGACGACGCTCTACAGGCCGGAGGGGGGCAGATTCGTTGGCGACGTGGATCTCCACTTCGACGCCCAACGACTGTTGTTCTCTTCGATCGGAACTGATGAGCGTTGGCACGTATTCGAGATCAACGTGGACGGCTCGGGCCTGCGACAGGTGACGCCCGCTGATGAAAATGACGTGGACCACTACGATCCATGCTATCTTCCGAGCGGAGACATGATCTTCACGTCGACGGCCTGCTTTCAGGGAGTCCCATGCGTCAAAGGCTCGGATCACGTCGCCAACCTGTACGTCATGAACAACCAGGGCGAGAACATTCGCCAACTCACTTTTGATCAGGACCACGATTGGTGTCCGACCGTGCTGGCCAACGGACGCGTGCTTTACTTAAGGTGGGAGTACTCGGACATCCCCCATTTCGTGTCTCGCATCCTGTTTCACATGAACCCGGACGGGACGGAGCAATTCGAGTACTACGGAAGCAACTCCTACTGGCCCAACTCCGCTTTCTTTGCTCGACCTGTTCCCGGCCATCCCTCGAAATTTGTCGCGGTAATCAGTGGCCACCACGACGTCGCTCGCATTGGTGAGTTGGTTCTTTTCGATACGGCACGAGGTCGGCACGAGGCCGATGGCGTCGTGCAGCGAATTCCAGGACACGGCAAGCCCGTGGAACCCGTGCTGCGCGACGGCCTGGTGCGGAACAGCTGGCCCAAGTTTCTTCATCCGTGGCCGCTGAGCGAAAAGTACTTTCTTGTTTCAGCCCAACCAACCGCGCAATCCGCGTGGGGCATCTATCTGGCAGACATCTATGACAATATGGTTCTGATTAAGCAGACGCCCGGCTACGCTCTTCTGGAGCCAGTCCCACTTCGCCAGACGGTGAAGCCGCCGATCATTCCCAACCGAGTGGAGGAAGGACGCAAGGATGCTGTGGTCCACATGGCGGACGTGTATACCGGGCCTGGCCTTGAGGGAATCCCGCGAGGCACGGTGAAGAAGCTGCGTCTGTTTACTTATCATTTCGCGTATCACGGTATGGGAGGACAGGTCAACCGAGTTGGCCTCGACGGGCCCTGGGATGTGAAGCGAGTCCTCGGTACGGTGCCCGTGGAGAACGATGGATCAGCGTTGTTCCGCATTCCGGCAAACATGCCGATCTCCGTGCAACCGCTCGACTCGGAGGGTAAGTCGCTTCAATTGATGCGAAGCTGGCTGGTTGGAATGCCCGGCGAGCACGTCTCGTGTGTTGGTTGTCACGAGCATCGGAACACCGCACCTCCTCTTCGGACGACGATGGCGACAGCCACTCCCCCGTCTGAGATCCGTCCCTGGTACGGCCCGCCACGCGGCTTCTCTTTCAAGCGGGAAGTCCAGCCGGTGTTAGATCAACACTGCATCAGCTGCCACAACGGCAAGAATTGGACGGACGGACAGTTGATCCCGAACTTCCTTCGCCAGGCGGACGTTCACACTACCGCTGGCAGCGACGCATACAATAACGGCAGCCAGTTCAGCCCATCCTATTTGGCCTTGCGACGCTTCGTTCGATCGCCAACGATCGAAAGTGACATGCACCTACTCAGCCCGATGGATTTTCACGCCGACACAACACGCCTAATCCAGCTCCTGCGCAAAGGACACCACGGTGTGCAACTTGATGCTGAGGCTCGCGATCGACTGATCACATGGATCGATTTAAACACGCCGTTCCACGGCACGTGGCATGAAATCGTCGGTGAAGACATGGTCGCCCATCAGCGCGAGCGGCGGCGAGAGATGATGCGGCGCTTCGCTGGCCGCGATGAAGATCCCGAGGCGATTGTTGAACCGCGGGTGACGAACAACACGTCTCCGCCCCCACTTACGCCGGGCGAATTCGTCACGGCAGAAATCGAACCGACCAGGGTCGAACCGGTCACTCTGCCGGATTGGCCGTTTGATGCCAGGGAGGCAAAGCGGCGTCAAACAGTGGCGGAAGATCGGCAGGTCATTGATCTCGGTAACGGCGTCGAACTGGAACTCGCATTGATCCCGGCGGGCCGGTTTGTGATGGGCGACGTGAATGGGTATGCGGATGAACGACCATTGCGTCCCGTCCAAATCGACAAAGCATTTTGGATCGGCCGGTTTGAGGTGACCAATCGCCAATACAAACGCTTCGATCCCGAGCATGACAGCCGATTGGAGCACGGAGATTTCCTGCAGTTCAGTGACCAGGAACGGGGCTATTCACTCGATGAACCTGATCAACCTGTGGTGCGCGTGTCATGGTCAGAGGCAATGGCCTATTGCCAGTGGCTCACAAAGACAACCGGCAGGACGTTCAGCTTACCCACGGAGACGCAATGGGAATACGCCTGCCGCGCCGGTACAAACGGGGCTCTGTCCTTCGGCGGAGTGGATGACGATTTCTCGACGCAGGCGAATCTCGCCGACGCCAACCTGGAAAGAGTCGACAGCTTTGCGCCGTGGAAGCTGCCAGTGGGCGCGATTCACCCATGGCGACCTGCCGACGCGCGGTTCAACGATCGCTTTCGAGTGTCCGCGCCCGTTGGTTCTTACGAGCCGAATGCCTGGGGACTGCACGACATGCACGGTAACGTCGCCGAATGGACAAGCAGTCAGTGCCAGTTCGGGCCATCCCCGCCTGCGGGCGATCCAGACCTCGCCAACGGACGACGGGTCGTTCGGGGCGGCTCATGGTATGACCGCCCGAAGGACGCGCGTTCCGCCGTTCGCGTAGACTACTGGCCCTTCCAACGCATTTACGATGTTGGCATTCGTGTCGTGTGTGAAATCGAGAACAACGGACAGGACCGCCAGGCAGCATTAGCGCCGCGCCTCCGGAAGTGATCCTCTCGGAATCGCTCATCGACGGCCTGGCTGACACCCTGGAAGAACGCATCATGCTGCCTGAACACTCGCACCAGAAGACGCGGCAAACCGGTCGCGGCGCGAGACAACTTTCGTACGCAACTGTTCTCTCCATGCTCGTCCTGCTGATCATACCCGCTCTGGCAGCGGACGAGCCGAAAGTTCACAACCCAACAGGTAACCATGTTGAGGTCCGGAATGACATTCCACTGTTCGGTGACCTGCAGTTTCGCCGCGGCTTCAACCTGAGCTATCCGAGCTCCACGCATGGGCGAAACGTCGCCGCCGTCCTGCGTGCCGACGGCGAGACCAGAACGCCACTTTGGAGGCTTTGCCAGTGGGGAACACAACACTCGCTGGCAGACGCCGCACCGATCCTCTCGCCTGCAGGACTTCGTTTCGAGAATGCCGCGAAGCGAGTGATGATCGCAGGTTCTCCCGCGGACCGACTGGACCTCATCCTGGATATCCGCGGTGGTGTTGAATACGGTCAGCATATGCGCAAGCAGGGAGAAGCGTGGCCGCATCTCCTTATCGAGCAGGACGCTTTGGAACGCTATCCTCTGACCGAGCTGTCGAACGTGCGACTGCAATTAGACCTTCGACTTCTCTCGTTATCGGACAACGCGCCAGAGACCTCTGATCCTCGTCTCCACTCGGCTCAGTTCCAGCTATTTCTGGTCGTGAAGAATATCGCCGAGGGATCACCCGACTATCGAAACTTCTACTGGTTTGGCGTTCCATTCTTCGACAGACGATATGACTTCTCCCCTCCGCACATGGCCAGGGATCAAGGGAAGAAGCATGCCACTGGGAAGTTCATTTATACGATTGCTGGCAAGGAAGTTCTGACAACATCCATGAAGCAGAAACGCTGGGTGTATGTCGACAGGAACCTCCTGCCATCTATTCTCGCAGGTCTGCGAGAAGCCGTCTCACGTGGCTACCTTAAGAGCGATAATCCGCGAGAGTATGCCGTGGCCAACATGAATCTCGGCTGGGAGCTTCCGGGGAACTATGACGCCGCCATTCAGTTGCGGAATCTGAAACTCTCCGTCTCGAAATGAGCTGGCCGGTGCTTTGTCAGAACCAGGTCTCAGGGTTGGCGAGGAAAACGGGGTCAGGTACCAAAAACCGGAACGGCCCGAAGGGTGCTTTGCATTTTTGGTACCTGACCCACTTTTCCGGCGAATGCTTCTACCCTGACTTTTGCCTGT
>JAAERP010000522.1 GCA_024230215.1 Fuerstiella sp. | reverse complement strand
TGTCATCCAGACGGGACGTAAAGATGATTTCCCGACCCGCCTGACCTTCCGCGATCAACTGAGCGCCGAAGCCTGTCTGAATCCGTGAACCTTCAAGCTTGACGATCACACCGGCGTCGATCGCCAGACTCGCGTCGATTCTGGCGCGATTTCGGGGGGCGACACTGTTTAGAGTACGCCCAAGATCGCCACCAACGTCCTGGTAACTCGTTGCTGATTTATCCAGCTCTGCTATCAGGTCGTAAGTCCCGGCACCACCGTCCTGGCTTCTGTAGATACGACGCCCTGTATAGACACCCGTTGCCACTGGAAGCTGCGTCAGCAGCATACCACTGTTGCCAGGTAACACCACTACTGTCGGTGTGGCGACCGAAGCCGGGCTTTCAAAGCCATTCTCGTCGACAAACGTGACTCGATAGCTGAACGACTCACCAGGTACCAGAGTTCCGGTACCGGAACCCGTCACGGCTGTAATCGTGACCTGTGGCGCCGTCTGTTCGCGGAATGCACCGCCCGGCGTGCCCTGAATTTCGAGGTTTTGTGCGACGACATGTACAATATCCAGGTCGTCAAACCGCCCTGGCACGGTCAGCTTCAGCGTATCCGCCCCGGCTGATGTCTGCACACGCACGAACAACCCGTTTGTCGAGTTATCCAGCAGCGTGTTGCCGTAAATATCCGGACCAACTCGCTTGTAATCGCTCGTAAATGCAGTCAACCCCCCCTGATATCGCGGCGTATTGAACGTGACTTCTTCGAAGCTGTCGGGGTCCGCAGACATTGCGGAATCTTCGTTCATCGTGATTCGGTTATGCACGATGGTCGGCTGTGCCCGCGTGATGTGAATCGGATTGACGGTCTGCAGCGTGTTGTCAACGACGACCTGGCCGCCCCCGTAACGAATGTCGGAATGGGCGACGTAATTCAGAAAGATGCCCTCAGTCTGATAATTGAACCGGTTCTGTGCTCGATCGGTATCGTTGCGAAAAACCAGCCCGCCCCAGTTACCGATATCAGGTGATGTCGGTGTTCCCAGACTCGTGTCGGTGCCGATCGATTCATCCAGCCATGACGTAAAGATAACGTCGCGACCCGGCGTACCCAGCACCTGCAACGCACCACGACTGCGGTCGACAATCGACGATGAGCTGCCAACGCCCACCCGGCTTTTCTGCAGTTTAAAGACCGCACCCGCGTCGATCATGACAGTCACGCCCTGAGGCACCTCCAGCTCACGACCGTCTTCCAGAATCTGGTTGTTGTTGTCAAAACCAATCTGATACGACAAATTGTCGTCGATGGTGGACTCCATTCCGTCAAGGCCACCATTCCCGACGATTCGAATGATATCGCCGGGCCCGGAAGCCTGAATCGCATCGTCAATAACGCCAAACGGTGTCAACAACTGGCCGTCGGAAGCCGTATTTCGAATAACACTGCCAAGGCTGTGAGCGGCCGGCACGCCGCGTGTCACAGTCACAACGTTTGTTGTCGTGTTGATGGCAGTAATCGTCATCACTTCCGAGTCGATGAGAATACCGTCACCGACGCTGAAAGTGGTTACGTGCTGGAATGGAAGGTCCGTCTGCGTACTGTCAATGGCCGTCAGCAGATGACTGGCCGCTGCCTTGTCCACGAACAGGGTATCGACTGTTGCAGCGGCGCGGAACCAGAAATTGTAGACACCGCCCGCGACGCCATCACTGTCACCGTCAAACGCAACTCCGGTGCTGTCAATAATGGTGTTGTCCACATTCGGACGGAAGTTTGTCCGAATCTGATACGGACCATCTGAGGAACCGTTCAGCCCCGTATTTGCAATGGTCGGGTCGTACGCGTCGTTGCCTGTTGACGAAACACCCAGGAAGTAATGCCCCGGTTCCAGCGATAATTCGATAAACGAATCTTCGCTGAAATAATCGTCGTTCTGAGCGATCAGTTCGCGACTGCCATCGGGATTTTCACGGTACAGCCTCAACACAGAATCCAGCGTACTGGAATCAGCCAGTCGCTCGGCCATCACTTCCGCACTGAACAGACCGGCATTTATCACATCGAATTCGTACATATCGATGTCGATGCTGTCCAGTCGATGCAGGTGTCTGCCATGAATGATGTCTGCGGCACCCGGAAAGCTCGGTTCAACGAACACGTCTCTGCCGGCATTGATGCCGCCATCAGCACCCTGAATGGTTTCCGGAGGAAGATCGTACGAATGACCCAGGCCCAGCAAGTGCCCGATTTCGTGGATTGCCACGTCGAACCAGCTGCCACCCGTGTTGTCCGTCCAGTTTTCGGCCATGTCCATAATGGCCATGGTACCACCTGCCAGACCAGCCACACCGCCAGGACCGGTCGGAATGGCCGGGTCCAGTGCTCGCAAGTCACCTGTGACGATGGTCAGACCGGAACTGTCCGTTTCCGTAAAATCGATGCCGAGCAGATTGGAGTAGAGATCAAAGATCTCCCGAGCGCGTTGTTTTTCGTTCTCGGTGATCAGATTGCTCAGGGCATTCCCCTGAGGGTCGAAACCGTAGTCGATTTTGAAGTTATAGTTTATCTTGGAAATACCACTCGCACCGGTATCAGCGCCACCGTTCAGATGCGTTTCCACTTCGATCTGCCGGTGCCCCGGTTCGTCATTGGCTCCCGGAAATTCAAAAGGGAATAACTGCGGATCGATGCTTGAGTCGATAATTTGACTGTTGGCGACCGGATCACTGATATCACCGAGAGTCGCATTAGCCGTGTCAAAGCTGGAGCCCGGATCAGTTCCCGGTATAAGTTGTGTTGGTGCCAGCGGCTTGACTTCATCGTTGCCGATTCGCAGCCGATAGGTTCCGGAACTGGGCAGCCCGGGATTGTTCAACAGGTCAATATCACCGGCAAAAGTCAGCGTGGCCGTGTTGGTCACGGAATCGTAAACAACCACGGTAGGACTGTGATGAACATCATCCGCATTGGAAACCGTGTCATTGGTAAAAATCAGTTGGTAGAAGTCGGTGTTGATCGCTGCCACCGGGTCCAGCTGATCCTCGTTGAAATATACGACAATCTGATTTCGGTTCTGTGACAGACTGCCGTCCGGCATCCGCGTGACGGGCTGCGGATCGACCGCAACAACACGCGCCCCAAGGTCCAGTGTCAGATCGAAGCTGAAGTCCTGGCCACCGTTGAAGACTTCACCCTGAACATTGGCCAATGGCGCGCTGCCGGACCCGTCCAGCGTGATACGATATGTGTCGTCGACCAGGTTTTCTGCAAATCGAACAATCACTTCTTCGGGCGTATCACCGATCCCGACATACCCGATCGTCACGGGAACTTCATTGGCTTCCGCAAACTGTCCGTCGTGACCGGCTCGCTGGACCTGGATGGTATTGACGTTAACTGTCGCTGGATCAATGATCTGCCCGGGATTAAACTGGAGCGTCAGTTCATTCGGGGGTACGTCCAGTGTCGTTGTCGGCAACGCTGGGTCAACGTTGATAAATGTTCCCTCGTTCGGCAGGACAGCAATCAACGTCGGATCCGGCAGGTCGACACTAAAAAAGAATGTCTGATCAGCACCGTTGTTGATGGCCTCTCCACCCGCGTTGGCCATTGCTGCCACGGCGCTGCCGTCGGCGTCAAGACCGTCACCTTCCATCGTCAGACGATATTGGTCCGTCAGCAACTGCTGACCGAACTGGAAGTAGACAAGGTTCTGATTAGGCAGCGGATTACCGCCAAAGCCCGTCAGTGTGATCGACAGGTCGTCCGCCGTGTCAAACGTGGCATCGCCACCAGCGGCGTCCACGACCAGTGTCGTCGCATTGACGGTACTCAGATCCATCACCTGTGTCGCGTCAAACTGCAGCGTCACCTGAGCAGGTGTCGTCTGAAGCACGGCATTTTCCGGAAACGCTGTTCCGCCAGGAAGCATCGCGCCCTGAAACATCGGCGACGTCAGCAACGTCTTGGATTCCAGATGTTCCGCCTGCCGTGATGCACGTTGGACTCGGCGAGCGATGCGACGCGGACGGGACTGAAGGCGGTTACGAAATGTCTTGAGCCAGGAAGAAATCAGCATTTTGCGTCCTTGGGGACCAATGAACGTGATCGTGTATATGAAATCAGGTCACGCTATCCGATCCGAACGGATCAGAGCGGTCAGGTGGAGTGATCCTAAAACAAAAATATTACTGGATCCGAGCCCATTATTTCACTGAGCAACTGATCGGTGAATCATGGGCGCGGAACGTTCTGGGCAAGGCGCACAAATGCGCGCTTACATGACGGGCATTATCCATAAATCAAACAGTCCAAAGTCCAGCGAAAAAATCGGAAAACACTGGATCAGCGGCAGTTCGTGGAGCCCGAAATGCAAAATCTCCCTTTTTCACTAAAATCGACTTGACGGGATTAGAGAAACACAACCCGATCGCGGACCATGTCGTCTGACTGTCAAGTGCCGCAAAAACAGAGCCAATTGTTCAGCAGCGGTCGCGTACAGCAGGATTCTGCGAAGTTGATCTCCGGCTCCGGCTTTGACGGGTGAATTCCGCCATCTTCACGACCTGACGTGCCCCGCCGAGGCAGGGGGGGGGGGGGGCCGCATGTTCCTATTAACATGGAGCTTTACGAATTGCTGCCGATCGTTAACAGCGGAGCGCTTCTCGAGGGCATCGGACGCTGAGTGAAACGTGCAATTGATCCCGCGACAGAAAGCAACCGAAGACGACAGACGCATTACTACATTGCCCATTGACACTGATGGCCTCGCGAATCGTGACCGTCGTTCGGCGAATCCCACCCGGTTCGAGCCGTCTGCCATCCGCCACTGGTTATTGGCCGTATTACCTGCGTCTGGCGGCTTATTGGTCAGTCTTGCAGACAGCAGTCATGGGAACGCCGAATCCCTGACCTAAAGCCCTCTCTGAGAGGGGCTTTGGTGTGGCGGGTAGATGGTCCCGTCGGTATGTCCCGTTCGTTCTGTACATTGGATCTCGAGCATCGTAGCGGCAATTTGGTGGCTGATGGGCGACCGTACGCTCACCAGCGACAATGTGGTCCGACCTCACTCCCAGTTGTCACCAACGGTGGTTCAGCCGGTTTCTCACGTGTGTGTTCACGTGACCGCATAACCCTGCTTTGATATGGTCTGGTGACTGACTAACGAAAACGAGCATCTTCCGCTGTCGCGAATTGGTTCCGGTCCGCTGTAGACGTTGTGATTTGTTCGGGATGAAGCAATTCCGTTCAGATCGGAATCGCCGCCGACATTTAGCTGTAAAGGAGCAGATCGTGGATTCCCATTGTTCTCGCAGGTCGTTTATCGCAGCTTCTGCGGCAGGAACGTTTGCCGCTGCCGGCGGCATGCTCAACGCATCACAGCGGGAAGCGGTTCAATGGCATGATGTCCGCGACTGGGGCGTGGAAGGCCGAGGATTCGCCGACACCGAAAAATATTTCGATCGTCTGCCGCGGCGGGCGAAAGGAGTGGTCCGCGACGCCGTCTGGAACCTCAGTCGTCATTCATCCGGCATGATGGCGCGATTTCGGACGGATGCGACCGAAATCCATGCAGACTACGGCGTTACGTCAAAAATCCTGGCAATGCCCCACATGCCGGCCACCGGAGTCAGTGGCCTGGATCTTTATGCCAAAGACGACGTTGGCAATTGGCGCTGGGTGGCTGTCACACGTCCGTCCGCCCAGCAGATGAAACTTTCGTTGATCAGGGGCATGCGACCCGGGCCCCGCGATTACGCCGTCTACCTGCCGCTGTATAACGGTACAGAGTACCTGAAGCTCGGAGTCTCTGCGGAAAACACGTTCGACCCCATCGCTCCGCGGACCCAAAAACCAATTGTTTTCTACGGCACATCGATTACTCACGGTGCCTGCGCGTCGCGTCCGGGCATGCCACACCCCGCGATTCTGGGGCGGCGGCTTGATCGGCCGGTCATCAATCTCGGCTTTTCCGGCAACGGCAAACTTGAAAAGGAGGTTGGACAGTTTCTGGTGGAACTCGATCCGTCTGTCTACGTACTGGACTGTCTGCCGAACATGGTGGCTCGAGAAGTCGAAGAACGCACAGAACCCATGGTCAGACAGCTTCGCGCAGCCCACCCCAACGTTCCCATCGTGCTTGTCGAAGACCGAACATATCCCCAATCGTGGATCTTACCGACGCGTCGGGAACGCAACGATTCCAGCCGCGTTCCGTTCAAAGCGGCGTTTCAGAAGATGCAGGATGCCGGTGTTGAAAAGCTGTTCTATATCGACGGTGAAAGCCTGCTGGCGAAAGACCGCGACGACACCACCGATGGTTCCCACCCGTCAGATCTTGGATTCTTCAACCAGGCGAATGCGATCGAACCCGTATTACGACAGGCACTGAACGTTTGATCTGAGCTTCAGGAGACGAACGATGATGTGGTGGGGAATTGGAATCGCCGTTGGGTTGCTCGTCTTGATTACGCTGTACGATGTCGTGCAGAAGAAGCACGCGATTCTGCGGAACTTTCCGGTGATCGGGCACTTCCGATACCTGTTGGAATTAGTGGGCCCGGAACTGCGACAGTACATCGTCACCAACAACAACGAAGAGCGTCCGTTTACTCGGGACCAAAGGACGTGGGTGTATGCGTCGTCCAAGAAGCAGAATAACTACTTTGGATTCGGCACAGACAACGACCTTGAACAGTCGCCCAATCATCTGATCGTGAAACAGTCGATGTTTCCGCTGCCGGAGATTCGGGCGGGCCAGCCCGGCTACGACGAAAATCACTCCGTCCCCTGCGCCAAGGTATTGGGTGAGGCTCGTCAGAGAAAACACGCTTTCCGACCGGAATCTGTGGTCAATATCTCCGGCATGAGTTACGGATCTCTGAGTGCCTCCGCTGTGGAGGCACTCAACAGAGGGTGCTCGATCGCCGGTTGTCTGCACAACACGGGCGAAGGTTCCGTTGCTCAGCATCATCAGCACGGCGGCGACCTCATCTGGCAGATCGGTACAGGGTACTTCGGTTGCCGTGATGAATTTGGCCGGTTTGATTTGACCAGATTCAAAGAGGCAGTGGACAAACATGCCGTCCGGGCCGTGGAAATCAAACTCAGCCAGGGCGCGAAACCGGGAATGGGTGGGTTGCTGCCAGCGGCCAAGATTACGCCGGAGATCGCGGCCATACGAGGGATCCCGCAGGGCCATGACTGTGTCAGCCCTTCCAGTCACTCGGCTTTTCGCGACACCGATTCGATGCTGGATTTTGTGGAAATGCTGGCCGACGAATCCGGTCTGCCCGTGGGCATCAAGTCTGCTATTGGTGAGCAGCCGTTCTGGACCAAACTGGCGGAGCTGATGGCGACCACAGAACGCGGCGTTGACTTCATTGCCGTTGATGGCGGCGAGGGCGGTACGGGAGCGGCACCGCTTGTGTTTTCCGATCACGTCGCGTTACCGTTTAAGCTGGGCTTTGTTCGTGTGTACAAGGAATTCTTTGCCCGCGATCTGCAGGATAAAATCGTCTTTGTGGGATCCGGCAAGCTGGGGTTTCCGGCTGAGTCGGTGATGGCATTTGCACTGGGCTGCGACATGATCCACGTGGCACGCGAAGCCATGCTGGCGATCGGCTGCATTCAGGCCCAACGTTGTCAAACGGGACATTGTCCGGCAGGAGTGGCGACGCAGAGCCAATGGCTGATGCGAGGACTTGCCCCGACCCACAAGGGGGCCCGCCTGGCAAATTACGTCGTCACGCTGCGTAAGGAACTGCTGCAGTTGGCTCACGTCTGCGGTGTGCCGCATCCGTCGCTGATCACTCCTGATCAGTGCGAAATTATTGACGAAAAATTTGGCTGCCGAACAACGCGGACGGTCTTCGGAATCTCAGTAGATGCTGATCGGTGGGGCCTTCCGTCGGCAGAGCAGTCGGAGCAGATCTCCGCCCTGATGAACGTGGCTCGCGATGCCGGCGTCCTGCAGTAACAGCCGCGGCAATCCCGCACGTCAGCTCACACGATTTGTTTACACCGCAATTCCGGAAAAAGGCGAACGGGAGAGAAAAGTTCCCTGTTTTTCGCCAGGCGGTCACGTCTCCTTCATCGCGTGAGTACGTAAAAAAAGCCGCAACATGACGCTGCGGCTTTTTAAAAGCGAGGCCGAAGGGACTTGAACCCTCAACCCCCGGATCGACAGTCCGGTACTCTAACCAATTGAGCTACGGCCCCTCGCTTGTTGTTAGAACGTTATCAATCAGCAGACCAATAATCAACCATTCGTAAGCCAAATCTTCGGCAACGGGCCGGGCAGATCTTCACTTATTTCGCACTCACCATCCGAATTGTGTCGACCGCACATTCGTAAAACGCGCGACCCCCAAATTCTGATGCAGATCGTCGACGGTATGTTCCGCAGGCGACGTGACCCTGATGGGTTCACTTCAAATCCGTTGTGAATGGCTCGCGACGAGCGATTCGTCACAGGCAGTCCATGTGGCTACAGCGAATTTCGCTGATTCATGGCCGCGGTTCACGTGTTTCAATAGCAGAACGGCTAACGACCACCTTCTCTCGATCGCCCGCCACTACCACCTTCTCGTGACCGACCACCACCACCACTACCGCCGTCTCTTGAGCCACCTTCCCTCGAACGCCCGCCTCCACCGCCACCTCGACCGCCACCGCCGCCGCCCCGGTTTCCGCCGCGCCCGCCGCCACGACCACCGCGGCCACGTCGCCCTCGCTCGACATGATTTTTTCCCGGAGAACGGACGTCCAGACAGCCGATGGCCTCTTCCCAGGTTGGAATCCCTTCGAATTCCGACGATGCTTCCCGTGGCGCCGGTTTACGACGTCGTCGGGTTCGCGGAGCATCGTCGTCGCTCGGCCGTGCGGATTCGCTTTCGTCGCCCGCTGATTCTTCTCGTCGAGCAGAACTTCGAGGTCGACGTTCACGGCCCGGCTCATCTGCATCGCGTGCAGGACGCCGCCGCCGCCGTGTACGCGCCGCTGGCCGGGATTCAACATCATCGTCAGTTTCATCCGCGCCGAAGATCAGATCGTCATCATCATCGTCCTGTTCGTCGTCATTTCGGTCATCCGATGCTTCTTCCACAACCGCAGGTTTGCGACCTCGGCCGCGTCGTCCCCGTCGGCTTCTGGTCCGTTTACGTGGCTTTTCTTCTTCTTCCTCTGCAGCGCCACGGTCGACATCGTCGTTAGCATCGTTGTCGTTGTCGTCGGTCGTTTGACTCGACACGCTGACAAAATCATCCGGTTCGTCCCCGAACAGGATGTCATCATTGTCTGGAGATGTCTTCGTGTCTTTCGAACGGGATTCTGAGACGGCTTCATCGCGGTCGCCACCGGACCGTCCCCGGCCACGCCGTCCGCGTCCACGACGACCACGGCTCCGTTTGCGAGGCCGTTCCTCCTGATCTTCGGCTGCTGCCGGGCTCTCAGACGCTCCGTTGTCGTCGTCCTCTTCATTGGCGGTCGCTTCAGACGTTGTCTGATCATCAGCGGTCGAGTCCGTCTTGTCGTCCCAGACCCATTCATCCAACTCGTTCCAGATATCATCGTCGTTGTCTGCGTGGCGAGGTGTCGTCTGACGAGCTGACTTAGGTGCCCGTCGCACAGGTTCGGGTTCAGGCTCTTCCTCTTCCAATTCCTCTTCATCCACTTCGCTGAAGACCAGGTCATCATCTTCAAAGGTCAGGTCGTCATCTTCATCGTCATCGTCGACCTCTTCCAATTCCTCCACGTCGTCGTCGTCATCAAGCGTCACGTCGTCGTTGTCATCAAACGTCACATCGTCGTCGTCAAACGTCACGTCGTCATCGTCATCGTCGCTTTCTGCCACCTCATCATCTTCGTCATCATCCGTGAACAGGATCAGGTCGTCGTCGACCTCGTCCGCATAGGCTTCCGTTTCGAATTCCGGGTCGTCTTTTTCCGGCGTATCGAAGTCAACGTCATCATCGTCAACACGATCGTCAGACTCGTCGTCGCCGCTGATCCCCAGCAGGCTATCCATGGAAGAATTGTCGTCGTAATCGTCGAACAGCAGTTCACTTCCGACGTTCGAGTCGTTGTCTGTCTTATTCACTTCAATTCCAAACAGCTTTTCAGCGAGGTCATCGGGAGCGGGTTGGTCTTTTTCGTCACTGCTCATCTGATCACTTCTTTTTTTGATTGCTACCAGGTCGGAAGTCGCAGAGAGGTTGAGATTTCAGCCTCAATCCAGCGACTTCCATGGACAATTCGATTTCTGAGGCGCCACTCCGCTTCCACAGCCAACGGCTCAAATGCGCCCGTCTGCGGTTGCTAACGCTAATCCTGCCAATGGGTTACGGTGGCTCAGGCGCGCAGCCTTCATCGTTGGCGAACTGCGGAGGCTACTTGGCTCAGGTTGCGAATGCAAACCCGAATGTCGACCGAACCCATGTCCCTTAGATTCAGCAATTCTCTGTATGGTTGTATTAACAACATTTCCAACGTTCCTGTTGATTTCGAGCATCATGTTGCATTCGATCAACGGCTGCGTTCAACCTGGTTAACGAATGGCTGTTAACGGAATGTAAAGATAGGTGTCATGCGACGTTCGGGAAATGCAACATGTTAAAGATTCCTAACGCGCCTGCGACGGCTGATTGACGTTGGATCCGTGTATTTCTTCTACTGTTCACAATTTGCAACACGTTATGTGTACCACGCTTCGGTACGAAGCGTGCCTTTACGTTTTGCCAACAAAGGCGGACGAGAAGAGCCGCCGCTTTGCACATTCAAGTTAAAAGGCGTGAACGATGAAGAATCTTTGGAAAGACGAATGCGGTGTTATTCTGTCTGCGGAAATTGTCCTGATCGCCACGATTCTGGTAATCGAGATGATTGTCGGATTGGTCGAATTGCAGGTCGGGGTTGTCGGTGAACTGAGTGACCTCGGCGATGCCATCGGGAATTTAGATCAGGGCTACGTTGCCAGCGGCCTGGTTTCGTTCAAGAGATCACATCACAGTATTAAAGGGCGGACAAGCGGTTCCCGGTTCTACGATCATGCGGACGAATGCGACTGCAGCCCAATCGTGATTTGCTCCAGCGACAATTCTCGCGGCGAAAAGTGGTAATCAAGAGAATTGCCGCCTTCGTGCAGTATTCCACGATTTGGACCGTCAGGAGTGATATTGCGGCATCGGCTGCTTCTGAAGTAGCTTCCCGGACTCGACTTTCGCAATTCCGTCCTGCCAGCGATTGAGGACGTCACGTGACGACGACGCTCCCAAGCACCAACATCGGTCTGTTACTCCACGATGTCACTGATGACGTCAGCAATAGTGGTTTTCAGCAGCCAACAGCCCACCGATACAAACATTCCGTTGCGCAATTTCGACAATACCTTGACCATGTCCAGTCCACTGGACTGCCGGTCGTAACGCCCGAGTCCTCCATTGCAGCTCCGGGGCAGCCTGTTGTTACGTTCACTTTTGACGATGGTGGCGCCTCTGCTCCATGTACCGCGGATCTGCTGGAAGAACGTGACTGGCGAGGAGTGTTCTTCATTACGACCGGCCTGCTGAATACGCCGGGTTTTATGACGGATCGTCAGGTTCTGGATCTGCGTCGTCGGGGGCATCTGATCGGCAGCCATTCGTGTAGTCATCCGGACGTCTTTCGCAGTCTTTCCCGGAAGCAGATGGCCGACGAATGGTCACGCAGTCGCGACACGCTGCAACAACTTATCGGCGAACCGATTTGCTCAGCAAGTGTACCCGGCGGCGACTGCAACAACGCGACCATCGAAGAAGCTTCTGCCGCCGGACTGACTCAGATCTTCACGTCGGAACAGGTCACGCACTCGTGGTCTCACAGTGGCGCCACGTGTTTTGGGCGCATGATGATGCTGGACAATACATCCCTGGAAACGCTTGCTCGCTGGCTAACTCATCCAACGGTCGGAATCCTTCCCGAACGAGCTCTTCGTTTTACGAAGTCCCACGTCAAGAAGCTGATCGGGCCGGTTTATCTCAGACTTGTGCAAGAGCGGAGAGCTATGCATGAGCATGCCAAATGACCGCATGGTCCTGAATTCAGACCTGGGCGACGAATCCGCCGCCCGCCGCCACCGCGTTGTGATGCTGATTAATCCCGTTCTGCATTGCCGTGCGACGTGTGCGCGGTTGATTGAGGCCGATGTTGATGTTGTCGGTATCGTCGAAGCGGAAACCAGATCAAACGGCCTGCCACTGGCATCGTTCAGACGGCTGTTGAAGAGACAGGGAGTGGTCTCAACAGCCTCGCAGGTTGCAGCGAGGCTCGTCTACAAAGCCGCCAATCGCAAAGCGGATCGTCGCATCTACAGACAACTTTTTGACAGGTCGCACGTCGATGAGGTTTTGCGGCAACAGAATGCGCCGGTCATTCGGTGTCGGTCGTATTCAGAACCGGCCGCCCGGCAGGCGATGGCCGATCTTCAGCCCGACGTACTGGTTGTTCACTCACAATCCTGGGTGCCAAAAAACGTGCGGCAACTGCCGACAACCGGGCTGGTACTGGGAGGTCACCCGGGACTAACGCCGTTCTATCGTGGTAGCCATTCATCATTCTGGGCACTGCTGAATCAGCAGCCACAGATGATTGGCTGGACCGCTTTTCACGTCGACAAGGGCGTCGATACCGGCGACGTTGTTATTCAGGGACGCCTTAAAGTACAGCCGAATGACAGCTACATGACGCTGAACTGGCGGGGCATGTCCGAAATCGCCAGGGCCCAGGCAGCAGCAATCCGTGAATTCGACCGGACGGGTCGTATTCCACGCATCCCGCACGAATGCATCCCGCCGGAATCGAACTTTGGTCTCCCAGGGCTGCGGCAATACCTCAAATACCGCTCCACTCAGCATCTGGCGCGCTGACAACCTGGTAGCCGCGTTCGGTCGAAAACAGAACTTGACCCGAAATGCAAAAATATCATACAAGGTCGGCGGCTCGAAGCCTGTGACGTGTGGTGTCGCGCATTCTTCGCTGATTTCCCAGGCAGCAACATCGCAAAAGGGCAGGAAACGCCTGTCGAAATATTTCGTACAGAACCAACGAGTACCTTTCTTTACTCTCGCCCCAAAAACTTACCTCTCACTTCACTTCTCTTCCTCATTCACTGCCTCCCCCTCTTGCAGGATAATTGCGCGCAGTGATGGAGACTTCGGGAGCCGAACCATGCAGGAAAATTCGTCAATCAATACAGGTCCAAAGCGTGGAAATCGCGGGCCAATGCTGGTCAGCGGCACTTTGCTGGCCCTTCTCGCAGCCGGCATTGGCTTTCAGGTGTGGCGCGCTGAAGACACCAAAGCAGCAGAGCAGGGCAATCCGGCTGCTGCCGCCGGACAGGTCAGCACGTCCGACAAACCGGTTGCCAGGGTGAACAGACAGTCAATCCTGTATCAGGAACTTGCTCGCGAGTGCGTTGAACGTCATGGCCGGGAAGTACTGGACAACGTCATCAACCGCACGTTGATTCAGCAGGCATGTGCCGAAGCCGGCGTCGCGGTCTCTGATGCCGAAGTCAATCGCAAGATTGTCGAGATCTCCAAGAAGTTCGGCTTGCCGGTCGATCAATGGGAAAAAATGCTGCTGGCCGAACGTGGACTGTCGCCGATTCAGTATCGTCGCGACGTCATTTGGCCAATGCTGGCACTGGAGAAGCTGGCGGGCACGGAAGTCAGGATTACTCAGCAGATGATGAAAGAAGCTTATGTCGATAACTATGGCCCGCGTGTGAAAGCCCGCATGATGGTTGTTGACAACCTGCGACGGGCTCAGGAGTACTACGAAAAGATCCGGCAGTCTCCGGATGAATTTGAAAACTTCGTTCGTGACTATTCTACCGAACCAAACAGTCGGGCACTTGGAGGCACCGTGCCGCCGATTCGTCAGTTCTCCGGAGCTCATGAAGAACTTCGCAAGGCTGCATTCAAAATGAAAACGCCAGGAGAAATCTCAGGCATCATTCAGGTTGATCATCAGTACGTTATCCTTAAGTTCGAAGGTAGAACTGAGCCCGTTGAACACGATCTGGATGACGTCAAAATTCAGCTGGACCAGGAACTGCGAGAACGCGAAGTTCAGAAAATGGTGGCCATGACATTTGATGAACTGAAGTCGCGGGCCCGCATCGACAATCACCTCACCGGTGAATCCAAGGCTCCTGTCGAACAGGCCAGTGGCACGGTCGCTCCCGGAACCGGAGTGAAAACAGCCGCCGGTCAGTAGCTAGAGCAATCTACTTATTGTCGTGAACGATACTGGCTCATGGGAGTAGCGAAACTGCTATTGAAGAACGCTCTTCGCGGCCACAACTCAGCGTGAAACGCTGTATTGCCGCAGATTTCGCCGTCCGGTGGATACACCGGACGGCGACGTCGACCGTGCGGATCGTAAGTTTGGTGCAGTGTCAACGCTGATTCGACGTGTGCCAGTGCCTTGCGGCGGATGAAAACACTGGCGGAGCCACTGGCACTCAGCCCCTCGTTTGTGCAACGGCGAAGTTCTAACGCAGTTTGCAAATTCACGGAACCAGTTCTGCCTCGTGAGGGCAGGCGTTCTGCTATTGAAACACGTCAACCGCGGCCACAAGTCAGCGAGATTCGCTGTTGCCGATGACCATCCAGACGGCCTTCAGGTACTCGGTTTCCAGGCAGTTGCCGCCCACCGGATGACACGGCGCGGCGCCGGTCCTGGCGATGATCTGCATCGGTCGTGCGGCGTGTCGAGCGCCTCGGCCATCACGGGCCGGAGTAATCTCCTGGCCGCTTTGACGCGCCGCTGCACACAGCAGGTTGGTGAACTCAGAGTCCGGCAACAGACCCGCACAGCTGCAGCTGAGCAACAGGCCGCCCGGGCGGACCAGACGCATGGCCAGACGGTTCAGGTCGAAGTGTTTTCGAGTTCCCTCTTCAATCTCAATTCGTGACCGGATCAGCTTGGGCGGATCCAGCACGACGACATCAAACTGCCGACCGGCGTTGATCATGTCTCGCATATAGTTGAATGCATCCGACTGCACGAACTTTGCTCGTACCTGGTTCAGGTTCGCGTTCTCTTTGGCAACCTGCAGTGGGCCTTCGTCCAGGTCCACACCGATGACGTCCTTTGCCCTGCCCAGCTTCATGGCCTGCACGGCGAAACCGCCGGTATAGCAGCACAGATCCAGCACGCTTTTGCCGCTGCAGAACTCAGCCAGCTTGCGGCGGTTTTCCCGTTGATCGCAGAAGAATCCTGTCTTGTGACCGCCTGCAAATCGGACCTTGAAGCGAGTTCCGAACTCCTGCACAATCACTTCCGTGGGACAGTCAGGCGATGCAACGCTGGGCGGATCGTAGCCTGCCTGAGACAAAAACTGTGGGCTTGTCTGCACGATCGTGTGCTGTGTGCCAAGCTGACCCTGCAACCGCTGCAGCAGTGCAGTGGCACGCTGGTACATTCCAAGGCTGAACGCCTCGGCCGACAATACGTCACCGTAACGATCGACCATCAGGCCCGGCAGGCCGTCCGCTTCTGCGTGAACAACGCGATATGTGTCCGTGCATTCGTCCAGATTCAGAATGTCCCGACGCAGCTGCACGGCCGGCCGCAGTTTTTCGTCCCATGAGGCTTCCGTGGGCAGCTCTTCCGACCGCCACAACATGCGCAGAGCCATTTCGCTGCGTGAATTGTACAGGCCATATCCCAGCAACTGCCGGCTTTTCGAATACACGGCGACCAGGTCACCGGGTTTCGCACCATCTGCGGAATCGATCTGCTTGCGAAAAACTGACGTCTGCGAAATTCGAGTCTTCACCGTCACGATGGGAATTGGTGCTGCCGGGTCCGGAGCCAGTTGTTGTTTCTGTTCCAGCACCGACGAGTGCGTTTCAGCGCCGGACGGCGTGTCCTGCGGTGGACGCCGGGAGCCGGTTTGTTTTTGTCGAGCAAACCGCTGGTGTTGTTTTTTCACGTGGCACCTCGTTCACGATGAGCCTTCGCCTGCAATCGATTCAGAAACTGCTGCATATCGGCGGGCCACGCAGTTTCGAAGTGCATGTGCTTCCCGGTCGTGGGATGATCAAACTTCAGTTCAGCCGCGTGCAGTGAGAGTCGATGAACCCCGCTGTCGTCGGCGATCGCAGGGCTTCCGAACGGGCCTGAGTATTTGATGTCGCCGCAGATCGGATGACCGAGTTCCGCCAGATGAATGCGAATCTGATTGGTGCGTCCTGTTTCCAGGCGGCATTCCAGTTCGCTGTAGAGGCCGATCGTTCGCAGGCTGCGGACGTGAGTGATGGCCTGCTGGCCAATCGTCGCCGGGGCTGGCTGCTTTGATTCTGTGCTCTCGGTCCGAACGACATCAGCTTCTGCAGCAGGCGTGGTCTGTTCATCAGCCGCCGCCCGCGCGGCTTCTTCGCTTTCGCCGATCACCGCCTGTGCCTCGGTGTCCTGCGTGGTCGATGCGTTATGCTGGCCGGCGCGGGTGTCCTGCGTGCTGCCGCGGAGTCCGTCGCCTCGGTCGCGGATAAAGTGGGATTTGATGGTCTGATCGGCGATTTGACCAGGAATCAAAGCAAAGTACATGCGTACGGCCTGATGTTCCGCAAACTGCTGAATGATTTTTTTCTGAGCTGCTTCGTTGCGAGCGAACACCAGCAGACCACTGGAGTCACGGTCGATGCGATGTACGGAAAACAGTTTTACCAGCCGTTGATGGACCTTTCTCGATTTGTTTCGTTTAGCGGCATGTTCGCGAATCAGGCGTGGTACACACTCGTCCAGGGTCGGTTGCTGCATTCGGCGTGCTGCGGACCAGCTCATTTCTGAGTTGCGCCGCAGGGTGGTCATTCCCGATGGCTTTTCGACAACGATCACATCTTTGTCGACGTAGCACACCGAAACGTCTTCATCGGTGGGTGGCGGTGGAATCGGGACGTCAGATATCGTGACAACCTCTCCGGCCGTCAGTCGCCGTGCTTCGTCAATGCACAGCACGCCACCGATGGCAATTCGACGCTCATGCTGAATCTTCCGCACGGCCGACCATGAAAGCTTCCCCGGCAGCTCACGGCGCATCGCGGCCAGCACGGTTTCATTCGTGTTTTCGGCAATGGTGAACTGTTCTGAGACGGGCATTGGTTCGTTCTGAGTAAGACAAAGGGTCGAGAGTCTTTTTCGGAGGAGTAACATGTTGTCGGCGACCGGCGTCCGCCCGAAAAAGACTCCCGACCCTTGCGCCACGCCAGGGCACGACGTTTGCCAATTGGCTGTGATTGGCTCATGATGGCGATTCACTGCGTACGAATTCGGCACACGTTACCGGCCATTGCTGGCTCATCAAAGTACTGTCCAATGAAACTTGCGAACTTGTCTGTTGTTTTCTGCGTCGTGGCCACAACGGCGTACGGTCAGGACATTCGGCACCCCAACGTCATTCTGATGATGGCCGACGACATGGGCATGGGCGACACCAGCGCCTACCAGGACTTTACCGGCAATTCCGACCACGATCAGCTGCACACCCCCAGTATGGAGCGGCTGGCTTGCATGGGAGTACGATTCACGGATGCCCACACGGCCGCGTCGAGGTGTTCGCCGTCCAGGTACGGATTACTGACAGGCAGGTATCCCTGGCGCAATCGCCTGAAACACTGGGTGCTGTTTGGGGCCCAGGGGGATCCGATGATTGAAGAAGATCGCCCGACCATCGCAACGTTGCTGAAAGACAACGGATATCACACGGGCATGGTCGGCAAGTGGCATGTCGGCCTTCGCTACCGTCAGACGAACGGATTAAAGGCTGCAGGGTTCGAAGATGCAGACCTGCGGATGCCGCTGGCCGATACGCCGCTGGACCATGGTTTTGATTTCTGCCGGCTTACATCGCGTTCACATGGTACGTCAGGACCGGAACCCGGCAAGAGAAACAAGCCGAACCAGACGATTGGCCCCGGGCATATCCACGGTCGAAAAGCCATCGGTGCTACACAGAACGGTCGCCAGATCGCTGACGCAGGGGACACTGCCTACGTCCTGAAGGAGCTCGGAGGTCGACATTCTGACAGTGCCATCGAGTTTCTGACAGATCATGTCACGAACAATGAGACAAAGGTAAATCCCCTGTTCCTCTATTACCCCAGCAATTCCAATCACGGTCCACACACTCCCGATTCACACGTTGGCAACCAGCCGGTAGCCAGTGCGGCGCGAAACGTTGCCGCTGAGCCGGTGGACAAACGCGGCGACTACATCTACGAAAATGACGTGGCGCTCGGGCGACTTCTGGACTGGCTTGAGGCCACAAATGATCCTCGAAACGAGGGCCACCGGATGATCGAAAACACGATCGTCATCTTCACCAGCGACAATGGTGCAGAAAAGAACGATGATATTGCTACCGGTCCGTTTCGCAGTCACAAGGGATCGTGTTATGAGGGCGGTCATCGCGTTCCGTTCATCGCCGCATGGCCCGCTGGAGGTTTTGGTGATGGCGATCACCAGTCACCGGGCCGCACAAGTCGCCAGCTGTTGGGGCTTACGGATCTCTTCGCCACGTTTGCCGATGTGCTTGGCGTTGATCTGCCGAACAACGCGATTGGTGAGAAAGGTGGCGAGGACAGTTTCAGTATGATTTCCGCACTGAACGGCCGTTCTGAACGACACCGTCCGTTATTCCTTAATGACCATAAGGAAGCGCGGCAGGACCATGCAGTGGTCGTACTACGACTGGATCATCCGGTGGTTGGCACCAAACCATTCCCCGGAGAATGGAAGCTGTTCTTCGATGCCAGCCTGGTGCGGTCCGGTCAAATCAACCCTGTTGAATTATACGATCTGGCCACGGATTCAAAAGAGGCCAACAACCGCGTTAGTGAAACGGAACTGCAACCGCTTGTGGCCCACCTTTCGCAGGTCGCGATGCTGCACCGCACGGCCGGTGGTCATCGACTGGCGAATGATGCGTCCGGGGAACGTGTAACGTTCCGCTGGCAGCCGACGCCGACATCATCCCGCCGTGGAACTGCTTCGGGCCACAAGACCATCCAGCTGGCAGATCAGTTCCAGGGGGCTTCCGGGAAGGCACTGGTTGTCGACGCCACATCGATTCGCATGACCACGACCGGCGTGCAGCGCGACAAACAATCCGACGGGGTGACATTCGTTTGCAACGCACGAGGTCTCGGTCTCAGCAGTGGAAACGTTGATCAGGTTGACGACGGTGAAGCATTGTTGATCCACTTCGACCGCGATGTCATCGTGGAATCCGCGGCCATCGTCGCTGGAAATGGCGAATGTGGTGGGTACTACCGTGTCGGCGAACACGCGCCACTGGCCATTTACTGCATCGATGGTGACATCGATGCTCAGGATCAATCGGGGATCCTGAGCGACATTGGCGTCGTGAAAGCCGGGCAGACGTTACGACTGGACTGCAGCCCTCACTTTGGCGTGGAGACTCCAGGTCGCTGGCGGCTGGCGTCTCTGACCGTTCGCCTGGTGAAGTGAGGTTGTGCCCGGTCGGGACCGGGGTTACGGAAAGCTCCGCCGCCCCGCACTCTATTGCTTCAGCCAGGCCAGATCGCTCCACCAATCGACGTCGTTTTCCTGATTTGCCCCCGGCGACGACCGTCCGTTGCGAACGATATCGGTAATTGTTTGCTGAAGTCGCGCGGCCACATCATCATGGCTTGCTCTGACGTCGTTGGCTTCCATGGGGTCTGTTTCCAAATCGTACAGTTCCTGAGGCTTGTTCCTCCACTGCATCACCAGCTTCCAGCGGCCATCACGCACAGCAAGGCGCCCGTTCACCGCGTGATGAATCACGGCGGGACGCTTGTGCATCTGTCCCATTAGTGACGGTAGAAAACTGATGCTGTCTTCTCCCGCGTCGGCAGGCAGTTCCGTCGCATGGATTTCGGCCAGCGTGGCCAGCAGGTCGGTCTGGCAGACGGGCACGTCACAGCGACTGCCGGGTTTCACTCGGGACGGCCAGCGAACGATGAATGGCACCCGGTGGCCGCCCTCGTAGATCGATCGTTTGCCTTCGCGGTACGGTCCGGCACTGTGGTGAGCAAATCGTTCAATTCGTTCGGCGAACGTCCTTTCCGGGCCATTGTCGCTGCTGAAAAAGACCAGTGTATTGTCGGCCAGGCGTTCATCGTCCAGCAGTTGCAGCAGTCTGCCGATGTGCCAGTCGGTCTCCAGCATGAAATCCCCGTACGCGCCGGCTTCGCTTTTGCCCTTGAAGCGATCAATCGGAATGACGGGCTTATGAGGCGACGTGTAAGGCAGATACAAAAAGAAGGGGTTCCCGTCGCGCGCGGCTTCTGCTTTTCCCTGAACCCAATCGATGGCCTTGTCGGTAAATCGGGTCAGGCATTCGCTGTCAACAAAGTCCGGTGCGACTTCCAGATCGTTCGGTCGCACCGCCGTATCTTCGTACGGGGGCATGATCCGATAGTCGTCAATCGCGATTGCATTAGGCTTCTTGCGAGTAAACAGAGTGGGTGGGACGGCGGCGTGTCGTCCGTCAAACCAGGCCAGCACACCGTAGTTCATCGATGCCGGAATTCCCCAGAAGTAGTCGAAGCCCTTATCCAGAGGCATGTTGAGAACCGGCTGCGACCAGTCACGAGTCTTTGCGTTTGTTCCGGGAAAGTCCATTCCCAGGTGCCATTTGCCAACCATGCCCGTTGCATATCCGTTATCACGCAACAATGTCGCCAGGGTCACGCGACCGTCTTCGATCAGGCACTTACGTTCGGCACCAAAGACACCGCGTTTCAGTTCGGTTCGCCAGCTGTAGCGGCCGGTCAGTAGTCCATACCGCGACGGCGTGCAAACGGTGTCGGAGCAATGTCCATCGGTAAACGTCATGCCCTCGCGTGCCAGCCGATCGATGTTGGACGTCTGAAACTTTGCTTCCGTGTTCAGACAACTGGCATCTCCGTACCCCTGATCGTCTGTGTATATGACAACCACATTGGGCCGTGAATTCTGTCCGGCATGCAACACCAGACCGGCGGACGCATGGCACAGGACAAGAGTGGCGACAGACAGGAACTTCATGGGTATTCTTTCAATGTTGAAATCTCAGAGATGCATAGTAGAACGACAATTCTGATCCGCAAGCAAGCTTTGCTAATACTCGCCGAGAGAGTTACGCTGCGGTCACGCTGCACTCCCGGTCTCGAACAGAAAACAACATTCTATGACACAAAAGTATGATTCTCAGCAGACGTGGCAGTGGAATCTGGAACATGCACCGGCCCTGGCGGCAGCTGCGGACCTGACGGCGGTGCCGGGGGCCTGGTCATGGTGCGGTATTCCCGTGGATTCGCCGTTGGGAATTCCTGCCGGGCCACTGCTGGACAGTCGCTGGTTGCTGCACTACGCCAACCTTGGCTTCGACATTCTGGTTTACAAGACGGTCCGCAGCACGGAACGCGACTGCTACCCGTTGCCCAATCTTGTCCCGGTGCAGACCGGATCGTTGTCTGATGCAGGGGAAAGACTTTCGGCTACGGAACAGATGAACGGCAGCTGGGCGGTGTCCTTCGGCATGCCCTCGCAATCACCCGATGCCTGGCGCAAAGACGTTCAGTTTGCTCGTGAAGAACTGCCGCCGGGAAAGGTGTTGGTTGTTTCCGTGGTCGGGACACAGGACGAAAGCGTCACAGATCCCGACGCTTCGCTGCAGCAGCTTGCAGATGACTTTGCCGTGTGCGCAAAATGGGCCGTCGAAAGTGGTGCTCACGGTGTGGAAGCCAATTTTTCGTGCCCGAACGTATCCACCGCGGATGGCCAGTTATTTCAGCAGCCAGAGGCCGCTGGGTTTGTGGCCCGGCGAATTCGAGACAGCATCGGCGACACTCCCCTGGTTCTGAAGGTCGGACGTGTCGCCACCGCCAATGACGCCACGGAACTGCAGAACCACGTTGCACCATTCGTCAATGGGTTGGCCATGACCAACTCCATTGCTGCAAAGGTAGTTGCGGACGACGGTCAGCTGATGTTCGATGGACAACCCCGCGGGATTTGTGGCGACGCTACACGTACGGCAAGTGTCGCTCAGACGATTATGTGTCAGCAGGCGCTGGCGGCCTCCGGCTATGAGCTGGATCTGATAGGCGTCGGTGGTATTTCCACGGCGGACCACGTTCGCGAATACCTGGCCGCCGGAGCCACGTCCGTGGCGCTCGCAACCGCCGCCATGGTGGATCCCGAAGTTGGTCTGCAGATTCGCACTCAGCTTTAGAGTTGCGTAGTTCCTGGCGTGAGCGGCAAGGCGCTGCCCGCCGGTTTTTCCCGCACGAACCCGCGGCTAGTGCCTTGAGGCTCACATCCCGGTTTGAAAACCTGAGTTGCCGGCGTGCAGGACGCAAGTCTGTTGTGCAGCGATATGCTTCCGGCTAAAACAGCATCCTTGCGGTCCCGGTCGGAATCAGGCTCTCAAAGGAATAATGAAGACGATGACACGCTCAATCGGAAACACAATCGCCGACTCACTGCAGTTGAGTCTTCGTTACGGCGAACGTCTGCCAAAGGATGTCACTGCGGAACAGTTTGCCCGGCTGGCCAGTCCCGGTGGCGAAACCGTGCAGTCGAATCACGCGGCTTTTGTCTACGGTCATCTCAGTCTATACGCCCCGCGTATTCTCACGGAACTGAATTGCGCCGCACCTGCAGTGCCCGATTCGTTCCAGCAGTGTTTCTCCCAGGATGCTGAATGTGTCGACGACCCGGACGGCACGATCTATCCGGACATGGACGAAGTCACTGAACATTTCTTCAATGGCTATCGTGCTGCATTGGATGCATTCAGGACTGCTGACGACGATGTCTTTCAGCAACCGAATCCGCTGGGCGGCACGATGACAGAGAAATTTCCGACAGTCGGTTCTATGCATTGCTTTTATGTCGGCGGTCACATGATGATTCACATGGGGCAGCTAAGTGCCTGGCGCCGAATGCTCGGACTCGGCCCGGCCTGAGACGGGGCGGGGCGGCCCGCCGGCCGATGCGAGCTGACGCTCGGAAGGTGGTGGTTCGCTTCCGTTGGTCGCTTGATGGGGCGACCGCACAGCGGAAAGCGGAATAGGACTCTCAACAATATGGACAGCATCAGGCACGCAACTTGAGCACAAAGGACATCATTGCGCGGAATCTGGACGCTGTTCGTGACGATATCTGCGATGCGTGTGTTCGCGCGGACCGGGCTGTCGAGTCGGTACGTCTGGTCGCCGTCACCAAGTACGCTCAATGGGACTGGGTTGAGGCCCTCGCCGCCGAGTATCAGACCTTCGGCGAAAGCCGACCGCAGCAACTGGCGGAGCGGCGAGCACTCCTGCCAGACGCCGAATGGCATCTGATCGGACAGCTGCAGCGGAACAAAGTGCGAACTGCCGTGCAGAGTGCCGCGACGATTCACTCCGTCGACTCACTGAAACTGCTAAAACGCATAGCGCTGGTGTCTGGGGAACTGAGCATACGTCCGCAGGTCCTGCTGCAGGTCAACGTCTCGGCAGAACAATCAAAATCCGGCTTTGCGCCGGATGACCTGATTGCATCGTGGGACGACGTCGTCGCATGTGATGAGACCGTGGAGATTGCCGGGCTGATGACAATGGCACCTGCCAGCGATGATCCGGAAGACGCCCGTCCTACGTTTCGCGCTTTGGCGAATCTTCGCGCTCAACTGCAGGATCACAATGCTGCGAGGAACGTCACGTTGGCTCTGCCCGAATTGTCGATGGGCATGAGCGGCGACTTCTCGGTGGCGATCGAAGAAGGCGGCACTTTGGTCAGGATTGGCAGACGATTGTTTGTCGGTCTTGGGTGAAACTTTCAAAATCCGAGCGCCGGAGACGTCAGGCCGGTACACCCTGAGCCGCGTTCTCTGTAGATTCTGCATTCTGTTTTGATGCGGCGCATGGAAAGCGTCGGGAGTTTTTTCACTTGAACGTCGCTGAAAAGCCAGCTGACGAAGTGCGAAAAAGATCCCCGCCCCGCATGGTGTGACTGGTTCCTTCTGCGTCTGGAGACTTCTTAGATATGACTGAAGCAACGAATTCTGCCGGTGATGGCGGTACTGCCGACAATCCTTACAGTTCCCCCGATACTGGTGGCATTGCCAGCGCGGGGGGCGGAAGCAACATTACGCTTCGCCTGAACATCATGATGTTTCTGGAGTTCTTTATCTGGGGCGCGTTTTTCGTCCCAATGGGCGCCTACCTGGGCGTACTTTTTTCCAACAGCACGGAACTGAATCTGATCATCGGCAGCAGCTATGCCACTCAAACCTGGGCCGCCCTGTTCGCACCTCTGATTGTGGGCTTTGTCGCAGACAGATTGTTCAACAAGGAACATGTCAACGGAGTCCTGCATCTGGCAGGCGGAGCTATTCTGTGGTGGTGCAGCACCGTCACAGACTCGCCGACTCAGTTTTTCTGGGCCATGCTCGCCTTTTTTCTGTGCTATATGCCGACGCTGGCTCTGGTGAATACGATCACGTTTCAGAATGTGGATTCTGTTGAAAACGACTTCCCGAAGATCCGATTGTGGGGCACGATCGGGTGGATTGTCTCGGGGCTTGTGGTTTCTGAATCACTGTTCGGTCTTGCTTCGTTTCCCGTTCTGCCGGGCATCGAAAACGCCGGTGCCACAAATCTGCCGCTAAAGATATCGGCTGTGGCGAGTCTTATCCTTGGCATCTATAGTTTCACGTTGCCTGCATCACCTCCTCAGGGACGCGGGACTCCCGTTAGCATTGTGAAGGTGCTGGGGCTGGATGCGATTCAGCTGTTCAGGAATCCCTCGTATGCTGTTTTTGCTCTTTGTTCGTTCCTGATCTGCATTCCTCTGGCTTTCTATTACGCTCGAACTTACGAATTCGTCAGCCAAATGTCATTCGGCGAGGACACTGCCGGCGTGATGGCCCTGGGGCAGGTAAGTGAAATCTTCTTCATGGCACTGGTGCCGTTCTTTCTGGCCCGCCTGGGTGTCAAGTGGATGCTGCTGGTCGGCATGTTGGCGTGGGCGGCACGCTACGCGTTGTTTGGCCTGGTGCCATCATCTTCCGCTATGCTGGTCGCGGGGATTGTGCTGCACGGAATTTGCTACGACTTCTTCTTCGTGACCGGCCAACTGTATACGGATCGAGTCGCACCGGCCGGCATTCGGACCAGTGCTCAGGCCCTGGTGGGGTTGCTGACGTATGGTGCCGGAATGCTGGTCGGCAATTATGTTCTGGGCTATTGGGGCGACAGCATCGCCCTGGATCCGACAACGAAAGAAGGATGGCTGGCCGGTGCCGCAGAGTTCTGGTTGATGCCAGCAGGACTTGCGGCCGGTGTCGCCATTCTGTTCTTCCTGACATTCTGGGACAAGAGCGACGGCTTGGAGGAAGAAGCGGTTACGGAATAGCAACTACTGACAGGCGCGTATTCTCGGTCCCAAACTCCGGTTTGGGACCGCATGTTTTCGAAGCTCTGCTTCCCGGACTGTGATTGACAATGCGTGTGTTTCGGTGAAGCGGAGCTTCACCGATAGGTGTTCCCTGGCCGGAGCTCGGGAGCTGGACGCACGTAGGCGCAGAATTGCAGTTGATCGCTTCAGTGACTTTGGGGACGTGGCCGTGCCACGTTGGGATCGTCTCATGAGTGACAGCACATCATCTTCTCAGGCTCAGGATCGCGGTGTTGGTTTCCTGTACATGGCGGCCGCGTTTGTGATCGTGGTGGCGGGGTTGCGGGCGGCCGAGTCTATTCTGAACCCCCTGTTGCTGGCCGTTTTTCTATCCGTCATCACGGCACCGGCCTACTTCGGATTGATCAAGCGTAAGATTGCCAGCTGGCTGGCCCTGCTGATTGTCATTGGCGTGCTGTCGGCCACCCTGATCGGAGTGGTTTTCTTTGTGACGGGTTCGATCGCCAGCTTCACGTCCGAACATCAGCAGGATCACTATCGGGATAAGATTCTGGAAAAACGTGTCGTGTTCGATCGCTGGTTGTCCAGCCTGATCGACTTCGGTGACACTCCTGCGTCGGATGACGCTGCTCCGTCGGAAGACGATGCTCCGTCCGAGGACACTGAGCGGGTGCCGAATACCGCAGACGGTCCGGCACCCGCCGCAGAGCCTGGCATACCGCAGGAGACAACGGCATCCGCGGGTGATCCGATTGGGATCGGAGCGGTGCCTGTGAGGGAAAACGAAAACGATTCGTCTGGACGGACGGACGACGAATCGTTGGAACTCCCGGTGGCCGACGCACAGGAAGAAGACGTCGCTGATGCTTCCGGCGTTCCATCTGTGCCGCGTAAGCCGCGGAAAAGCCTGGGCGAATTTCTGTATTCACAGTTCGATCCAGGCATGGCACTGTCCTGGGCGGCCAGCGTTGTCGGCAGCATAGGCAAAGTTCTGAGCAATGTGTTTTTGATCCTGTTGACTGTCGTCTTCATTCTGCTGGAGGTGGGGACTTTCAATGCCAAGATGCAGCACGCTTTTGTTCGCACCGAAGAAACGAAGAAACGGGCTGATCAGATCGTCGAGAGTATCCAGCATTACATCGTGATCAAAACCTGGATCAGTCTGGCGACCGGCATTCTGGTGACACTCTGGCTGATTCCACTGAAGGTGCCTCACCCGGGACTGTGGGGCCTGCTGGCCTTCTTCTTTAACTACATCCCCAACGTGGGATCGATACTGGCAGCGATTCCCGCCGTCCTGATCGCTTCGCTGGAATCAACATTCCTTGTGGGTGGTGCCGTGGCCATTGGATTCGCGATTATCAATGTCGCCATCGGCAATTTCATTGAGCCACGCGTGATGGGCAAAGGACTTGGGCTGTCGCCTCTGATCGTCTTCTTTTCGCTGATCTTCTGGGGCTGGGTACTCGGCCCGATTGGCATGTTGCTGTCCGTACCGCTGACCATGACCGCCCGCATCGCATTGGATGGCTTTGAAGACACGCGGTGGCTGGCGACGCTGATGGGCAACGCGAGTTCCTGAGAATCACCTGTTCGCTGGAAGTTACTCGCGACCGAACAGCACGCAGATACAGGACGGAGCGTGAACATTGCTGCGATTGTACGTCAGTTCACCGTTGTCAGAATTCACTTCGAACGACGCCAGTGTATGGGAGTCCTGCCCGGCGGCCAGCAGCCACTTCCCGGACGGATCAATGTTAAAGTTTCTCGGCGTCGCACCACGGATGAATTCTCGCTCAATAAACGTCAGCTTACCCGTGTCGCCGTCGACCTTGAAAGCCGTGATCGTGTCGTGTCCTCGGTTCGCCGCGTAGACAAATTCTCCCGATGGATGCACTCGGATCTCGGAGCAGCTCTTGAACTTTTCCTTTGCCAGGTCAGCCTTCGGCACGGTTTCGATCGTCTGTTTCGCGGTCATCGTGCCGGCATCGGCGTCGTAATCGAAGACCGTAACGCTCAGGTCCAGTTCGTGCAGAACGTAGATCCACTTTCCATTGTTGTGGAATTTCATGTGGCGAGGACCACCACCAGGAGCAATTATGCCGGCTGAGTGTGGTTCAATTCCTGAGGCCGCTGCATCGACCTTGTAGATCACGACCTTGTCCAGTCCCAGGTCCGGGACGAAGGCGAACCTGTTGTCCGGAGAAAATCCCGTCCAGTGCGCGTGTGATTTGGTTTGGCGACCGGGCACGGCATTGGAAGCGCCTTCGTGATTGACCAATTGCGTGCGTGCCTTCAGAGAGCCATCCCCGTTCAGCGAAAAGACACCGGTGGATCCACCGCCATACTGCGCGGTCAGGACCGTCTTACCGGTCGCATCAACAGACACATGAGCCGCACCGCCGTCACCGATTTCGATGGCGTTAAGAAACTTCAGCGACGCCTTGTTCAACCTGCCATCAATCGCGTACGCGGCCACCGATGGCTTACCTTCGACGCCGCCTACGGCATACAATACTGACAGCGAAGGATGCATCGCCAGGAATCCGGGACCCGATATTTCCGCCACCAGTGTGGGGTCAGAGAGTTTTCCGTTGGAAGTGTTAAGCGTACAGTGATAGATACCCTCACTGGGCCTGCGACTGCTGGTTCCCAGCCACACATCGATCAGATCGCCCTGTTGATTTGCTGAGTTCGCCATTGGCTCCGCGCCCGTCACTTCAGAAACAGAAAACAGAAATGCTGCCCAACAGCCCAGAACGCAGATTCGAAGTGCCACAGAATGTCTCCCACTGAGATTGCCCAAACATAGTCTCACCATCATGGCGAATCAGGCCCGCTCTGAACAGCGACCGAACCACACAGGATGATGGCGCGTGCTGCCGTTATTTAACCGCGTTGCCCAGCGGGCCGCGCTTCCACGATCGGTAACCGCGGGACTTATCTGGTATTGTCCGTGTCGTGCTGGAAACGGTGGATAATCAAGTCAGCCACGCTAGAATCGCTCCATCGCGTCGTCGACATCCTGGTGCTTTGTCAAATCCTAAAAGTGGGGTTGAATCATTCGCCGAAAAAGGGTGTCAGGTACCAGGAATGCGAAGCACCCTTGGGGCCGTCCGGTTTTTGTACCTGCCCCCCTCTTCCTCGCCAACCTTAAAACGAGGCATTGACAAAGCACTAGTCGTCTCGTGAACGAAAACAGATCCCTTGCCAAATGCAGTCAGTATGAATCGCCAAACAAATCCTCAGACGAAGCAGCAGGTCGTTGAGACCTACTTTATGGAACACCGCGCTAAATTAGTGGACATTGCCGCATACCTGGACCGCATTGACCGCGGTCAGGGGGGCGACGTGCCCGATTTCCGTGACGTTGCGTTTCGGCGTGCTGTTAAAATTCTACTGGACGGTCAACCGCAGCGGGCCGGGCGGATTCTGGACCTGCTCAGTGACCACACCACCGAGTTGCCTCAGTCAGCCGACGGAATGAAGGGTGCCCTGGGCGCTGTTTCGCTGACGGATGGGGGTGCCGCGTGAAGTATATTGACCCGCACATTCACATGGTCTCCCGCACCACCGACGACTATCAACGGATGGCGCAGGCGGGATGCATCGCCATCACGGAACCGGCTTTCTGGGCGGGGTTTGACCGATCGTCGGCTCAGGGGTTTTATGACTATTTCCGGCAGCTGACTGAGTACGAGCCGAAACGGGCGGCTCAGTTTGGTATTCAGCATTTTACGTGGCTGTGCATTAATCCGAAGGAAGCAGACGATCCGGGATTTGCTCGCGAAGTGGTTTCGATGATTCCGGACTTTCTGAACAGCAAGAATGAACTGTGCGGTGGCAATGTTCTGGGTATCGGCGAGATCGGTCTGAACAAGAATACGAAGAACGAGCTGATCATTCTGGAAGAGCAGATCGCTTTGGCGGAAACGTTTAACCAGTTGGTGCTGGTGCATACGCCGCACCTGGAAGACAAGCTCAAGGGCACTCGACTGATCATGGATGCACTGTCAGCCAGCACAATCGACCCCGGACGAATTCTGATCGACCACGTTGAAGAGCACACGGTCTCCGAAGTTCTGGACCGCGGCTTCTGGGCGGGTATGACTTTATATCCTGACACGAAGGTCACGCCTCAGCGTGCGGCAGACATTATCGAAATGTACGGCGATGAGCGAATCTGGATGAATTCCGCCGGAGACTGGGGCTGCAGTGATCCGCTGGCCGTGCCGAAAGCCATGCTGGAAATGCGGCGGCGCGGGCATGCCGTGACGACGGTTGATAAGGTGACATTCGACAATCCGCAGAAGTTCCTCAGCCAATCGCCCAACTTCTCGTTGAGCTGAAACCACGCCGTCGCGTTGTTGAACATCAATAATGAAATCGTGGCGCCGGTGCTGCGGATTCAGATGCTGTGGGCAGCGGTCGTCCGTCCGCAGTCATGAGGGAGCAGACCTCTCGCGGTCGCGGGGCAGTGATCGGCGAACGGTCGGATGACGGCTCGTCTGGTATCTTCAGTGATCGCTCGAATGCCGCAGGCGACGTGGTCACATGGACAGGTTCGTTTGACGAGACCTCGACAGTGTGTGATGCCACGCAGGATGGCAGCCGGGGCTGGTAGGTCGATCGCCTTGAGACTGTTCGGAACCGCGACAATCGTCCGTTTCGCTGGGATACGTCATGAGATTTACGAGAGAGTCGGGGACCGATTGACGGTTCAAGGAATCGCGGCCTGTGGACGCCGAGCTGACCGCCTGACGTCGGCCGTGTGTCCTGCGAGGGCGACAGAGTGACCAGAACCTGTGGGTTCTGCAAAACATGTCGCAGGTGAGTGTCTACTCGATTCTGGATTTCGTCGATTGGAAGTTCGGCGACATGAACCATGCCGTATGCGGGGCCCAGATTCAGATAGCCGTCAGAGCCGATGACGTGAACGCCGCTGATCAGCATGGATGGCTGTGATACGGCGGGCTGATTGCGTCTGGCCGTGATTGTGCGACCGACCTGAACGTCCAGCGATTCCCCGGCGTGGACGAGTTCCGACGCTGGCCGATCACGGGGAGCCGCTTCGACCAACGCAGAGTCCAATGGTCCCACGCGATCTTCCGGACGGGAGGACTTCCGCAGTTCTTGGGGCCTGGCGTCGGGCGCGTTGACTCCACCTGGGACAGCCTCTTTTTGCGGCCGACCATCATTGGCCGCGTCTGCAGAAAGAGAAGGGCCGCAGATGTTATTGCAATCTTCAGGACCGCTGGAAACGAATCGTCTGCACGTCGATGCGCAACCGCTGAGAACAAACAACGCCAACAGTGTCGCGTGGATGCACGCTGTGCTGCCGGGGGTGCTGAACTTGCTGCTCACAGCCGACATGCTCCTTCCCTCCGTGGTGAATTCGTTCGGTCACTGACGACCATTGTTGAACTGTTGCTGCGTCCCGGCCTGATGAGAAACCGTTCTGGGCAGGTGTCCTGAAAAGACGTGACGGGATCCAACATTTCACTTTCATCATCGGACGGTTATCATTGTTGCGATGGTCGTTTCCGTGGAAGACGCCGGCGGAGGCGGGTGTTCGTGAGATGGTCGTTACATCTTTTCCGATTGTGCGGGCACCGATTGTGCGGAGTTCCGCTTAAGACATGCACGGCGGCGGCGGCGACACTGCATCCACGCACGATATTATCTGTGCAGGAATTAAGGCCTGAGAAAATGCGAGACTGCCTATTCCGGCAATCAGCGCCACCACTGCTGATTGTTGTGCTGGTGCTGATACAGGGAGTGTCGGCAGTGTCCGGAACTGAGGAATCAACGGACGGCCGCTCAAATCGTGCGCAGGATCTCAAACCATTCAATTCGTTGATCGGTGAGTGGCGTGGTGTCGGCCAGTTGCAGCGTGGGTCCCGAAAAGGGGCGTGGACGGAAAAAGTAATCTGCGAATGGCAATTCACCGACGCAGACACGTCGGTGGTTCTGAAGTCCATCGACAGCAGGCAGTTTAAGCAGCTGCAGCTGAGGTGGGATCAGGAGAATCAACAATTGGTCCTGAACAGGAAGACAAAGGAAGGCGTTCACGAGTATCGCGGACCAGCGCCCAATGACTGGCCTGAGGCCAGTCGACTGGTGACGGTTCGCGACGATGACGGCGCCGCATACCGTTGCACGATTCAGCAGCTAAGCGATATTCGCGTCACTCTGCTGTTTGAGAAACAGACTTCGCCCAATGGTAGCTTTCGCCGCATTTTCGGCATCGGTTACACTCGGGATGGTGCAAAGTTGGCACACTCAGGCACCGGTCAGCGTAAGTGTGTTGTCACGGGTGGCTTGGGGACCATCCCGGTGAGCTTCCAGGGGAAGACATACTACGTGTGTTGTCAGGGTTGTGTTCAGGCCTTCAACGAGGCTCCGGAAGCCATTCTCGCGGACTATCGCGCCTCACTCAGGAATCCGTAAGTTCCCTCGGCGGTGGCCAACTGAAGTCCCGATTGGCTGTCAGGAATCACATCGACGTCCCACTACTCCAGCGATTTCGAGCGGAACAGCTCCAAGTCCCACCAGAGTCTGCAATTGCGTTGAATTTCGGCGGATTCGTCGGTAGTTTCCGTTCGTCCTGTCGTTTGCCGTCTCGGGCAACGCTTTGACCGCTTCCTTCTCCAAACTCACTATTTATCGCAGATCGGTAGTTCCTGACTGCGAATCATTGCATGTTGTTTCGCCAGTTGGGCCACATCACATCCCGGCACCCGTCCGTTGTCATAGGCATCTGGATCGTATTGCTTATTGCAACGTTTCTGCAGGCGCCGAAGTGGGAGAGTGTGGTTGAGAATGGTGAATTTGCATTTCTGCCCCGAGACTCGCCCAGTGTTGTCGCGGAAGAATTATTTCGGCGGACCTTTCCCGACCACAGCGTTTCCAGCAGCGTCGTATTGGTCCTGCGAAGAGAAGCGCGGCGTGAAGGTTTACTGGATGAGGACTACGAATTCATACGCCAGGTCGTCGTTCCAGGTCTGCGAAAGACAATTGGTTTTTCGGAAGGCCAGGACGAACATGAAGAAGATTCGTCGTCGGCGGATCAGTCTCTTGTCAGAAAACTGAGTTGGCGCGAAACGCCTCATATCGGTCGCCTGTATGACAGCCCGGACGGAAAAGCGTCACTGGTCGTGCTGGAACTCAAGTCTGAGTTTCTTGATGAGGGCAACGCTGTCCTGATCGCAGACGTGGAGCGATTTCTAACAGAGCGGCGTCATATTCCGACCAGCAAGACTCCCTCCAGTGATCCGACACGAATGTCGATTCCGCAGGGGCTGGACATTGCGTTCAGCGGTACGGCCACATTCGGTCGGGATATCATTCGCGAGGCGAAAAACAGTGCGGAATCCACCGAAACGTGGACCGTTATTCTGGTGATTTTTCTGCTGTTGATTATGTACCGAGCTCCGCTGCTGGCCGTGATTCCGTTACTGACCGTGGCCGTGGCGGGGACGGTTTCGATTAAGTTACTGTCAATTGCCGCCGACCATGGCTGGGTACGTTTGTTCAATGGAATTGAGGCGTACGTTACCGTTTTGGTTTATGGTGCCGGCGTCGACTATTGCCTGTTTCTGATTGCTCGATACCGTGAGGAACTGGAAGCCGGAACAGAAATCGAGGACGCGATTTCCGTCGCGTTGACTCGAGTTGGTTCGGCCCTGGCGGCCAGCGCCGGCACCACAATGTGCGGCATCGGCATGATGTGGTTTGCCGAATTCGGTAAGTTTCAACAGGCGGGCATCGCGATTGCCTTCGGCCTGTTAATGACGTTATGTGCGTCACTTACTCTGACGCCGGCGATTCTTAGACTTTCCGGTCGATGGGCCTTCTGGCCCAGTCTTCCCGCGCAACGACCCGCAACGGGGGCTGGCTGGGTTGCCCGTCCGGACAAGTTTTCTCGCCTGCTGGCGATCGGCTGGAAACGTATCGGCCGGCTACACCTGCGTCGTCCGTGGATGATGTGGCTGTGCAGCATTCTGGGCATGCTTCCGTTTTCGATTCTGGGCCTCGTGTTCTTTGGGCACCTGAGTTACGGACTGATCTCTGAACTCCCCGACACTGCTCCGTGCGTTCAGGGCGCTGCTGCACTGCAGGCGCATTTTCCGGCCGGGGAAGTGGCCCCCGTGCGGGCGATTGTCAACCTGCCGGGCCGCGACTTTTCCAAACTGTCGTTTCGGCCGCCACAGGATGTCGTGGATTTCACAGACAACATTCTTGCCCATGGCGACGAACTGGGCATCCAGGCCATCAGGTCGCTGGCCGATCCCAAAGGCGGCCGCGACATCGGTCGCAAGCTGGCCCAGGCCGTGCGCATGCGCGCGACAAAAGACTATGCGACGCGCGAACACCCTTCTGTTACTCGCCTGGATCTGATTTCTGCCCACGACCCGTTTACTCGATCCAGTATCCAGGAGTTTCACAGGGTGCGGGAAGAAATTCCCAAACTGCTGCCGGATTCCATGGCCGGCGCGAAGATCCACCTGGCCGGAGAAACTGCTAATCTTAGTGACCTGAAGGAAGTGACCGACCGCGATCAGGTGCGTGTCAATGGCCTGGTGACGCTGGTGGTCTTTATCATCCTGTGGATCCTGCTGAAGAAACCGGGTATCTGCAGTTACCTGATGTTTACAGTGCTGTTTAGTTACCTGGCCACGCTGGGCTGCACGTTCATATTCTTCTGGGCACTTGATCCGTCCGGCTTTTCCGGCCTGGACTGGAAGGTGCCGATGTTCCTGTTCACGATCCTGATTGCCGTTGGCGAAGACTACAACATCTTCCTGCTGACCAGGATTGAAGAGGAGCGGCTGGTGCACGGGCCGGTAGAAGGCATCACTGTCGCTCTTGATCGCACAGGTAGTATTATCAGCAGCTGCGGCATTATTATGGCCGGAACGTTTTCGTCGCTAATGGCTGGCAGCCTTGTCGGCATGGACCAGCTGGGATTTGCATTGGCGCTGGGAGTGCTGTTCGACACCTTCCTGATTCGTCCGATCATGGTGCCATCATTCCTGATTCTTCTGGCTCAGGGAAAGCTTGGCATCTTCAGTCGACTGGCCGGGTACGTTCCCGAGCAGCCCGATGCCGATTCCAAAGGGTCCGTTGAAGAGGCGGTGTAGAGCCTGCGCCTGCGAGCGACACAGTTGTTCCCGGTCTTCAGCGTTCATCGTACCACACAAGTCGCGCGGGCCAGGACTCATGTGTTCCTGCCAAAAACCTGTTGTCCTGGCGCGACTGTCATCGTCAGGACAGGTCCTGACCTACCTGGCTACGTAACTTGTGGCAAACCATCAATCCCCGTCCCAGGAAACACCACGAAAATTCTGAACAGGAGGCCGCAGAGAAAATAGAGCTCAGAAATGTCACCCTCAGAGGGAGAGTGACATTTCGTAGTTCGTGTTTACATCGTTTGTTATCGTCTCAATGACGACCTAAACACGGGATGCCGCAACTTCAACGACCAGTGCCTTAGTCCGAGATTCATACGGAGTCGGTGCTGACTGCTGCAGCGCGCTTACCCGGCACATCTTCAGCAAACGTAGTCACCCGACTCGCCCGTTTCTAAGACGAGGCCGGATCCTTTCCGTCCTTCCACGGACCAGCCAGTTTCATGTAATCCGGCTCTTCCAGAAGACTTCCGTGGTCACCAGCTTTCCAGCCAGCGATGTGGTTTGGCTTGCCCCGTTCCTTTGAACGAGCCTCCCATTGGTCCGCCCATGACGAATTGCCGTCGCCGATCGTGTGTGTGTCGCCGTCGAAGTGGAAGACTTTGCCTTCCCGGTAACTGCGTGCTCCCAGAATCACAGTTGTGATCGCGGCAGCCCCCAGAGCCGGGTCGTTGTTACACATACCCGGATCATTGGCCACCATCGCCTCAACCCAGTTCTTGAAGTGAGCGTACGTGGTGTCATCAACGCCTTCCGTGGTAATTCGTTCTTCCTTCAGCTTGCTGTTGCGCGTTACCTGAGGACGTTCGGGCACGTGATCGAATCCGTCAAACTTCTCACCCGTGCCAAATACGAACGAGCCAAAGTGGCCTCGGATCAATTGTTTGATAGGTGTGTCCTGACATCCCATCGTAGCAGTCACCAGCCCCTGAACTCCTTCCGGAAAGTCTGCCACAACTGTGGCCACATCAGGAACTCCGCGACCGTCGTATTCCAGATAAATCCCGCCGGCGCCGACAACTCGTGCCGGGAACCGTAATCCCGTGGCCTTCAGCATGCTGGTGGTTCGGTGCACGAACAGATCTGTGAACATGCCGGAACCGTAGGGCCAGAACCGCCGCCACTGACGGTACACAGCGCGGTCGAAGTCTTCATAATCGGCAAGACCTTCTTCCACGCCCAGCCACTTCTTCCAGTTGATGTTCTTCGGATTCATTTTTGAATCGAGTTCGTAATACCGCCATTGTCCCTGAGCTGAATTGCGAAAGAACTCCGTCTGATACATCAGGACCTTGCCCAGCGTTCCCGCCGTCAGCAGATCGTTGACCTCATTCCACAGCGGCAGACTGGTCGACTGTACTCCAACCTGCATCACCTGGCCGGACTTCTGCCACGTCTTCATGACGGCGATGGCTTCTTCGACCGTTTTGGTCATGGGCTTTTCGCAGTACACGTGCAGGCCGGCATTAAGAGCATCGATTGCCTGTTTGGCATGCCAATGATCCGGCGTGCCGATGCAGACGGCGTCCAGATTCGCCTTCTCGTACATCTCAACATAATCTTCGTACTTATCCGGAGCGTTTCCGGTTTCCTTTTCGATGTAGCTGGCGGCGCGATCGCGATGTTCACTGTACACGTCACATACAGCGACAAGTTCGATGGGCTGCCCTTCCAGCTGCAGTTTCGTCAACCTCTTGACATGAGCTCCGAAACCACGCCCGCCCGGGCCGACAAAACCAATTCGGATTTTCGCGTTAGCACTGCTGGAGGCTGCAGCCGTTCCGGCAGCTACCCGGGAGGCAGCGCCCAGGACTCCGGCAGAGTAGGCGGACGTTTTAAGAAAGTCACGGCGGGACGAATCGGACGATGTCATAGCGAAAGTCTTTCGATCGTGGTCGTTGGTTGATGTTGGCATTTCGACGAACTCGGGACCGCGGGCACCGGAAATGATCAGTTCGTCTGCCGAATACAGGCCGGTCAGCGGCACATCATGCAGACACTCGGAACAACTGTAAAGCAAAACACGTCGTTGTCTGAATGCGCGGGGACAATTTGGCTCCACGGTCCCGCCGCGTTGATGAGTTGGAAGGAGTTTCCGTTCGCCGGTAGAATTCTGCATCGTGTGGGGACAACGTGTTCGTGCTCCGGACGGCCCAGGACTTTGCGTTGAACAGGACGAGGGCGTGACTTGACAATTTCGCGTTCACTACGATTGATGACCTAGCCATGAGTATTTACCAGCACCTGGGTGTCGAGCCCATCATCAACGCCTGCGGCACGGTCACACGACTTGGGGGGGCTCTCATGCCGGTCGAGGTGCTGGACGCCTTTGCTGAGGCCGCGACGGAAAGTGTACCGCTGGAACAACTGCAGGCTGCTGCATCGCGTCGGATTGCCGACGTCACGGACACAGAAGCGGGATTGGTTACATCCGGTGCGGCGGGAGCATTGACGCTGGGAGCTGCCGCCATTCTGACCGGGCCTAATCCTGCCCGGATGGAAAAGCTGCCATGCTGCGATGGGTTCCCGCACGAATTCATCATCGCCCGTGAACAGCGAAGCGGATACGATCACGCCGTACGCGCGGCGGGCGCGACGCTGGTTGAGGTTGGATTCAACGAAGTTGTTTCCAACGCCGGAGTCCGTCGCACGGAGGTCTGGGAATACGAAGCTGCCATTACGTCACAGACGGCTGGAATCGTGTACGTACACGCGGACGATTCATGTCCAAAGCTTAAAGAAGTCGTGGCCATGGCTCACGAGCACGAGCTTCCGGTGTTGGTGGACGCGGCGGGAGAACTGCCGCCCCGTTCCAACCTGAAAGGCATACCAGCGACAGGCGCCGACCTGGTGTCCTTCAGCGGCGGCAAGGCGATTCGCGGGCCCCAGTCGACAGGTATCCTGTGCGGACGTCGCGCATTGATTTCATCGGCGGCGCTGCAAATGCTCGACATGGACGACCATCCTGAGCTGTGGTATCCACCGGAAGAACTTATTGACCGGTCGCAATTCACCGGGATTCCCAGGCACGGAATCGGTCGCGGCCTGAAGGTTTCGAAGGAAGAAATCGTTGCCCTTCTGACGGCACTCGATCTGTTCGACTCTGGAAAGTTCGATCGGCAGCTCATCGGTTTTCGCCGATTACTGCAGACGGTTGCCGACAGTCTGTCGCAAGCCAGGGCAGACTGTCGCATGGTCGAACCGTCAACACACGATCGCTGGCCGGTCCTGGAAATCACAGTTGACTCTTCCACGCTCGGCAGATCGGCGATGGACGTGTGCCGCGCCCTTCGCACGGGGACTCCACCGGTGTATGTTGGACATGTCGGATTGCGCGAAGGGATAGTTCAGATAAATCCGGTGTGCCTGACCGATGCAGTAACTCCGGTGCTGATCACGCGACTGCTGGCTGAACTTTCCTGAATTTCCTATTGGTCGCTGAACTGAACGGTCAGGGACACGTGCAGAGCTGATGGTGACGAATGACGAGCACGAACAGGCAGCGACTGACCTGATGGCGTGCAAAACACGTCGCGGGCAGACCCCGTCACGAATTACACAGAGACGTACTCAGGTTCTGAGGCAACGGGTGCGAGCGATTGAATGTCCCTGTCGGGAATCGTGAAGGCGTCCCGGACCGGCGATTGTCGACGAGCTACCCACCATGCTATGGCGTCGCGTCCAAACAAGGTGACCGCCCACATACAGCACAGTGCAACGGACAGAGCGATTTGAGCGACGGGGGCCATGGTCGGAAAACAGAAGAATCTGGCGGTGACGTACGTACCGCAGAAGCCCGCAAGTTTCAGGGCGTTAAGGCCCCATCGATAGGGGATCACTACCGCCCGGCGGCAATACGCCAGGATGATGCCTGAAAATGCGGCGTAGGTCAGCACGCCCATCCATGCGGCCCCCCGTGCTCCCATCAACGGGATCAGCAGGATATTTCCCGAGACGTTTACGATCACTCCAGCTATGCTGGCAGGGATCACCAGCAATGTCCGCCTGGCCAGCAGAGCCGGCACGTCAAAATGGAAGCTCAGCCCGAAAATGAAGCATCCCAGCAGAATTACGGGTATTAGTTCGGCGGCTGCACCGTAGCTTTCCGGAGTCAGCCATGGCAGCACGGGATGGACGGTCAGCGATGCTCCCAGATAGAGAATCCCCATTCCGCTGACGAACCAATCGAACGCCCGGCGAAACGTGGCGTTCGAATCGGGCTGTCTGGCAATATCGAAAATGCTGACCTGCCACACAGAGATGAATGGCACCAGGCACAGCGCGTGGACCGCAAAACCAATTCTGTGGGCGAAGGAATACAATCCGACCTGCTGCATTGTGCCATACAGACGCAGCAGATAGCGGTCCGCCTCGTGCATTAACATCAGTGCCAACCCGGAAAGAATCAGTGGTGCACCGTAGCGGAGCATGCCTGTCAGTAATGCCCCGTCGAACCGACAGCGACCTCGTTCCGCCAAAAAGATGCCCATCAGCACGATCGCATTCAGCGCGGTCACTATCAGAGCGCTCAGCAGCAAACCTGCCGGTCCCATCTTCAGCGACAGCAGGAAATAGACGTTCAGACCGATGCTGATCAGAAGTCGACACATGGCAATCGAAACGAACAGCATCGATCGCTTCTGGACTCGCAGATAGACGCTCAGCAGATTCTGAATCGTGCCGAACCAGGTCTTCAGTAATGCAAGCACCACCAGGTAGCCGGCTTCGGACGCAGAAATAAAGTCGCCGCAGGCCATGACGCCCAGCTGGTCTCGAAACAACAGCATCGGTCCGGTCGTGATGATCGTAGCGACCGTGATGTAGGCCAGTCCCGTCCACCAGACACGATCCAGCTGAACAGAATCTTCGTCATCAAAGTGAAAACGAACAATGGTGTTGGCAACTCCGTCGGCCAGCAGCAGCGCCAACAGTGCGCCGCCGAGATTCAAAATGGCTGTGATCCCGTACTGTTCGGGGGTAAGCGCGGCGGTGTAGAGCGGCAGAAGTAACACCGACGCCAGTCGTGTCAGAACCTGCCCGATCCCGTAAATCGTTGAGTGTTTGACGAATTCGTTGGCCTTCATCATGCCTTCATCATGCCTGGCTGCGGGAAGCAGCATGTCAGCGGAATTTGGCCTGACCCGAAGATGCTCGCAGGAAGACGCCACTGTGAAAGTTGCGTCTGAGTGCGGAGTGACGTCCTGTCGGGATCGGTGATACGCTATGCAACCGTCCATTTTGCTGCCAATTCTGACAACGGCAGCACGCAGTCAAGCGATACACGGAAGGGACGTTGCTTTTAGACAACATACCCCACCAATCGCTTCGGGGTGGGGTTATTTCTTCGCTCCCGACAAAGCACTCCCCGGAACTGCGTCGCCGCGTCCCCTATTGCCGGTACAGGATCCCGTTAGTCACAGAAGATGGCTGCACCCGATCACGCCGGTGAACAGAGTTGGTTACCGAATCATCGGCAGCCAGATTCGAAACTCCGTACCAAACGAGTCAGATCGCACCAGTTCGATCGACCCCTTGAGCTCCTGCTGAGCCAGTTGCCGGCACACGAAGAGACCGAGTCCCGTGCCGGTCGCCTTGGTCGTGAAGTAGGGCTCAAAAATCTGAGCGTGCGCATCTGCGGGAATACCGTGTCCTTCGTCGGCGATGCAGATCGACACAATGGCATCGCCGGATTCTGATTCTTCGATGTTGGTCGTGACAGTGATCGCCGCGCCTTCTTCGGTTGCATCCAGCGCATTCAGCACAAGGTTCAACACAACCTGAACTAATTGGTCATAGATGGTGCGGATGGCCTGCATTTCGGCTGCGAAGACAGTGTTCACCTTCTTGCCCTTCCAGCGCTTGTAGTACTTGGCGATGTTGAGGGCATCGTTAATGGCGGCATGAACGTCGACCAGAGCTGCCTGCTGATTCGCCGGACGGCTGAAGCCAACCAGCTCCTGCAGCGTACGATGAATGCGATGAAGTTGTCCAAGGACCATTCCCAGACGTTCGTTTGTGTACTCGTCGGTGATTCGCCGTTGCAGCATCTGCACAATGGAGCTGATGGATGCCAACGGATTACCGACTTCGTGAGCAATGCCCGCTGCCAGCAGTCCAAACGCAGCTTGTTTCTCCTGCTGAACCAGCAGTGCCTGCGATTCCTGCAGATCCTTGGTCCGCGCGCGAATCCGCTGTTCAAGGTGTGTCTGGTTTTCCAGCAGTTCTGCGTTCAGGTCGCCCAGTCGCGCGCCCGCCGCCTTCAGCAGGCCCGTGAGAGCGATAATTGCCCACGTGGCCCAACCCATAAAGACCAGGGTAAGAAGCATTTGCACGGCATCCTCGGCACCGGCTTTGTCCGCCAGAAGGCCGAGTAAAGTATAGCTTAACGCGTGCAATCCGAGTGTTGCGAATGTCAGCGTCGGCGAATGGCGAATGGCACAGACCAGCAGCGACAGGAAGTAGTAGAAGCGGAACGGACTGATGACGCCTTCGTCAAAATAGCACAGAACGCCGATAAACAGTGCTTCCATCAGGCTGATCAGGATCCGGAACTCGGCCAGCAGAACCCTCCCTTTCCAGCTGCGGACCGTATCGATGATCGCGTACACGGCTCCCAATGTCAGGATCGCATTGAGTTCAAACTGCGACGATCCTTGACCGGCAGCACTGTTGGCGTCTCCGATGTTGACCAGTAAATAACCAACGGCCAGGCCAACCCAGCGGATGCGAACCGTAATCGATTCCGCTCGCAACTCACGCGCCAGCGGGTCTGTCACGGAATCGGGCGTCTGAGCTGGATTGGGCCGGGGGCTGCCGAGCGATGACGGGGGGGCAGCAGAGCTCATCGGGTCGCCGTTTCAAGACAGAGTAAGGACATCGTCAGCACAGAGGTCGCAATCAGGCAAACGTTACTCAATATTCGCCCTCTATGCATTCGCTGGAAGCAAAGGTTGTTCGGTTTATACAGACTCATGGGAGACCAGCCCTGGGGCGTAGACCTGGGGCGTAGACCTGGGGCGTAGACCTGATACCGGTCGTCGCCGGATGTCCGGCAATCCGGAGAATCGTCACAATCCTTTCAGTCCCGTCGCTATAGGTGGCGCTGCCGACATAAACCGGCGTGAACTGCCGCTGAAGGTGCAGACAACCGGCAATTTTCGCAGAAAGACATCGCCAACGGCCGAATTAGTCATTTAGACTCGGACCGACAGACGGATCGCGTCTGCAGAACTTTGGATTTTGGAAATGGCACGGCTTGCCCTTGTCTGCCGCGAATGTAGCGGCGGGTGGTGTTGGGGACGGGCGGCGATCGTTCAAGAAGAAAGATTGACCGGGGACTGGAAATGCTTGTACTTAGTCGAAAAAAAGATGAGAAGATTGTTATTGGCGATTCAATCACATTGATGGTTATCGAAATCCGAGGCGACAAAGTTCGTCTTGGTATCGATGCTCCTCGCGACGTGACCGTTCACCGCGAAGAGATCTATGATGCCATCAAACGTGAATCGAAAGAGCAGCCGAAAGTTGATTAGTCAACCACAAGAACGCTCGATTGCCAGCAACGCCTGACACCTGTACGCCACCGCTTCGTCCCATCTTTCCCGGTGGCCGAGTCAGCCAACGTATTGGATTCTCCTTGCATGCTCCGTCGCGGATTTTGTGACTGGCCCAGCCCGCCCTTCAGACAAACCGGACCTGCGGATTTGTCGTGGAAGTCATTGACGACTTCCCACGATGAGACGATTCGGCCCTGCAACGGCGGAGTGGGACGACATAAAGCTTCGTTTTAACACCCTGGTCACTGAAGAACTGTGACTGAGTCGCCGGGTGAAAGCACGACCTGCGACGCAGGAATTGTGCGTTCAGACAGTTTCCGTTCCGGAAGATGGAATTCTACCTGTAGTCGGCGCCTGTCAGGCTTTGCAGGACGGATTGTTGCCAGTTTTGAAGCTGTTTCTGCAGTCTGTTCGCGACTGCGGGGTTTGATGCGATCAGATCGTGCTGTTCGCCAGGGTCGCTGCGCACATCAAACAGCTCGCGAGTTTCTGTGTCGCCCAGTCCGCGGACCAGAAGTTTGTAGCGGTTACCAAGAAGGACTCTGTGGCCGTCAAAGTCATCACTTGAAATATCGGGGTGATGGAAGTTACGAAAATTGCGAGTGTGAAGATCGCCCATCATCTTCACCAGCGGCGTTGTACCGGATTGCAGTTCTGCGGCAATATACGGTTCAGAGTCTGATCCATTGCCCCCTTTAAAGCTCCAAAAACAAATTGGGCTGGGGCGTTCTGTCATCGTGCCTTCGATCAATGGTTTCAGGCTGACACCATCGAGTGGTCGTTCCGGCTGTGGCACAGCAAGCAGCTCGCAGATTGTCGGCAACATGTCGCTGGTCACCGTGTTGACCTCCGATTGGCGCGGCTGCGAAATCTGTCCCGGCCATTCAATGATCCCTGGAACTCGAATGCCTCCCTCGTACATCGTGCCCTTCTGGCCTCGAAATGGAGAAGTCACGATCCCGTCGCCCGGTGTTCCGTTGTCACCGCAATACCACAGCAGAGTGTTCTCTTGCTGTCCATTGTCCGCCAGCCACTTTCTCAACTGGCCCATCGACCGGTCCATCGCGGTGATTTCGGCGTAGCGTTCCTGCAGCACGTCTTTGAGTGGGCGTCTGGTTTGTCGTCCGGTTTCGTTGGACGTCAGCTTCACCTGTTTTTCTGAATAGCTGTCCGGCAGATCTGCGTACAGAGCAAGGTCTTCTTTCAGGCCACTGTACGGTTCATGTGGCGACCCGAACCAGACGACCGTAAAGAACGGTTTTCCATCCTGCAGTGCAGTTTCAAGAAAACGGATCGTCTCCCGAATGACGATTTCCGAGCTTTCACCCTCATATCGCGCAGGAGCGGCCCCGTTCCGCGAAAACGTCGGATCCAATTCGAAGAAGTTGTCATGCGAGAGCCATTGCTGGAATCCCATGGCTCCTGGGCTGGTCGGCGATGCTGCCTTCACAGGGCCCAGATGCCACTTGCCAAAATGTCCGCACGCATAGCCGGCCTTCGTTAGAATCCGGGCGATGCTGATTTCTTCGGGACGAATGGAATAGTTGGGGGCAAATGTTCCGTAACGATTCGGATGGCGCCCCGTCATTACGCTGCCGCGGGTTGGCGAACAGGAGGGGTGTGCCGAATAGAAGCGATCCAGCCGAAGTCCGGAGGCCGCCATTTCGTCCAGTACCGGTGTCTGCAGATGAGGATGTCCGTTGTAGCCCGTTTCATCCCAGCCATGATCGTCACCCATGAGCAGGATGATGTTAGGTGCATTTTCTCTGTCAGCATTTCCAGTGTTTTCATTACCAAACAGCGATTGGCAGGAAAAAACGCCCATACACAGTGCAGTTAACGATGCAGTTAACTTTTTCATTTTCATCCCAAGACCCTCACTTTTTTGATCTGAGCATTGATGCCTCTGCACCTTGAACAATCGAACACGGAATTAATATCCCTGTATCTGAAAAACGCATCATCTGTCACGAGATGCCCCAGAACAATCTACGAAATCACCAGGGATTCAAGACACCCAATGAGTCGGGGTTTTCAAACATGAAGCTCACGGGCCTCTCAGGAGTTCCACCAAATACTTGCCCAATGAATTACTGAACTCGTGAAGTTCCACCCAACAAATCGAAAACTCTTTTGTACTTACTAATAACCCAAACTTCTCTGCAAAGGACTCTTCCAAATGGCCACGAAAACGAAACGAGGACAACGTGGGGCACCGTGGCACCGTGGCACCGTGGCACCGTGGCACCG
>JAAERP010000521.1 GCA_024230215.1 Fuerstiella sp. | reverse complement strand
GCGGGGTTTGGCACCTCGATGTCGGCTCATCACATCCTGGGGGTGAAGAAGCTCCCAAGGGTTCGGCTGTTCGCCGATTAAAGTGGTACGCGAGCTGGGTTTAAACCGTCGTGAGACAGGTTGGTCCCTATCTGCTGTGGGCGCACGAAACTTGAGGGGTATTCTCTTTAGTACGGGAGGATTTGGAGGGACGTACCTCTGGTGTTCCTGTTGTCACGCCAGTGGCAGCGCAGGGTAGCTATGTACGGTTGTGATAAGCGCTGAAAGCATCTAAGCGCGAAGCCATCCCCGAGATTAGGTTTCGTTGGACTTCGGTCCTGAACTCCCCTGGAAGACTACCAGGTTGATAGGCTGGCTGTGTAAGGCGTGCAAACGCTTAAGCTGACCAGTACTAACGGAGGAATGCTTGACCACTTTGATTGACTGCCAGAAGGCATTGCCAGACTCTTTTGAGTTCGGTGGATGACATCTGCAGGAAATTTGGTCACGATTTAGTGGTACAACGCAATTGGCTTTGGAGTTTTGCTCCAGGGCAGTGCACTTAGACTTTTTCACGCAGGAGAGAGCGGCTTTGCTGGCGCTCCTGCGCATCCCGGTGACTTTACTTGTGAGGAAACACACGTTCCCATTTCGAACACGACCGTTAAGCTCACAGGGCCGATGATAGTGCTTACAGGCGCGAAAGTAGGTCATCGCCGGGAACATTTTATTAAGCCGGATCTTCGGATCCGGCTTTTTTTATGCGCCGAGTTCTGAACAATCCTGCTGCCGGGGCACTCCGCTGTTCGGTACGGGCGGCTGCTTGAATTCACTTCCAAGTGCGTTGTTTGAGGAATTCAAACTGCAATAATTGGTTGTTGCCGATTCGGGCTTATTTCACTGGTCCGATGTTGCGGTTGGATCGTTCGATACGTCAGCCAGTTTCAATCACCGTCCGACCGAACTTATGCCAGCCAGCGAATCTGATAAGCAACTTGTAAAGCGAATTCGCACCGGCCAGTCCGAGGCGTGGCAGGAGTGCATTGACCTGTACGAAGGTCGATTACTTGCGTTCGCCCGCAGTCGGCTGAATGACCGTTCTTCCGCGGAAGATATTGTTCAGGAAACCTTCATGGGCTTTCTGAAAGCACTGCCAAACTACGATGAGAACACTCCGTTGGAATCGTGGCTGTTTTCCATTGCGGCGCATAAGTTGATTGATGCCATGCGGCGCACCGGTCGTCGCCCAACGGTTCCGCTGCTGTTGCCGGATTCGGACGGCAGAGGCGGTCGGGAACCGACCGGTGGGGCTCGTGCGGCGTCCAGCATGATGCGAAGCCACGAAAAATCTCACGCAGAATCGGCGGTGGTGGCACTGTGTTTGCGTTCTCTGATCGAGGATTTCAAACGCGGTCAGGCATGGGAAAGGCTGCAGTGCGTGGAACTGATCTTCGTCCTTGGCTGGGCGAATAAGGATGTTGCTCGGCGACTGAATCTCACCGAACAGGCAGTGGCCAATCACAAGTTTTTTGTCGTCGCGAAACTCAAAGACGCTGCACGAAAAGCCCGGCTGCAGAACTCCAACCTGGATGGAATGGGCCTGGAGTGACGCACAGTCTTTCGTCATCGCAATATGCGGCGCTGATCCGTCAACCGGCGGCAGGACCGACGTTTATTCTCGCACGGCCTGATTTCGGCAGCAAAAGTCCAGGGATTCCATTGGCCCCACTCACACCTGAGGAGTTGCAACTTGAGCAGGCGGCGCTCGTCATTGCAATATGAATCGGAACTCAGCTGGTTCATACTTGTCGGCGCACTCGACGTGTTCATGACCTATTTGATTTTGCGATATAGCGCCGAAGGCCGGACTCAGAATACCCTGATTGAAGGCAATCCTCTGGCACGCTGGATCCTGCACCAGTGGGGCATGCAGGGAATGGTGATCTTCAAATTCCTGCTGATCGGCGTCGTGTCGCTGATCGCAGAAGTGGTTGGCCGCTTTCGCCCCACGCTGGGACGCAGCCTGTTACACCTGGGAACGTTGGTTGTAGGCGGGGTCGTCGTCTACAGTTTCCTGCTGTTGCAGCGGAACATGCAGTGAAATGACATCCTGAGTCATCAGTTCATGGAACATCGAGCCTGTCATTGTTGTGGATTGATTCATCGGCTGCCGCAACTGACGCCGAACCAGAAAGCTGTCTGCACGCGGTGTGGCGCCGGCATCTCCGTGCCAGGGGGACGACAGGCGTCCGCCAGCCGAACGGCCGCTGCGGCGCTGGCGGCTTTCCTGCTGTTCTGGCCGGCCATCCTGTGCCCCATTCTGCAGATCGAGAAACTGGGGCACCAACAGCAATCCAGCATCTTAAGTGGCACCGTCGAACTTCTGAGTCACGGAAACTGGTTCGTTGGAGGCATCGTTCTGCTGTTTTCGGTCGCGTTTCCTTTGACCAAGATTGTTCTGCTGTTGGAACTCAGTCTGCTGGAAGTTCTGCATCGCCGTCACAAGGCGCTGACGCTGCGGGCCATGGAACATGTCGGGAAGTGGAGCATGATGGATGTGATGCTGCTGGCGTTCCTGGTGATGCTGGTAAAGCTCGGCAATCTTGTGGAATTCCATTTCGGACCGGCCGTGATCGCGTTTGTCGCCTGCGTTGCGATGAGCATGATCGCATCCATCACATTTGATCCGCACGCCATCTGGGAAGACTCATGAACCAGCCACACGAAACGCCCGAAACAGATGGTGCTGCGGCGACTACTAATGAGACGTCGCCTCCCAAATCCGAATTCCCCGTGGCGGAAGTCACAGAGGTCGCATCCGCGACAGCTGTTCTGCGTTTGTCCAGAATGTGGTGGTTGACCCTGCTGTGTTTGTTGCTGGCCATTGGCCTGGTCTGGAATTCACTTCCTGAGCGCGGGCCGGAGATCACCATTCGGTTCCCTGAAGGACATGGACTGAAGCCGAGTGACGCAGTTCGCTACCGCGGAATCGAAGTGGGTACAGTGTCGATGGTCACACTTGACGAAACACTCTCCGCTGTCGATGTGTCAGTGACGCTGAAGCCCGGAGCCGGATTGCTGAACCGAGAAGGCACGAGATTCTGGATCGTCCGCCCCCGCTTTAGCCTGACTGAAATCAGTGGCCTTGAAACTGCGGTAGGAGCCAAATACATCGGCGTCAGTCCCGGAGCCCCCACAGCACCACCCCGAAGACACTTCGAAGGATTGACGGCACCGCCGCCTGATGAACTGGCCAAAAGTGGTCTGAAGTTGATTCTGCGCAGTGATGATCGGCACGGACTAAGTGTTGGTTCGCCGTTGACGTGGAGAGGCGTCGATGTAGGACAGGTATTGACTGTAAATCTTTCCGCCGATGCACGGCACGTTGACGTGACCGTGCGCATGCACCGCAGGTATCATCGGTTAGTGCGACGAAGTTCAAAATTCTGGATCACCAGTGGGTTCGATGTGGATGTCAGCCTCTCTGGAGTAAAACTCAACGCCCAGTCGCTCGGCACCATGATTCGCGGTGGAATTTCATTGATTACTCCTACGGAAGGCGACGATGCTCCGATCGGCAGTGGCCATGTATTCCCGTTGGCGATGGAGCCGAAAGATGATTGGCTGGAGGCCGCCAGTACCGTTCCTTTGATCGACTTCCAGCTTCCTGAAACGGTACTGGTGCGGGGGATTCGCCGGACTTCTGTTTTTGGGATTCCGCGCTCACGACCGTACAACCAGGTTGGGCTGCTGTTCATGGGTTCCACCGGTACAATGCTGCTGACTGCAGAACTGCCTCTGGCTGATGATTCAGAAGACAGCACCCTGGCGGAATTTCAGATCCAGAAGACGACTGGAGAATCTGTAACAGTTAACAACGTACGCCTGACCGACTGCCGGCGCGACGAAACCGGGAGCCTGCGAGTTCCGGTTGAAGTCGCAGGCTTTCCCACAGCGGCGCCGAACCTGTTTCGCGTCGCCGCAGAACCGGAAGAGTGCATTGCCGTGCGGACAGCTGTCAGCGAAGACAGGTCGATGCCCGTGATTCAGTCCATCGATTGGGAACAACTTTCCCCTGCCGGACAAACCGGCGTCTGGGCAATAACCGGTGGCACCGACTTTTCGGCGTCGCACGGTGCCCCGGTGGTTGCAACAGCAGACGGAAAGATCATCGGAGTTCTCCTGAACGGCAGAAGCGGACCGGTCGTGGCGCCGTTTTCAAAAGCCGAACGCTGATCCAGAGATCGCGGGAAAGCCATCGGTTCATCTGCAAACCGTTGCCGGCAGCGTACGTACCTACCCGGTGACGACCTTGCGAGTGACGATTTCCGGCACGGCCTCGTTTTCGAACGTCGCGAACCCCGTCACAAACTGTAGTTCGCTGAGCGTTTTTTCCGTCTCACGAATACTGCCCGCCACTGCATCCACTTCGGTCGACAGCAGCCCCGGATCGCCTTTGCTGATTCCCGTTTCAGTGAGGGATCGGATCTTGTTCTCCAGTCGCTTTTGTTCTGCTCGAACCAGTTCATAACTGTCGCGGGCCTGCTCGAAGTTCACGCGCCGCTGTTCACATGTCTGACGATTGTCTTCCAAAGTCGCCATGATACGCTCGCGCTGCCGATTCTCCGGACGCGATCGTTCACGTTCGATGCGTCCGTTGACCTGTCGGAGCTCGCGTTCAATCGCGTCAATCGTGGTTGTTTCGAAGAACCGATTCAGCGAGTTTTCTGTATACAGTAACTTCAGGAATAACCAAAGCAGCCGGTCCAGCCCATCCACACGCACTTCTGCAAACATGGATTCCGTCTCTTCGGCACCGTGTGCTGCCTGATACTGCTTTGTAATGTTTCGCATCTCTTCACATTGGGACATCAACAGCTCAAAACGTCGCTGTGCGCCGCGTGGTAACGAAGTCAGCATGCGTCTCATGCGGGTTTCGGCCGTCTTTGCGTCGTCTTCTTTCAGTTGCTGATGTTCCTTAATATCAATGAACTGGCGAAACCTCGAATGAGTTCCCACGAATCCAAGCCATGCAAGTTCCACAGCTGCGAGCAGTGGCAGTCCGACTTCCGGCCGGCCGGACAGCACAGAGAATCCGATACCGCCGGCAACTGCGAGCAGGTTCCAGCGGTTCGAAAATGCGGCCTTGATGTACTTCCAGATTCCCACGTGTTTCCGGCAATTGAACGAAGGTGTATTCAGTGGTCGCAGTCATCGTGCGTGATGCCGTGCCTGACGACGTTCATTTTCGCCAGGGACAGTGCAACCTGCGTTTACTTTACTTGTCGTTGGCAGATTCCAACACTTCCAGAATATCACGAATCTCGAAGACCGTCTTCTGAAAACCCTGTTCTCTCTGCATTTCCAGAGCGGGACGGTCCGGTGGTTCCACTTCGATCTGATGCAACAGAGTACCGGGCGACCGACTAAGAATAAAGACACGGTCACCCAGGTAGACAGACTCTTCGATTGAATGGGTCACAAAAAAGACAGTGGCTTCCACCTCCCGCCACAAACTCACCAGTAGATCCTGCATCTGCATGCGCGTGTGCGGGTCCAGCGCACCGAAGGGTTCGTCCATCAAAATGATTCTGGGGCGAAGGATGAGAGTTCTGGCAATCGCAACTCGCTGCCGCATGCCGCCCGACAATTCGTGAGGATACTTGGCGGCATCCGTATTGACGTTCAATCCAACTTTTGTAATCCACTCTCTGCCCAGTTCGTGGCGTTCATTTCGACTGACACCTCGGCATTCCAGCCCAAAGGCAACATTGTCCAGCACCGTACGATTGTCAAAGCTGGTGTAATCCTGAAACACCATGCCGCGATCGGGGCCCGGTCCGGTGACGGGTTTGCCTTCAACCAGGACTTCCCCCGTTGTTGCAGGGTGCTGAGGATCAAGCCCGGCGATCATCCGCAGGATCGTGCTCTTGCCGCACCCACTGGGCCCCAGAATTGAAATAAACTCGCCCAATTCGTGCAGGTCAGGAACTTCGAATGACACATTCGACACCGCCGTAAAGGCGTCCGGACGCCCTGCGTTATACGTCTTACTGACGCTTCTGAATTCGACGATGTTTGGAGGAGACATTCGAATAACATACAGGAATTGAATAGTGTCGGCCAACCCGGCTGCAGGTTTGCAGGTCAAACGCAGGGCCGATCGAGGCGGATCAAAGATTTCCGGCGCCTTGGCTGGGACCGATCACGTGCTTTGCCACAATGTAGCTGCAGCCGTTTCTGAGTACGCATGTATTGACATGTTGTCTGCCGTCGTTAGAGTCGCGAATGACACAGGTGCCGAGCTGATCTGTAATCAGTCCGGAGAATAGGGAAGACGGTGCAAATCCGTCGCGGTCCCGCCGCTGTAACCGAGAACGAAACCCGGATTCAACCACTGCGGCGAAGGTTAGTCAGGCTGACCATCGCGGGAAGGTTCCGGGTGAAGCAGGATTCGGAAGCCAGAAGACCTGCCTGGATGTCGTTGTCGATGGAGCCCTCGGGGAATCGGGTTTTCGCACGTTTGCCCAACGTACCACTCTGCATATCTCAGTCCTGTTGTGACTCGGTATGAGTAGTGCGTTGCGCGCTCATGAGTAGCACCTGACACATTTCTTCCCCGCTGAAATCCATCCGAACCGGTTGTGTGCAGACGCGCGTACAGAGAGTGAGGAAGTGATGTTACTAACGGAAAATTCGATGAGACGTTTTTGTTTGCTGATGGTCGGTCTGGTCATTCATGCCTGCACCGGTTGTGGATCCGGTGAGCCCTCAGCTGGCCTCGACGCGAACATGGTCTATGTGGATACGAAAACGTTGGTTGCTGTGGTTGCTCCAAAAACCGGGTCCGTTCCGATAGTCAATCCTGCCACCGGGCAACGAACATTGATGCCCGGGCTCTACTGTCCGGATTGTAAAAAATGGTATCCGGTTCCATCGCCAGAGCAGATCAATCGGCAGAAAGGGGCAGCCCTGTGCCCGAAAACGAAAACGCCCATGATCGCCGACGGACCCTGGCCGGAAAACAAACCTGCATCTGGCGACCGCAAATAAGCCTCATGCGTTCGTAAGGAACGCATGCTGGTATCGAAATGGCGCAGCTTCATGCACAGACTGCTGCCGCGTTCACGGACTCACTTCGGTTGCCTCAGCAGACCGAAGCAACACGGCATTCAGACGTGATTCTGAATCGCATTCACATGGAACGCTGACAGACTGGAAACGATTACCAACGTTCACTTTGAAGTCTTCCCCGTTGAAGCCCAGTGCAACGGCTGCACTGGTTGTGATCATCGGTAGCAGTTCCCAGATCGGTGCGGCTTTTTTTTGGTTTGCCACAAACTGCAGTTCCTTCCAGACACTGAGATCCGGGTTCGACGCTCGACTGTCCGTTCCCAGCAGCACCACAGCGCCTGCGTCCTGCAGTTGTTGCCAGGGATGTGGCGTATGCCCGAAGTACGCATGAGTTCGCGGACAGTACACAACCGCAACATGGGGGTTCCGTGCGAGAAACGAGATCTCAGCAGGACCAAAGTAGTTCCCATGGACAGCCAGCGCACGTTCCGCCTGCGCAAGTTTTTCAAGATATCGAAGCGGAGTTGTACCGCGAGGCAGAGTCTGCGGCTCCCACAGATTCAACGACTGCAGAAAATCAACAAACCGCCCCGTCTGGTTCTGCAGCAGTTCTACTTCATCAACAGTTTCTGCCAGATGGATTGCCACCGGCGCCGCCGTTTGCCTTGCGATATCGACGATACCTTCGAACAGTTCCGGGTGGACACTGTACGGAGCGTGCGGACTCAGGCCGCGGACAAACTTCTGCTCGCCGCTCTTCCTGCCACTTGTCGGTGTTGTCGCAACGTGTCGTTCAGCAACCTGCAGTTGTGTTGAAACCTGATCCGCAGAGAACCCGATCAATTCCCGAAAACTGACGCCCGCATTCCCTGCTTCCTCAAGTGCCTGCTGCAGTGCGGTGACACTGCCCTGTGTAGTACTGATCTCCCCGATCAGCCGAACGCCTGCAGCATGACTCTCATGCAGACCGGCGCGAATGCAGTCTGTCGCAAACTGTTCCCTGTCCGAATTCGCGGACCGATACCGAACGACGGATCGAATCCAGTCGGGAAATGGGGCCGAAGGCAGCAGTGGGCTGGCCAATTGAGAAAACTCAAGATGAGTATGCCCGTTCACGAATGCCGGCATCATGGCCACGTCAGCGACCTGGGACAACTCGTCTCCGGGCACGTCGCAGATTTCGGCGACCCTGCCATCAACGATCGTGACACGAACATTCTGCCGCGGCGCATCACCGGGATTGACCAGCCACGCGCAGCGAATCACTTTCTCGCCCAGAGGTCCGGATTCGATTGTGATGCCGGTCATCAGGATCCTGACTTACAGTTGTCTTCTTATTTCCGTGAACCGTTCCGGCGACAGCGTTTCACGCTGACTTGTGGCCGTGAAGAGTGCTTTTCAATAGCAGTTTCGTTGCTCCCAGAAGCCAGTATCGCCCACGACAACAAGTAAACCCCATCTAATGGGCATGCCGCTTTCTCAGGCGGACCTCTGTCTTTCATGGCCACGAAACAGTGCAAAAGACTGTAATGAAATCCGGTGCCAGGCTGTACCGCAGAAGTAAACAAACAACTTCTGCGTCCAGACGTATCGTTGGAATAGTAGATCGCGCTGCCTAGTGCATTGTCACAGCGAAAAGTGGGGTTGAATCGTTCGCCGGAAAAGGGGGTCAGGTACCAAAAATGCGAAGCACCCTTCGGGCCGTTCCGATTTTTGGTACCTGACCCCGTTTTCCTCGCCAACCCTAAAACCTGGCTGTGAGAAACCACTAGTGTGACATTGTAATCACTGGGTCGGACTCTGGACGCAAAGGGAAAACGAAATGTCGGAATCGACGGGCAACTCACCAAATCCGGTGCGCGGTGTGATCGGTGCAGTGGCGGGTGGTGTGCTGGGTGTCATTGGATTTGGACTGCTGCTCAGACTGGGGCTCTATGGAATGGTGTTGCCTGGAGCGATGGTGGGATGGGCCTGTGGTGCACAGTCTGGCGGTCGGTCTGTTCCATTGGGAATTTTCAGTGCGATGTTGGCGACCGCAACCTGTCTGTACACCGAATGGCATTTTTTCCCCTTCGTTGCGGACGACAGTTTCTCCTACTTTCTGTCTCACCTGAACGATCTTCAGCTGCGCACGACACTCTCCATGGCGGCAGGGATCTTTGCCGCGTTCTGGTTTGGCAAGGGACGGTGACAAGCAGTTCATTCGCCAGAAGCTGCAACTGACGCGGCCGCCAGCTGTCACGCTGCGGCAGGCCCCCACAACGAAACGGGCAGGCGGAATTCCGACACCGTCATTCGGTCGCCGTCATCTCCCAGACTGATTTGTACGCGCCACATTGCTCGAACCACTTCAGCAATTCAGCAAAGAAGTCGTCTGAACCAAGTGTCGCACTGTCTCCGATGACAATCAGCTTCCGCCTGGCACGTGTCAGTGCGACATTCATTCGCCGGGCGTCCGACAGAAAACCGATTTCGCCCCTGCTGTTGGAACGTACAGTGCACATGACCACGGCTTCTTTTTCGCGCCCCTGAAAACCGTCGACGGTGTCAACTTCCAAGTGATCGTACTCGGTATGTTGCCGTAACCAGCGCACCTGAGCAGCATAGGGAGCAATCACGGCGATGTCGCGAGGACTTAATCCTGCTTCGCAGAGTGCATTGACCTGTTGCAGAACAAGCTTGCCTTCCTGAGGATTCAATCGGCTCAGACCTTCCGGCTCCTGCTCTTCCTCCCACCCGGCTCCTGCGGTGTCGATAAAGACAACGGGGCTGGTGTCGAAATCCATGTCGTTGACCGATGGAAGATCCGTCAGCAGGTGCTGTTTGACAGACTCGTCCGCGGTCAGCGTTCCGTCGTAAAAATGTTGCGACGAGAATTTCATAATCTGTTCGTGCATTCGATACTGCACGGTCAGCTGGCGAGTAACTGTATCGCCGTAGTGTTCTACCAATCGCTGCATCAGGCTGACAGCACACCCTTCTTTCGCCGCCGGCGCCGACAGGATCGTGGGCGGCAACTGGCAGTGGTCTCCGGCCAGGACAATCCGGTCCGCATACTTCATCGGTACCCAACAGCCTGGTTCAACGCTCTGACAGGCTTCGTCAATCACCAGCAGATCAAACGGGTGATCGTCCAGCATGCTGAAGTCAAAACTGACGGTTGCACAAATGACCCGAGCACCGGCGATAACTTCGCCGATCGCCTGGCGTTCCAGCATACGGGCATGGCGTCGTAGCTCACGGGCTTCCTGTCGTTGCTGATACTTCTGCCCTGACGCGGGTCTGGCACGCGTGAATCGACTGGCTTTGCGTTCCAACTGGTCGGCCTCACGCAGCATTTCATGAATCACGTGATGCGCGTCATGCTGTTCGACAAGGGCGTCGAGCGTATGACTGCGTACGACCTCCAGGACTCGCGCGGGATGGCCCAGCCGGACCGCGTGTTCGCCCGCTGCGACAAGGCGTTCCAGAAGATTGTCCACGGCAGTATTGCTGGGTGCACAGGCCAGAACTCGTTCGCCGTTGGCGACTGCCTTCCGAATCAGTTCAACAACTGTCGTTGTCTTTCCGGTTCCTGGCGGGCCGTGAATGATCGCCAGATCGTTGGCTGACATCGCTAACTCGACCGCCTGCTGCTGCGACGCGTTCAGGTGTTCAATTCGCGCGACGTCGACATTCGGGCGAAAGGTGGGCGGTCGGTCATACAGCATAAGATCCCGCAGCTGACCAGGACGGCTGGTTGCTTTCTCAGCAGCATTCATCGCCGCAAGCTGTCTCTTCCGCGTGACTTCGTCCGGCGACAGATCAAGGCGGAACCGATCACCCTCGGGCCAGTCCTCAACGGCGATCTCGAGTGAGTCCGGTCGGCGGGCACTGACGACGCCCTGTCGTGATTCGCCTCGGCCGTCTCCATCGGCCGAGAGAATGATCGGGCTTCCCACCTTGAATCGATGCCAGGGAAGACGCTCAGAGGATCGGCGTTTTTGCAGAGTGAGCAGATATCGTCCACCAAGGCCGGTGGTGTGAGTCCGGATGACCATATCCAACAGGGTTTCACCACCACGTTCGGCCTGTGCCGACGACTGCACCAGTCGCCGCTGTTCCAGTCGCTCACGTTCCGCCTCGCCTTCCATATCCAGCCAGCGGCGAAGGTTACCAAAGTGTTGGTCAGGCCTGAGCGGCAAGTTGGAGTTCTGTGACATGGCGACGGAGCATACAAAGGCGGGCGTGCAGTACAATGGCGGCTTTTCAAAGTCGTGCGACAATTTCCTGTTCGATGAACTGAATGAGCTGTTGCGCAATGTCCGTTTTCAGGCCGCGAAATTCCGCGAGTGTCGTGGCCTCCGGCGACAGAATCTCGACATGATTTTCCAAAGAGGAAATGGCAGAGGTGTCATTCAGGACAATGCAGTCACAGTGTTTCATGCGGAGTTTCCGCATCGCGTTTGTCCGCGGATCCTGGGATTCGAGAGCAAAGCCGACGACCCATCGATGACCCTTCAGACTACCCAGCTCCGCAAGGACGTCGGACGTTTCGATCAGTTCAAGAACAATCGGACGGCCGGTCTTCGTGATTTTCCCGTCAACTCGTTCACGCGGTTGATAGTCACACACAGCCGCCGTTGCGATGACTCCATCACAGGCAGGAAACAGTTCCAGGCAGGACAATCTCAATTCGTCGGTGGTTTCAATCTGAGTAACGCGGACGCCCGCCGGAACTGGCAGATCGACAGGGCCGGTGACCAGAATCACTTCATGACCGGCCGCAATCGCAGCTTCGGCGATTGAATAGCCCATTCGTCCACTGCTGGCATTCGACAGAAATCGAACGTCATCGACGTATTCGCGTGTTGGCCCGGCCGTGATCAGGATTCGCATTGAGTATCACACAGCAAACTGGTTTTCCAGGACTTTCAGGATCGTCTGCGGGGCAGCCATACGACCGGCACCGACCTGCCCACAGCTCAGCCAGCCTTCTTCGGGATCAATGATCTTCATGCCGTCGTCAGCAATCTGACTGATATTGCGCCGCACAGCTGCCTTCGCCCACATGTCACAATTCATTGCCGGCGCTATATAGACCGGCGCGGTTGTGGCCAATACCGTCGTCGACAACAGGTCGTCGGCAAAGCCGTTGGCAAATCGAGCGATGCTGCTGGCCGTCGCCGGCGCGATGATGACAATCTCGGTACGTTGAGCCAGCCCGATGTGTTCACCCCGATAGTGTTCTCTGACCTCAAAGGCTTTCGTATGCACCGGACGATTGGTCAATGCCTGGAACGTGGTGGCACCGATAAACTGATGAGCGGATTCAGTCATAATGACTGACACTGCCGCCCCTCTCTGCACGAGTTTGCTGCACAGGTCCGCGGACTTGTACGCGGCGATGCCGCCGGTGACTCCCAACAGGACTTCGCGATTCTTCAGTGCCGACATGATTTCTGCTGCCTTGTCGAGAGAAAAGGGTCGGGAGTCTTTTCCGGCCAAAGCCAGATCCCAGGTTATAAGCTGTTCTTCCGGAAAAGCCTGCCGGCCCACTCGTTCACGCCGACTGCTCGAAACGAAAACAGGCGTTGCGAGACCGCAACGCCTGAGGTTATGTCGATCTGACTTCCAACCAACACAGCACGTCGACTAACGAAAATGTAGTTATCAATCAGCGACCGGTGGCTCTGATTAGACTGCTGGCCAGCTGTATGGTCCCTTACAGGTCGTCGATACCAGGACCGCCGTCTTCGGCCAGAAGTGCCTCAAGTGCATCGACTGTTTCCGACTCGTCTGTCGCCACCTGCACTCGGCCGCTTGTGTCCAGGTAAATCTTATCGGTCATGATTTCCGCAACCACAACCTCCATCATGTCTTTCGTCGGCAAATCAACCAGCGCGCGAGCACCGCGGTTCAATGCGACCATTCGCTTTTGAACCAGTGTCGTCAGCTTAAATCGTCCGCCCACTTTTCTTGCAATCTCGTCTTCACGAAATTCGTCATGCATTCGATGCCGTCTCCTCAGACTTCAGGATCTCACAGATTTCACCGATGGCTCGCTCCAGCTGGTCGTTGACCACGATGTGGCGATATCGATCTGCAAATTGTAACTCGCTGGCAGCAGTTGCCAGTCGTTTCCGGATAACTTCCTCATTTTCCGTGCCGCGAGACCGCAAACGGCGTTCAAATTCTTCGGCTGAGGGCGTCTTCAGAAATATCGTAACAGCATCCGGATACTGCTGCATTACGTTCAATGCCCCTTCAACGTCGATTTCCAGGAAAGCCCATGCTTTTTGGGTCCACGCCCGTTCTACCTCAGATTTCAACGTTCCATACAGAAAACCGGACGAAAACACTTCAGCGAACTCGAGAAACTCATTCCCCCTAAGGCGGTTGCGAAAATCCTCATCTGCAAGGAAGTAATAGTCGTCGCCCTCCACTTCCTGGGGCCGCGGTTTGCGCGTTGTCGCCGAAACGGACTTCACCAGCTTCACCGGAGCCTCCTTGATCAGCCGGTTGACGATGGTCGTCTTTCCGCTGCCGCTGGGGCCGGACAGAATCAGCACACGCCGCTGAGATTGAAGTTGTTGTCCGGATGTGTTCATTGTCTGGGGGTATTGTGTGTCCTGCTTCTGTGACGAAATGATTTGCTGCACTGCACGCACGCATCAGCACAGCAGATCGATAGTCCTGTTCGGGATCATCTTCACAACAACGGCACGGTTCTTCAGCAGGAAAAAATCCCGCCCGCGTTGCTATTCATTCCACGTTCTGCAGAACTTCGCGGATGCGTTCAATGGCAGCCTTCATCTCAACCACACTATGAGCGATTGTTACGTTATTGGCTTTGGAACCGATGGTGTTGATTTCACGAAACATTTCCTGCCCAAGAAACTCCAGTTTCCGGCCCAACGATTTTTCGTCGTCAAGAAAGCGATGAAACTGCTGAATGTGTGACCTCAGACGCGTGATTTCTTCGTTGATGTCACACCGATCGGCAAACAAAGCGACTTCGCGAATGACGTCTTTGTCTTCCAGCGGAACGTCTGTGTCCTGGATGGCTTTTCGGACACGCTCCAACAGCTTTTCACGGTATTCGGAAACAACAATCGGAGCAAACTTTTCGACTTCATCGACCTGCTGTTCGATGCTGCTGCACTGCAGTTTCAGGTCCTGCAGCATTGATTCGCCTTCTGTCCGCCGGAAATCGTGGAAATGTTCCAGTGTTTCACGCAGGGCAGCCTCAAGTGTCGGCCAGACAGACTCAACGCTTTCAGCGGACAATTCAGATTCCGACACAACACCCGGCAACTGCAGCAGATCCGATAACGCGACCGGCGAAGCCTCTTCCGCTGGCAGCTCGTTGGTGACTTCCGCCAACTGCCGCAGGTACGAGTCCAGAACGCTGCGGTCGATGGAGAAACCGCTGGACTGAGAAGTCAATCGGACGCGAAACGAGAGCTGTATTGCGCCACGTGCGATGTTCCTGCGCACCAGATTTTCGATGTCACTTTCGAAGCGGGCAACGACGTCCGGCAACCGCATCGAGACCTTGAGGTATCGATTGTTGACGGCTTTCAATTCGATGCTGACATACGCCGTTTCAGACTGACGTATTGCATTCCCAAACCCCGTCATACTTAACAGCACTGGAGAACCTCTTTCAGGACCGATAACGATTCGGTGCAAATAGTTTCGAAATCGTTACCGCAGTGCGGCGGGATTCTGCAACGGATTCTGCAGTTCCATGCTGGCAGACGGAACACCCGCTGCAAGGCCTCGTTACTCTTTCCCTGCGTCGCCTTCAGTTGGCTGTTCTTCTGACGATGGATCGGGTGTCGGTGTCGAATCGGCGTCATCCGCTTCAGGTTGTTCCGCAGGGGCCGTGCTGTCGGCTGGCTCCCCGACGGCTTCCTCATTCGATTTCGGTTCGACTGCGGCCTCGTCCGAATCCACTTTTTCACTGTCGGCATCGGTGGTGTCGGCGTCCGAATTCTCTTCGCCCGCTTCTACTGGTGCCACTGCGTCTTCCGATTCGTCAGCCATCTTTGTTCCCGCAGATTCGTCATCCGCGTCCGAAGCAAATTCGGCGATAGAAGTGCTGGTCGCCTCATTTTCGGCGATGGCTCTCATTGAGATGCCCAGCAGACCTGCCACCATGACCCAGACCACAGCGACAACAATTGTGATTTTCGTAAACACGTCGCCGGCTCGAACGCCCAGAGCACTTTGCCCGCCCATGCCCCCAAATGCACCTGCAAGTCCACCACCACGACCGCGCTGGATCAGAACCAGCAGGATCATGACCAAACTTGAAAAGACCAGCAGGGTCAACAATGTGTAGAACACAAAACCGTTCGTCATCATTCGATTTACTCCGTGGCCCGCACGGTGAGTGCCAGGCAACTTTCGCTCAATATCAGAAGATCAGCGGTGGCCAAATTCGTTCAGGATTGAGAAGTGTCTAATGCTTTGCCAGGAATCAAATAAGGAGCCGTGCGTGCCAGTGGCACAGATCAGCACCAAAGCTGACTGCAATGGTCGTCCAACTTCAGCGGACCCATTCGGCACCACTGTGTCAGGCAATGTTGTCAACTCAGGCTGATGCCAGTTTTCGAGCCGCATCGATAATCGGCACGAACAACTCCGATTTCAGGCTGGCCCCGCCGACGAGAGCCCCGTCGACGTTAGTCTGCCCCATCAGCGTTTCAGCGTTGTCCGCCTTAACACTCCCTCCGTAGAGGATGCGAATCTTATCTGAAAACGCAGAATTGTAACGATTGGCGACCCATTTGCGAAGATGTTCATGAGCAGATTCCGCCTGCTCGGGACTTGCAGTCACTCCCGTGCCAATCGCCCAGACAGGTTCGTATGCGATCACCAGTTCTTTCGCGTCCTGCTCAGAAATATCAGCCAATCCGCCCGCCATTTGAGTATCAAGAACGGATTCTGTATTCCCCCCTTCACGGTCGCTCAGCAATTCGCCAACGCAAAGGATGACCTTAACCCCGCCCGCAATGGCAGCTTTGACTTTGCGATTGATGATATCGTCGGTTTCGCCAATGACGTGTCGCCGTTCGCTATGCCCGATGATCACATATTCACAGCCAACGTCCTTCAGCATGTCCACGGCAACTTCACCCGTGAAGGCTCCGCCAGCTTCAAAGTAAACGTCCTGAGCTCCAACCTGCACGCCGCTGCCCGCGACCTTGTCAGCGATCGTCGTGAGATACGGATATGGCGGACAGACCAGAACTTCCACGCCGTCTTCAGCAGTCGGCGTACTTTCGGCCAATGCGGCAGCCAGATCCTGACCGCTGGCACGATTGGTGTTCATCTTCCAGTTACCCGCAACGAGAAACCGTCGCATTATCTTCTTCTCCTAAATACGGCGTGGCCACGACCAAAATGACAGCTGACGCTCAGGCCTGGAGGGCCCGCTCCGTTGGTCGCTAAGGCTGACTTGACAACAACACGCTCTCACCTGGTCAAAGCCAGGAGTGGCTTCCAGCGTCCCGAAGTCAGCGAAATAGAGGGGAGCATCGTACTGCGGGGCACTGACAGGTCAACTGCGATCGCCTGAGGAACCGCAGCTTTCGCCCGTTGTATGAATTGGGTCTCAGGATCGGCAAAAACGGGGTGTTTTCACCGTCGACCCACAGAACAGCCAGGTTGCGCCCGGGCGAACACCAGGAGAAGTTCCCGGCGACAGGGCGTCCTGTCCCACGGCCGTGCCACGAACGACAACGGTTCCACATTAACTTAGTTCAGAGGTTCACTGCGAGGATACGAGCCGAGGATCTCCAGCCGATCCGCCATCGTCTCCAGTTCTTTCAACGTACGTTTGATCTTCGCATCGGCCATGTGCCCTTCGAAGTCCAGAAAGAACAGATACCCGATTTCGGGAGACCGTAACGGGAATGATTCAATCCAGGTGAGGTTAACCTTGCACTTCTTGAACACCTGCAAAGCGTCTGACAGGGCCCCTGACTTGTGTGGTATTTGCAGCAAAATCGCTGTTCGGTCGTGCTCCGTGGGCTCTGCGATCGAATCGCCAATAATGGCGAAACGTGTCATATTATTGCGATTATCTTCGATGCACTCAGCAACGATCTGGATGCCATATTGCACGGCCGCCTGCTGACTGGCAACAGCCGCCGCACCGGGCTTGTCACGGGCCAGCTGGGCTGCTGTTGACGTGCTGGTGACTTCAATCAGCCGTGCATGTGACATGTTCTTAGCCAACCAGTCACGGCACTGAGACAATGCCTGCGGCTTGCTGTAGATCTCGGTGATTTCACTCCGATCGCAGCGGGCCAGCAGGTTGTGGTGAACGTGCAACTGAATCTCACCACAGATTCTCAGTGGGAGACGGGTAAACATGTCCAGCGTATCAACGATACGTCCATCGGTGCTGTTTTCGATCGGCACGAGGCCGTAATGAACATGCCCCCGGTTCACTTCCTCAAACACCGTTGCGATAGTGCTGACAGGCACAAGATCGGCAGACTCACCAAATCGATTAATTGCGGCCAGATGAGTAAAACTGTACGCGGGGCCAAGATAGGCCACCCGAGTATTCTTGACACGTTGTCTTCCGGCACTTAGCACGCTTCGAAAAACGGACTTCAACTCGACGGTCGACAGCGGTCCATCGTTCACGCCCTCCAACATCGTCCACAACTTGACGTCATCCTGCACATCGAAGAGTGCCTCCTGAGGAGATTCGGATTGGGACACCTTTTGCAGAAACGTCTCCACGCGCCGGTTCAGCAGGACGACCAACTCCTGGTCGATTGCGGCGAGCTGTTGATCCGGCGTGGCGGGAACGGGAGCCGAGCGGGGCTTCGTTGGTTTCGGCGGTTTGGTTGGTTTGGCCAGTTTGGCCGGCTTCCTCGGCGAAGCAGCAGGGGCCCGTTTCTTAGCCACCTTCTTCTTAACGGGCTTTGTGGCCTTTTTCTTCGCCATGATGGTCCTTAACAGTCGTGGCAGATATGAAGCGGCAGCGGAGCCGCTGGGGAGGGGGTGGGACTATGCAAGAGGGAGGGCGTTTTGATATCTCGTCCCGAAAAACGCTTGTACCGGTGACGTTTTTCATTTTCAAGGTGAGGCATCTCCTGATCTTAAAGGTTCCAACAAACCCCGCCTAAATGCTGAAAATGTACTGCAATCTCCTATGGCTGGCCAAATTGGCACACATCCCGATGCTGACAACAATGCCATTTTGACACGCAGCGACTCGCTGGCGTCAGGCCGCTCTCCTGCCACATTGGCAACATCCCTGCTGAACGGGCCGAACCGCATGACCATAAGCTCCTACTGACAAATCGCTTACGACAAGAGAAATCGTTTTGGCGCGCATTGTGCTTTACTGATGAGCGACGCCAGAAGCCTGCCCGCGTTCGATCCATTCGTGGCGGCCGGGGTTTGAGCAGCTGGTTGCGCGGAGCAGCCGCGTTTGCATAAGCACATGAAACGGGCGTTTTACGATTTCGCTGACGAACCTGAAACAGTTTGGGGCCGTCAGCTTATCCTGTCCGATCCGAGTATGATCACGCACGGGACCCCCAGAGTCTCGGCATTCAATTGATAATAGAAGTCAGGAGCTCATAGATGGCAGTCTCAGGTGAAAAAATCATCGGCATCGACCTCGGAACTACAAATTCAGTTGTGTCGGTCATGGAAGGCGGCGAGCCCAAAGTGATCGCCAACCAGGAAGGCAGTCGCACGACTCCCAGCGTGATCGCCTTCACTGATAAAGGTGAAACACTGGTCGGCGATCCTGCCAAACGACAGGCCGTGACCAACCCCACGAATACGATTTACTCAATCAAGCGATTCATGGGACGGCGACACAGCGAAGTGAAATCAGAAGAAAAGATCGTTCCTTACGACGTGGTTGGCGGCGAATCTGACTACGTAAAGGTGAATGTAAACAGCAAAGAACACACGCCACCCGAAATATCAGCGCTCGTACTTCGCAAGCTTAAGGAAGCGTCCGAAAGCTACCTGGGCCACAAGGTGAACAAAGCGGTCATTACTGTTCCGGCTTACTTCAATGATGCTCAGCGGCAGGCCACAAAGGACGCCGGGCAAATCGCCGGTTTGGAAGTTGCTCGAATCATCAACGAACCGACGGCCGCGGCTTTGGCGTATGGCCTGGACAAGAAGCAGGAGGAAAAAATTGTCGTCTTCGACCTTGGAGGCGGCACGTTTGACGTGTCGATCCTGGAAGTCGGTGATGAACTGGTGGAAGTTCTCAGCACTAATGGCGACACACATCTCGGGGGTGACGACTTCGATGAAGTTCTGATCAGCCACATCGCCGACGAATTCAAGAAGTCTGACGCCATTGACCTGCGCAACGACCCCATGGCGTTGCAGCGTCTGCGTGAAGCCGCTGAAAAGGCGAAGCAGGAACTTTCCACGGCACAGACTTCGGATATCAATCTGCCGTTTATTACGTCTGTCGATGGCGTTGCTAAACACCTTCAAATGTCAATTAGTCGTGGTGACTTTGAACGACTGATCGATCCGCTCGTGGAACGTTGCCGTGGCCCGGTGGAAAACGCTCTGAAGGATGCAAGGTTGAACGCCAGCGATATCAGCGAAGTGGTTCTGGTCGGTGGTTCCACGCGAGTTCCAAAAGTGCAGGCGTTCGTAAAGAAGATTTTCAGCAAGGATCCACACCAGGGCGTGAATCCTGACGAAGTGGTATCGCTTGGTGCAGCCATCCAGGGCGGCATCATCTCCGGCGACGTCAAAGACGTCGTTCTGCTGGACGTGACTCCGCTGTCGCTGGGAATCGAAACAGAAGGTGGAATCATGACGACTCTGGTCGAACGCAACACGACGATTCCAACGACCAAGTCCGAAACTTTTTCCACCGCTGCCGACAATCAACCGGCTGTAACAGTGCGAGTCTTCCAGGGTGAACGACGCATGGCCACGGACAACCGTCTGCTGGACCAATTTGACCTGGCAGATCTGCCACCGGCGCCGCGTGGTGTGCCACAGATTGAGGTCAAGTTTGATATCGATGTAAACGGAATCCTGAGCGTTTCCGCAAAGGACAAAGCGACTGGCAAAGAGCACAGCGTTGAGATCAAGCAGTCCAGTGGTCTGTCTGACGATGAAATCGAACGGATGCGACAGGACGGGGAAGCCCACGCGGAGGAAGACAAGCAGAAGGAGGAACTGGCAAAGGCAAAGAATGAAGCGTCAACGCTGGTTCACCAGACCGAAAAAACACTGAAGGAGCACGAAGACAAGCTGGACGAAAGCTCAAAATCAGCGATCACAGCATCCTGCGAAAAAGTGAAGGCGGCAGCGGAAGGCGACGATGCGGCAGCCATCCAGACCGCTCTGCAGGAACTTGCTCAGGCGAGTGAAGCGTTGTATCAGCACATGGCCGCTGCGGCCGAATCAGCGGGTGGCGAAGACGGTGAATCCGTCGGAGCAACTGCAGGTGGCGGCGACGACGATATCATTGACGCCGACTTTGAAAAGAAGGACTAACGGCGTGCGGTGCGTCAGGTAGATCTCCGCACTCGTGGAGAAATGCTGCGGCGCCGGAACAGCGTATATTTGGTTGCGGCCTGCGGGCAAAATGGCGATCGTGGACGCCGACTCAGATGAGTCGGCAGTCGCCTTCTCGTGTTAAGTACCTTGCGATTAGCTGTGTTCGTTGCTGCGCAATTATGAAAGGCACCTCTGATGGCGTTCAATCCGGAAAAACTTACCGTCAAAGCCGGACAGGCATTGCGGCATGCACAGGAACTGGCGGAAGAAAACAGCCACCGGATCCTGCGTCCCCTGCACATCCTGAAAGCGCTGCTGGACGAAGAGCAGGGCATCATGACACCGCTGTTGCAGCGTGTGGGCGTGAACATTGCACAGCTTGCTTCGATGGTGGATAGCGAAATCGCCCGGCTCCCGCAGTCCTCCGGCGATGACAGTCCGGTCAGTGCCGGACCGGAGGCAGCCAAGGTTCTGAACGCCGCCGATAAGCAGGCCCGCAGTATGGGCGATGAATACACGTCAACCGAACATCTGCTGATCGCGCTGACTCAGGTGGAAGACCAGGCAAAGCGTCTGCTGGCGCTGAATGCTGTGCATGAAGCCGACATTCTGGAAGGGCTCACACAAGTGCGTGGTGGGCAATCCGTGACCGATCAGAATCCCGAGGAAAAATATCAGGCTCTGGAAAAGTATGGCGTGGATCTGGTTCAATCGGCACGCGACGGCAAAATCGATCCGGTGATTGGCCGTGACACGGAAATCCGTCGAGTCATCCAGGTGCTGTCGCGCCGTCGAAAGAACAACCCTGTGCTGATCGGCGAACCCGGCGTCGGTAAGACAGCGATCGTCGAAGGCCTGGCACACCGTATTGTTCTGGGCGACGTCCCGCAGAACCTGAAGGACAAGAAGGTCTTCGGACTGGACCTTGGCGCGCTGGTAGCCGGAGCGAAGTTTCGTGGCGAATTCGAAGACCGGTTGAAAGCGGTCCTGAAAGAGGTTCAGGATTCAAACGGTCAGATCATCATGTTCATCGACGAACTGCACACCGTGGTGGGAGCCGGCAACAGCGAGGGGGCCATGGATGCGTCCAACCTGTTAAAGCCGGCACTGGCACGGGGCGACCTGCACTGCGTGGGCGCGACGACGCTGGATGAATTCCGCAAGCACATCGAAAAGGACCCGGCACTGGAACGCCGATTTCAGCCGGTGGTTGTGCAGGAACCGAATGTCGAGGACACCATATCCATCCTCCGTGGTTTGAAGGATCGCTATGAATCGCATCACGGAGTTCGCATCACCGATGATGCCATCATTACGGCGGCCACACTTTCGGACCGTTACATTTCCGATCGGTTTCTGCCCGACAAGGCAATCGACCTGATCGATGAAGGCGCAAGTCGGTTGCGGATGGAGATCGATTCGATGCCAGCCGAAATCGACGAAGCAACCCGGCAGCTGACGCGCATGCAGATTGAAGCTGCGGCTCTGGAAACGGAAACCAGCGACGAAAGTAAAGAACGCCTTGCTGAGTTACGACGACTGATCGCGGAAAACGAAGAATCCACCAATCAACTAAAAGCGAAATGGGAAGTCGAGAAAGCGGCGATCTCCGGACTCAAGCCGCTGAAGGAGGAAATCGACAAACTGCGTACAGCGTACACACAGGCGTTTTCCAGGGCACAGCAGACCAACAGCAATGAAGACTATCAGGAGGCTTATGAAGCGGAACAGAAGCTGAAAACAGCAGAAGGTCAATTGGCCGAGATGGAACAGAACTCCGCGGAACTGAACGAAGATCCGGACAGTCGCCTGCTGCGAGAGGAAGTGACCGAAGAAGACATTGCCCGGGTCGTCAGCATCTGGACCGGTGTGCCGGTCGCTCGCATGATGCAGGGTGAACGCGAGAAGTTGCTGCGGATGGAAACCGAAATTCACAGGCGAATGATCAACCAGCAGGAAGCCGTCGAAGCAGTTTCCAACGCCGTGCGTCGAGCACGCTCGGGCATGCAGGACCCCAATCGACCGATTGGCTCATTCATGTTTCTGGGGCCGACAGGCGTTGGCAAGACGGAGCTCTGCAAAGCTCTGGCGGAATTCATGTTTGACGACGAACGCAGCATGGTCCGCATTGACATGAGCGAATTCATGGAGCGACACTCAGTGGCGCGGCTGATCGGAGCACCTCCGGGGTACGTTGGATATGAAGAAGGAGGGCGGCTGACGGAAGCAGTGCGACGAAATCCATACTGCGTCATCCTGCTGGACGAAGTGGAAAAAGCTCATCGCGACGTCTTCAATATTCTGCTGCAACTGCTGGACGACGGACGCTTGACTGACAGCCAGGGACGTACGGTCGACTTCAGCAATTGTATCATTGTGATGACGTCGAATATCGGCAGCCAGGCAATCATGGATCTGAGCGGCGATGCCGACGGCAAAGAGATTCACAATCGCTGCATGGACGCCCTGCAACAGCACTTCCTGCCTGAGTTCCTGAATCGAATCGATGAAGTCATCGTGTTCCACCCACTGGGGCGCGATGAAATTCGTGAGATTGTGGATCTGCAGATTCGTCAACTGAACACACAGCTTGAAGACAATGGCTTCAAACTGGAAGTCACCGACGCAGCGAAGCAGCTGCTGGCAAACGAGGGATACGACCAGAAGTACGGAGCACGACCACTGAAGCGTGTCATTCAACAGCGACTGCAGAATACTCTGGCCAACGAGATCCTCTCTGGTCGTTTCTCGGAAGGCGAGACGATTCAAATCGACGCCACAACCGACGGTTTCATCTTTGAGGGATCCGCTGTGTAGCCGCCGCTTCACGGCTACACAGCAGGAAACTGAAAATTACAGCCAAGTGCTTTGTCACAGGCAAAAGTCAGGGTGGAGGCATTCCCCGGAAATGGGGCCAGGTGTTCATGGCAGCAGATCGACTGCCCCCACGAGACAGCATCGTTTACGACAATAAGTAAACTGCTCCAACACCCGATACAGCCGGGATTCGTTCCAATAAGGCACCAAAACGTTGCCGACGCAACATTGTGTTGATTTCTGGAAACATGACTGCGCGAGAAACGTTAAGGCAGCTTTACAGTTCGCATTCCCCTCTGAAAGACCATAAGCCTTTATCCCACAAGTCGTTAAGAGTAAATCGGGCGATAGATGCGCTAAGAATTCTTGTCATCCTGGCACGTTTGGCATTCACCATGCTTTACTGAATATCAGTCAAGCGGAACTCAACGAAGTCCGCCTGATAGAAACAAACAGACACGAAACAAAACGAAACAGGAGAAGCAGAGATGAAGATTCTTAACGCACTGGCCACAGACGAAAATGGTTTTATTGTTTCCGCCGAAATCGTACTCGTCGGCACGATTCTGGTTCTGGGAGTCATTGTCGG
>JAAERP010000520.1 GCA_024230215.1 Fuerstiella sp. | reverse complement strand
TGCGTGAGGTGCCAAGAACAAAAACGCGGTTTCGTCAGGCCACGGTTCCGGCCACGACTCGTGCGACAGTCGCACCGCGAACTCTTCGCCGGGTGAAACATCCAATGCGGTGTTGAAGTCTGCAATGGGCATCAAAACGCCCCCTTCATTGTCGTGAGAATCATCTGCGTAGCGTGCGTGCCCGCCAACTTCGCGAATGAAAGGGTTTGACCTTCATGGACGTATCGCAGACCTGCGAGCTTCGCCTGGCAGTCCGCCATGAAGGTGCGGAACCGATCCGGACCACCGGCATAAAAAAGTTCTAAGCTGCGATGACCGCCAGCGGGGAACCCGTACTTTTTAGAACCGCGCCGCATCGAATAGTCTGCGAAAGCGTATGCTTCGCCCATGAAAACAGCGTTGCCGTATTTCATAAATGCGGTTCGGTGCGAACCCGTTATCTGCGAACCAAAATATCGCGAGTCCAAGAGTTGCGTAGTGTTAAACCATCCGTTGCGAGTTGCCGGCCAGTCGCTCACCGCGGTCAGTCGTGGCATGTCGTGCTGATAGATAATTTGCCTACCCTCGCCCGTTCGATGATAGGGGACTTTTCCCAGCGCGACGGCGCGTCGCACTTGCCACAACCGCAGCCCAGTCACGCTTGCCGCTTCTTGGTCCGTCAGGATCCCGGTGTTCAGCCGGATCTGTTCGTTTGCAATTCCCATTGTCCTCAATAGTCCGTTCAATTCGTTTGCACCCGCAGTCTAGGCATTTGCAGCGTCTGAACACCAACCAAGTGCCATCTGCCATTTCATGCCGTCTGACGCCGTAATACGGTCCCGGCCGAGTGCTGTTACAGTCAGTGCAGCGCGGTAACTCCACGCTGACAACGGCGTAATTGTCGCTTGCCATTTGTTACGTCCTTGCATGTAGTGTTCGTGATGCGAACAAAGTTAAAATAGGGAAAGAAAGTTGGGGGTTTTGACTGTTCCCTTTGAAGGTCGGGTGTAGGTTTCGTCAGGTAGTACCTACTCCTTTTTTGGTCAACGGTTTGCGTGACGGTCAGCGAAACAGCCGGCGTGAACGTTTGCGTCTTTGGCCGTCTACACTTAACGCGGTTTCATGGGCGTCTGTGCAGAAGTGTTGACCGTAGACGGTGTAGACGTGTTGGCTTTTGCCAGTGCGTGCGCAACGGCCAACACTGTTTCGCGTTGCTGGTCGTCCAGGTACGGCCAGAGTGCCGTCAGGTCAGATAGGCTGCTGAACGCTTCTATGGCCGCGTGTGTGTCACCACCGGTGCCACCACCACCGGGCAGAATATCGCTATTCCCCGTGTATATCGGTGGTTCTTCGAGTCCTTGCGGGGTAGCCTTAAAGCCTCTGGAACGTTTTGTTTCAGGGGCTTTTTGCGTTAGCCTACCACTGATCCTACCACTCTCAGTGAAGCAACAAAGCGAAACACATATCA
>JAAERP010000519.1 GCA_024230215.1 Fuerstiella sp. | reverse complement strand
TTGCCGTCGCCTTCAGCCTGAACAATACACAAATGAGACGAGCAAAAACCTGGAGATTGCACAGCGACCAACGGTCGACTTCACGTCGCCGCTGCGCCAAAATTAACGGCAAAGTTCAATCACCAGGTCGCTTGTTCTGGGTCTAGTATGTCAGCTTCAGCCAGGGTAGTGTGTTGTGGTGTACTCACTTGCTTCATGTGGGGACAGGAGTTCGCGGCGCCAGTGTTATGTTGTCGGGAGCGAAACACGACGGTTTGATCGCAGTGCCGTTGTCTTCAATTGTCGGTGGTATCATGAATGAACTCTGGTATGTCCGGATTGGACCGGGCCATACAATTGGCCCTGCGACAGCGCCGCAGTTGCGGGAATTGGCAGCACTTGGGCGAGTGACGGCCGTCCATGAAATCAGTGCAGACAACCAATCGTGGCAGTCGGTCGGTGACACGACATGGCTGACGACCGCCCACGACGAGTTTTCTACTTCTTCTGGCGGAACCCAGCAGGCTGTCGATGCATCTGACCTTCCACAGCCACTCCAATCTGTTGCACAGAGTCCTGCGGCCACACCGTCTGCTTTGGCGGACACTGACTCTACGGGCAGTTTGGGACCTCTTGTGTCTGTCACATGGTCTGACGCCATTGCGGCGTGGTGGGGGCCAGACCGAACTGCTGCGGCAATCAGTCTGATCGCGCACACAGCTGTCACGTGTATTCTTGCGACAATTGTGTTTACCGCTGAGACGCCCGAAGACAGACTCACGATTAATGGCGCGTTTGACGACGAAAACCTCGGTGCAGAGCCGCTTCAATTCACTGCCGCCGAAGTCGAACTCGATACCCCGGCAGAAGCAACCAGTTCGTTGGATGCGACAGTTGCAGCTGTTGAATCGTCTTCGACTCTGCCTGAGTCAACAGTCAGGATTCCATCTGTTCCGAGCGGAGAATTGTTGTCAAAGGAAACCGGGCAGCAGGAGACATCCAGCGGAAGTCCACGGCGCGGCACGCGCGATGCTGCTGCGGTCGGCGCGGCGATTGATGCCAAGGTCAATCGAGCGGGCGGTTCGACTCAGAAGCTGCTCAGGTTCTCCTTGTCCTGGAACACACGGGACGACCTGGACGTGGCCGTTCAAACTCCTTCCGGCAACTCAGTCTGGTACAAGAATCGAGCGGCAGACGGCGGAAGACTGGACGTTGATGCCAATGTCCAGGGTGAGACCATGACTCCCGTCGAGAATGTCGTGTGGAACAATGCGCCTCAAAGAGCAGGATACTACACAGCTCGTGTTCAGTATTATGCCGCAAAGACGTCGCAGTCAGGGCCAGTCAATTTTACGCTGGTGACGTACGTGCACGGAGTCCCGGAGGTCCACAAAGGCCGTCTGAATGGGCCTGGACATATCGTTTTGGTTCACCGCGTTCGCTACTCGAGAATGAAGGACGAAGAATAGTACAGCATTCAGCAAATGGATGGATCGCGGTCAATAACGTCCGTTTCTGGTGGCGGGATGGACAGCTACAGAAAACCAGTCGTTTTTTCTCACCGGCCAATGCGGCAGGGTTGGCCCGTTTGGTAACACTGGTTTGCGGCGAAGACAACTTCATGGGTTAATGCCGCGTCGGCGAGGTTGCAATGCGAGGGGCGGTCAGTTTGAAGGCACTCGACAAAGTGATCGATCTCTCCCTGGAATGGATGATGGCTGACGTCACTCGAATCGGGTTGAATTTCTGACAGTTCGGTCCAGGCGGTTTGCTCGGCCGTCCCGGGGCAGAAGACCCGCTGGTCAAACATGGTGCCCCGATTACCAAAGATGCGAACTGGAAAACGGTACGGCATGATGCAATCTGCATTGACGCTGATCTTGCCAATCGCTCCGTTGTCGAATTTCACCAGCGCCACTTCCAGCCCGTCGTATTCCATCGGCGGGGCGTTCTGTGTCCAGGTATTGTCGATCGGGTTGTATTCGCGCGTACTCCCTTTGCGGTAACCTCCATTGACGGCAAAGACTTCGACTGGTCGAGCCGCCTCAAACTCTCCTTCTGCGGCGAACCATCGCAAAGCGTCGACAGCGTGGCAACCACCCACCAACATCGCGCTCCCCCCCTGCTCAACCGTTCGCGCATCGTTCCAGCCGGACCACCAACTACCGTTGTGACTGAGATAGTCAGCTTCAACGTAATAGGGTCGGCCAATATCTCCGTGGGCGATTCGCCGCTTCAATTCCTGGAACAGTGGATTCCAGCGAAGCACAAAACTGACGACCGTTTGCACCCCGGCTTCGTTGACGGCGTCCTGCATTTGAGCAAGTTCCTCAAGGCTGTTGGCGACCGGTTTTTCGATTACGAGATGCTTACCAGCTTGTGCGGCAGTGATCACATTCTGACAATGAAGGTGCTGCGGCGTACAAATGGAAACGATATCGATGCCCGGGTGTTTTAACGCGGTGGCCAGGTCGTCGTATGTCGCCACGTCCTTGAGTCCGGCTTCGTTGGCGCGCCGTTGGGCACTTTCGACTGAGCGACTGCTGATCGCAATGATCTCGGTATTGGGGTTGGCCGAATAGGCAGCAAGGTGTTGAGCCGAAACCCAGCCGGCACCGTGGATGAGGATTCCGAAAGACTTATTCGTCATGTTTGTCACCATCTGATTGATTCAATTGTTCACTCTGTGCAGGTCGCCAGCGGCGGCCAGGAACGCTCTCACGTTTTCCTGTGGCGTTCCCACGGCCAACGTGCATCCGCTACTGGCGACGTATCGAAGATGTCCCGATTCTCGCACCTGTTTTAATACCTGTGTTGTTGTCTCACCAACTTCCTCCGGAGTTGAGGAGAGAATCGTGCCAACTGGATCGAGATTCCCCCAGATTGCGATATCGGGTCCGCAAATCCTGATCGCATCAGCCACGCAGACTTTATGATCAAGTTCCAGCACGTCGGCGCCGGTTTGGGTCATCGCGGTCAGCAGTCGATTCGAATCACCGCAGATATGAAGAGAAACGGGTAGACCTGTCTCTTCTTTGAGCCGGCCGATCACTTCACGTTCGAATGGAGCAGCGATTTCCTCGTAGGCGGTTGGGCCCAGCAACCCAGCCGGTGAGTCTCCTGCGCTGAGCATGTCGGCTCCCGCATCCGCGAGCGATTTCCCGTAGGCCACGGCATAGTCGGCAGCTTTTCGCATGACATTCTGAAGCAGACCGGGGTTGTCCAGCGGGGCCAGCATTGCCCGTTCAACTCCCATCAAGGCACAAGCGGCCGAAAAGGGATACTGATCGAAGCAGGCAACGATAAAACGATCGTCGCCGACGCCCTCGCGGACTCGTCGAATCGCTTCTGTCATCAGTGGATAACGCCCGTGCCTTGTTACATCAGGTGTCGGAATCGCTGCAACGTCGTCGGCGCTTTTGATTCCTGGAACACCGTTTCCCGACAGAGGCTGGTCGGCTTCGGCAACAGTGACGGGGGCCCCCATCGCCTCGGCGGTGACCCAGGTGTCGGCAGAGACCCAGACCGCATCTGCGTCGAACTGTTCCGCATAATGACAGACCGCGCGAGAAAGCGTTGCAGCCGAAAGCGTATACTCCCTCAGCGACGCGCCAATCAGACCGGCACAAAAATGTACCGCCAGTGGACCGGTTGGAAACCGACCGATCGGCTCACCGCGAAGTGCCGATGAGACTCTCTCTTTCGATGTAAGCGTCATCACGTTGCATTCCTATACCTTCCAGGGATCCCGATGAGGGCAATCCAGCCTGGCATTGGCCTCGTCGTCGTTGAGGAACTTCTGGGCCTTCGGGTCCCACTGCAATGGCCGCCCCAGATCGACACAGATTCCCCCCAGCAGGCAAACGCTAGTGGAGCGATGTGCCACTTCGATAGGCGTGATTGTCCTGGTAGTTCCGTTTCGAATGCAATCGGCAAAGTTCTTTTCGTGATTGGTCGACTCGTAGAGCCGCGTGTCGCCTGGCTTCAGTTCCGTTTCCAGTAAGCGTTTGTCGCTCGATTCCGATCGGACCCGAGTGTGAATCCAGTCCTTGCCATTTTCATGCATGAATTTTACGCCGTGACGATTCTTCGAGGTGTCAGTCACCACGATCTGGCGACCGTCCTCATAGGTAAAGGTCAATTCGTAGCCAAGCACTGTGTTGAAGAAACCGTTCTTTGGAAACTCGCCATGTCCTTCAATTCGTACCGGGCCCGAATCCTCCAGCCCCAATCCCCAATGGGCCAGGTCGACGTCATGGACGCCATAGCCGGCGATCCAACCCGATTGTGAAAACCTTTTCACAAAGTACCAACCACGCAGGCCTTTTTCAGGAATCCCACCCGTGATCACCGGTCGGTATTCCATCGGCTCAGCGGGGCCGAGCCACATGTCCCAGTCCAGTGTATCAGGGACGGGCTCCGGCGGAATGTCGCCGATTGCATGACCCGGCGGAGAGCCAATGACCACTTTTCGCACGTCGCCCAGGTAACCGTTACGTACCAGTTCGCAGGCTTTACGGTTCGCAGCGAGCGACCGAAGTTGTGTGCCATGTTGGAAGACAACACCCGCGTCCTTGATTGCTTTGACTAATGCCTGTCCCTCTGCAATGGAGTTGCTCAGCGGTTTTTCACAGTAAACGTGCTTTCCCGCTTTCGCGGCGGCGATCGAAGCGGGAACGTGCCAATGATCGGGCGTACCAACGAGCACCGCATCGACGCTATCGAGTTTCAGCATCTCGCGAAAGTCCTGGAAGCAACTCTCCGGTGAAACGTTGAAGGCACCTGCGTAGCGATTGAGATTCAATCGGTTTGGATCTGAGAGCGCAACGATTTGACAACCTCCCGGCCCTTGCAGATTTTTGGTGCCGCCGAATGCCTTATTACCGCACCCGATCACACCGATGCCGATTCGTTCGGAAGGGGCGTTAGCGCCAAAAACCGTTGAAGGAACAATCGTCGGTGCAGCGATTACAGCGGCACCCGCTTGCAGAGCCTGACGGCGTGTGACTCGTGAAGTCATGTTGAAAGATCCTTATTTGGCAGGGAGGAGGGAGGGAGAAGCGGATGTGGATGTTGCACCGACGGACGCGTTGTATCGATTCCACTGTTTTCGAAATTCGTCAGCGGATGGCGGGGCCCCATCGAGAATCCAGAGTCGGTAACGAAGCGTCAATGTTTGGTCCTTGCGGATCGCATGACGAGTCTTCTCGCGGGGAAAAGTGGGTTGGAACCAGGGCAGATTTGCGTACTCGACATAGTCTCCCGGGTAGCCCGGATTGTCAGCCTGCTCAAGAACGACGAAGGTCGTCTGTTTCTCTGCTTCTGACCAGACCCCCGTTGCATACTGCCATGCCTGTCGTGGTTTGGATCCGGGCGACTTCGATTCATCAGACGCTTCGGCTTCGTCTGCATGATGCAGCAGCTTGACGCCAGGCACGGGCCTCAGCCGAATGTTCAGCCCACCATAAGCATTGGTTCCACGGCGAGCGATGGTGACTCCTTCTGTCAACCCGGTGAATTCAAACTGCAGGTCAATGAATCGACCATGCTCTCCTGTCTCATGGGCGCGAATGGTGGTTAGCTCTCGAACAATCGGCGTCTTGTCTTCCCAACGCCACAGGCTCTCAGCTGCGATTTCTGCAAAGCGATCGCCCTGGCGAAGTTCGATCTTTCCCGTCGGTCTCGCGAACACCCGTTGCAGGGCGTGCAGATCACCCAGTTCTTCGTTGTACATCACCTCCGGCCAGGCCCAGTAGATACCGCGATGGTGCGGATGATCGGTGCTCCAATCCTTAGTCAGCTCCTCTCCGTTGGGGCCATACAAAGGATGGATGTAGTTACTGCGAGGCTGCGCGTATTTGAGACTTCCCTTGCTCACTTTGCTTAGGGCAATGGCGGGCGGATCGACAGTGCGATAGTTGTACCGCAGAATCGGTTGATCTCCCTGACGAATCTCGATCTGACCCGATTTGGAATCGTCGATCGCGTTCACGGCGGCGCTGTCGTTCCTGGCCTGCAGCGAAGTCTTTCCGGTTTTCAATTGTGCAACCAGTCGCTCGACGACCTGCGGTTGTTTCTGCGCGATGTTTTCCGTTTCGAAGGGATCGTTCCTGTGGTCGTACAGTTCAACGAGTGTCGTCTTTTTGGTCTTCGCGTTCTCCCACTGCACCAGGCGGTATTGATCGGACCGGAGCGTCCAGCCGTGATGGCCACCTCGCCCAACCGTGCTCATCGCACCGTCCTTTCCAGGATGATTGGGATCTTCAACAAGTGGTCTCAGACTGGCGCCTGGCAAATCGGTCGGAGCTGACAGCCCGCAGAGATCGGCAAGTGTCGGGTACAAATCAATGGTCTCAACAATGCCGTGCGTTGATTGGCCCGGTTGCTCCATTCCCGGAGTTCGAATCATCAACGGGCTTCGCGTCGACCATTCGTAGTTAGTGAATTTTCCCCAGATTCCATAGTCACCGAGTTGCCAGCCGTGGTCCGACCAGAGCACGACGACCGTGTTCCTGTCGAGTCCGAGCCGTCGGTATTCGTCGAGCACTTTGCCGACCTGGGCGTCCATATAACTGACGGCCGCCCAGTAGCCATGCTTCAACGTCCGACCCTCGTCATCGCTTACGTTGCCTTTGCCGCTGGGCCATTCGTAATGGCTGGTCGGTTCGTAGCTGTCGTGAAGTGGCATGGAACTCGCCACATTATTGGGGGGCTTTGGCCAGGGCGCGACAGGAATTTCGTCTCGCTGGTAAAGGTCCCAATACTTCTTTGGGGCATTGAACGGCAGGTGCGGCTTGAAGAACCCAACGGCCAGTAGAAACGGCTCTTCACGTTTTGCCAGGTCCTGCAATTGATCGATGGCGAGTTGCGCGGTCAAGGCATCGGCGTATCCGTCATCGTCGACGTCGGCTGATTCATGAGGCAGACGCGGAGGCTCCTCTTTCACTGCTTTAATGACGCTGTTGTAGGACTGGCCATTGGCGTAGGAAAAGAACGCTCGCCACGGATTCTTCCAGGGACCAGTCGGACCGGTAGCAACGTCCCAGCTGAATGGCACCTGATCGACGGTGTACTCTGGCGGCATCGTTCCACCCGGTTCGTGCGAGATTTTACCCAGACTGACTGTGCGATACCCGCTGCGTCGAAAGAGATCTGCGAAAGAAACGGGCTGCTCGGGGGCAGACGCCAGCTTGCGAGCGGGGCCCCACACGTCCCAGGATCCATATTCGCGGCGACCTGTCAGCATCGTGCAACGGGAAGGTCCGCACGCGGCGATCTGCACATAATGCCTTTCAAACAGACGACTCTCCTGCGCGAGTTGATCGAGATTCGGGGTCTGGATCCCTTGCACACCGTAGGCGCCCAGCTCGCATCGCAAGTCGTCGACACAGATGAGCAGCACGTTTGGACGTTCGCGACTGTGACTCACGTCGGAAGCCTCTGCACCGTGGGCCAGATCGGCGAACGAAAACAACAACGCGAATAATAACGCGAGATGAAGAATTGTTTTCCTGGGACAACTGCGGCAACCAACGGGCTGGTGCATTCGTGTACCTTTCCGAATCGCTCCGGGTACCAGGAGCGATTTTCAAGTTCTGTATCGGCGACATCCTGTCGCCGCCGGGTTTTGCGATCTACCTTGTCGACAGGATGTCGCCGATACGGTTTTGAAACTGCCTCTTCGAAGGACGTTCCAATAATCTCCTCAGCGATAAAAAAAGCCCCAAGCGGCTGCTGTTGTGCTGGAGTATGATATTGAACATGAACAGGCAGCAAATTTGACTTGACTATTGACAGTAATTTTAATTTTGGCACTAGAACTTTGTCAGAACCTGGTTTTAGGCTTGGCGAGGAAAACGGGGTCAGGTACCAAAAACCGGAACGGCCCGAAGGGTGCTTCGCATTTTTGGTACCTGACCCCCTTTTCCGGCGAACGATTCGACCCCACTTTTGGGCTGTGACAAAGCACTAGAATCTATAGAACAATCGCCGGTTCGCGTGCAGCAAGTGTGCAGATGCGGTCATGGTCGCATCTGCACACTTGCCGTCTTCGGGTGACGGTGGGTAAGCTTGGAACGTGCCAAATCACGATACATGACTTGATTTCGCAACTTGTACGCATCGTCCTTATGACGATGTGCTTCTTAGATGATCGGAAACGGGACTGGTGGACGCACGGCATGCGGGCACGCTGGCGGAATTCATCGCTGACGACATCACGAGCCGATCAGAATTGAAGTCGAGAACCATTGAGTTGCTGAGACAGGTCGTAGTTTTGGAAGACGTTACACAAATACTCAACCAAATCGAACAGGGTGACTGTTCGGCGCACGAACAGCTCTTGCCGTTGGTCTATGACGAGTTGCGGCGATTGGCCGCAGCCAAAATGGCCCAGGAGATGCCAGGCCAGACGCTCCAGGCCACGGCCCTGGTTCACGAGGCGTATATGCGAATGGTCGATGTGGACAAGGCTCAACATTGGGATTCACGAGGTCATTTCTTTGCCGCCGGCGCCGAAGCGATGCGCCGCATTCTTGTCGAACGAGCCCGCCGTAAGAAACAGCCTCGTCGTGGCGGCGAGCACGCGCAATTGCACTTGAGCGAGGCCGAACTCGCTGTCTCAGGCCCATCAAACGATCTACTGGCACTTGACGAAGCTCTCGACCATCTCGAAGCACACGACCAAATCGCCGCGCAAGTCGTCAAGCTTCGCTATTTCGCTGGGCTTAGCATGCCTCAGACGGCTAGTGCCGCAAATCGTAGTTGACGGCCCACGAGTCGAGAAATCAACGTAGATTACCAGTGAATTTTGCTTTGTAGTCTGTGTATTCTGCCGAAATCGACAGCGACTGAAGAAGCCTT
>JAAERP010000518.1 GCA_024230215.1 Fuerstiella sp. | reverse complement strand
GGAAAAGGGGGTCAGGTACCAAAAATGCGAAGCACCCTTCGGGCCGTTCCGGTTTTTGGTACTGACCCCGTTTTCCTCGCCAAACCTAAGACCTGGCTGTGACAAACCACGAGTGCAGTTTGCTAATTGTCGTGGACGATACCTGCTCGTGGGAGTAACAAAACTGCTATTGGAAATCGCTCTTCGCGCCCACAAGCCAGCGTGAAACGCTGTACAACGTAATTTTGACAAAGCACGACCTATCTGTCTCCCGACAGCAACTCAGCCATAGCCCGCCCCATCGCCTCGCCGACGTTCATGTAAGTCTCTGCGTTGCCGTCGTAGTGACCGCCGGAACTGCCCCCTTTCGACAGCGGGTGGGTGTAGACAGCAGCGACGTTGCCCTTGAACTCAGGGTACTTGCCGGATTCGCCGTCCACCGCAAACATAGCGTCCAGGATCCTGCCACCGTTGTCAGTCGAACCTTTTTCGGTCTGGCCAAGCGCGGCACAAACGAACCTGGCGTTGGGAGCATTGAAGTCCCTGCGAAGCTGTTTGATCAGATGGACCAGATTCTTCTCGTACCGGCTGGATAGCGCAGCACTGCGGCTATCCCGATCGCCCTGCCACCAGAAGAAGCCCGCGACCTCGTATTCCGTGGCGCCGGGGTAATACTTGTTCAGTTCAGCCAACACGTTTTTCGCTCGGGCAGTATCGCCGTCGTACTGCATTCCGGCGTACCAGCGAATCTCCTTCGGCTCTGTGCCTTTTTCCCAACGCTCAGGTGTTCCCTTGTACCCGGGATGAATCCAGGTGACCCCCTTATCATCAGTAAATTCAAAGCCTTCGCTGCCCGGCGGCAGCAGGTCCCAGCCAAGGCCACGATTGCCGATACAGCTTTTCAGAATCATCACCGGCGCGTCGGTGACATGCCCCACGTGGTGACCGATACCGATCTCGGGACCGATGTTGCCGCCCGTAATGGTCATCCACTCGTTGTTGAAGCCCCTCATGCCGCCCGTGCCGCTTCCCATGACACGCACATTGCGAACATCCTTGCGCACCGTCCATTCGCCTGCGTCGTCGACAAGATAGGGGTACAGCTTCTTTTCTTTCACCGCGTGTTCAAGGCTGCCCTCTGTTTTCCCCTTCTTTGGTTTGACATGTCCGAATCCCAGCATGTTCGACTGTCCCAGCAGAATGAACACTTTCACCGGCTTGTTAACGTCAGCCGGTTCGCCGTCCGGGTCCGGCAGTTGCTCCGGTATCTGCGAAAACGCAGAGGGCGCCGTGAGCAGCAACATCGCTGCGGCAACCCGCGGCAGATTCATTCCAACTGAAAGACACAAACTCATAGACGTTTTCCTGTTCTGGTTCTTATTGATAACACTTCTTGATGAACACCGCTGCCATGATGGCAACGTTCGAAAACAAACCAGACGGTTTTGACTCTACTCATGAGCTGTTCTGTACCGGGATTGACTTCCGCCCCCTCTGTTTCCTCGGAAAGACGATTGTCAGGTTATTCCCCGAAGCACAGCAGCGAGCCATCCTGCAGTGACAGAAAGAGCTGATGGTGGGCGGCAATCATGCCATCAAAAACCGGGGCAGCCGGCAGTTCGTGCCGTGCCAGTTGGCGGCCGTCTTCGGATTTAACGACGCACAGGGATGCGCCTGTCTTTCCAAGGAATACGGCTTCTGACTTGTTGCCGTCCATGAGCGTCAGCTCGTTGCCGCGCAGATCCTCTGTCTCTGGCGGGCCAGCCAGAAACAGAGTGTCGTCTGCCAGCACCAGCGAACGGACGAAAATCGGCGTTGTCTGGCTCCAAAGATGAATATTCAGACTTGAGCCGCCACCCTGTCGATCGCGTTCAGTGACTTTCAGCCCGCGCCGGCGACCGGAATTAAAACTGCGAAGGTGCTGCTCGTCCTTGTTGCTCGGCAGCGTTTCTCCCTGCTTCTCAGCGGCAAACAGTCGATATTGCTCACCACCGCGACGCTGTCCCGAATGACCGGCCGGGTACTTGTCGCGGCCGTAGCCGAAGACAGTGTGCGTACCCAGCGAAAGGATGCGGCCGGACGGAAGCATGTTGCCCACGCGGGGCCAGATCTGCCAGCCGGATTCGTTGACGGGCGGCATACAGACAGCGTCAGACCCGAAGATCCAGTACGTACGGTGCCACCAGTTATCGTCAAGGTAACCGGTGGGTGCAAACAGGTGCGGCGAACCGATTGCCAGGTCGTCCCCCGTTTCAAAATCAATCTTCAGATGCCGCATGTAGACAGAACCGTCCGAAACTGAAAGGACATCGTTCAACACGCCCCGCAGATCCACGCCGCCGGGCGGCTGCTCTCCGGCCTCGTCAAGGCTGTCGATGATGGTTTCCGAAATCTGTCTGCCAGTCGCCGGATCCAGCCGATGAACGTAGATACCACCATCCAGGTAAGAAGAACGCCCGGCTGCGACGACGAGCGTATCATCCTCGACCAGGACACTGCCATGAACGGGCCATGCAGATTCAAGCTGACCGCGCACCATAATGCGACGTTCCTGCGGGGCGCCGCGAAAACGCCAGACCAAGGCGCCGTCGTCCGCACGCACGCAGTAGACCCAACCGTCGGCAGAGCCGAAAAACAGCCTGTTGTTGTGAACAGTGGGCGGCGAATCAATGCGACCGCCCGCCGTGAACTGCCACAGCGGCGTGCCCTGTGCGGCGTCAAGAGCATGAATGGTATGGGCATCAGTTTCCGCTACGTAGATCTTTCCGCCGCTGGCAACCGGGCTTGAAAGGCGGCCACCAATCTTTGTCTGCCACGTCTGGCGGAGCTTCCGAGGCACGCTGGATGAGGTACTGCCGGAACGTTCATTGTCGTGCCGAAATGCGGGCCAGTCGTCAGGGGATGTTGCGGCGGCAACCGGCGCTGTGGGATCGTCGAAAGCCGGCCCCTTCTCAAGGCGCGCGACATTCGCGGGAGTGTTCGAGAGAGTCAGACTTGCAGGAGCGAGCGCCGACATGCCCCGAAACATGCTCTTGATATTGCAGGCGCACGAATGAGGCGGGGCATACAACAGACCATTGCACGGCATGATTCCGTACTGGCAGGTGCCTCGGACCCAGTGGTTGAGGTTAACCTTGCCGGAATCGACGTTGATAAACTCCACTCCCGACCGACTGGCAAGAATGAATCGGTTTGTGGCTTTCGGCCGGTAACAACGGGCGTGCGCCAGGGTCGGATACTCCCACGCCTTTTCCGTGGCAAGTGTCTTCTCCAGTTCTCCCGTCACCGCATTCAGCCCCTCACCGAAATCCGTCCCTCCTCGCTGCCCCGTATAACCGCGCCACATCAGTCCGTTGATGACAAAGATATCAGGAGGCGAGCTGAACCCTTCCCGGCTGGAGCATTTCCAGAGCACGCTGCCATCGGTAACCGAAACGGCAGACAGCGAGCGGAAGTCCGCCACATACACGATGTCATTCTGAGCCGTCAGAGTGGGGCTGGCCCAGGACGATGTCTTCTTGCCGTTGCCAAGATGTACAGGATGAGCGGTCTTCCAGATTTCGTTCCCCGCAGCCAGATTCAGACAAACCAGATGTTCATCGGTCTGATACATGACTCTGTCACCAGAGACCACCAGGGGGATCAGCGTGTTGGCGCTGACGCGTTCGCGCCAAAGAATGGCACCTGTTTCCGCGTTCGCGGCAATGATCGTCCGTCGTGCGGCGTCGGGACCGTCTCTACGGACGTCCACCTGACTGGTTCCGGCCAGCATGACCAGTTTGTCGTCGACGCGGATAATCTGTCGGGTTTGCTCGGTCCCCTCGTAAGTGACGATAACCTTTCCGCTGGCCGCATCCAGTGCCAGCACTGGCTTGTCGTCACCGGTGCTCATGTACACGCGAGAACCGACAGCCACAAGGCGAAACGGCAAGTCCGCAGGGCCGCTGCGAAAACTGTGCAGGTGACTGTGCCATTGATCGATGTTGCGTGTCCACAACACCAGGCCGTTAAAGGCGTCTCTGGCGACAAGCTGCCACCGTGCTGGCATACGGATGTCCGCAGTCACGCCCATGTCAACGATGGAAAACAGCCGACCTCCGGTGGAGACCATTGCGCTGACACTTGCCAGTTGCTCGTGGCCACGGGCAAACTTAGGGTCACTGACCCACTGCACGTGCCTGGGCACACCGACCACGTCATCCTGCGCAACGGCGTTGTTGTCAGGGCCGTGCAGGTAATGCGTCCATTCATCGATCTCGACAGGCCACGGTTTGACGGTCTTCTTCCACGTTGTGCCCGACTTGATGAAGGCAGTACCGTGCGGAGCCAGCACACGCAGGACTTCTTCCATAGAGCACTCGCCCCCATCGTCGACAACCAGAAGGTTTAGCAGGTTGTCCGTATACGGAAGATCGGCTCGGTCCCAATGCTGTACGGACACCTGGCCGTAGAGCTCCTTCTGTTTGATCTGTTGCCGCGCCGCGTGGACTGCGTCGCGGTTGCGGTAGAGCCCATGTACGACAAAGCGGTGATTGCTGAATAAATCAGCGGTTGCATCGCCGTCGCCTGTTCCCAGATGAACGACAAGTCCGCCAGTCACTCCGCTGGCCTTGACCAATTCCTGCATCGACGCGAAGGATTGTTCCTGATCCGCTGCCGGACTCTGAATGGCAGGTATAAATAAAGCCAAAGTGCACAGTACCTGGGCGATGTTTCTCACTGTGTTTGCTCCATATCGATGCTGCAGATATCGGTTGCCAGACACAGTACCACGGCTACTATGGCGTGGCAATTCGGTCGGTAACCGAATCGGCAGGAACGTACCTGGCAATTTCACGCAGGGCAACGACAGTGCATTCTTCATCCGCGAGATGCTGCAGGTATCGTTCCAGCATGGTGGGAGTCGTGGACACCCATGGGTGCGGCCCGTCGGGGATTCCGTGAAACGTCATAACGGCAATCCTGCCATCTCTTGCCATCGCAGTCGCTGCAACGAACTGCTCAAACGTGCTGTCTGGTTTGCCGTCGAATGCCTGCGGCAGCAACAGCGGATTGTCCTTCGCCGGATCAAAACCCCGGCCACCACCCGCTCGTGCAAAGAAATATCCTCGCTCCTTCAGCACCATCACCGCAGCGTCGCTGGTGGCATAACCGGGGTAGCAGAAACTGACAGGTTTCGGAATGTCGTGTTTGACGCATTGCTCCTCAATGTGCGCCACGTCGGAATCGACTTCTGCAGACGTTTGGCGACTGACAGCGGTGTGACGTCGCGTGTGGTTTCCAATTTCGAAGCCAGCCTTGTGCAGCTCCTGAATCTGTTCCCAGGTCATGTAATCCTGTTTGTTGGTCGTGAAGTTAAAGCCTTCAGTGATAAAGAACGTCGCGCCAAATCCGTACTTCTTCAGAAGTGGGCCGACATGCGTTGCGTGAGTGATTGCGGAATCATCAAACGTCAGCACAACAAGCCTGTCGGGAATCGGGACGACCTCCGACTCATCCGTTTTCTTCTCAGAAACGCCAGCATTTGAAATCAGCTCGTCTGCGGAAACCTCATTCTGGCAGCAAATCAAAAACAGAAGTAAGCACTGCAACGCACAAAGTGCTGTTCGCATGAGATTCATAAACACGATCTTTCGTCTGCGATGAACGGTCAGACCGATGCTCACCGATCGGTACAATCAAGTGTCCCATGTGATACAGGCCGAATCAAGCAGCGACGCGACGCCCCTCCGGCAATGGGATCCAAGAGAGGGTCGGGAGTCTTTTTCGAATTACCGACAACAGCAACAGACGGGACTTCATCGGAAAAAGACTCCCGACCCTTTCCTTTACGCCGGAACAGCGATTCGGTCGGTCGCGGCCTACTTTTCAAATCGCATCGATCCACTGGCGGAAGTCCTCCGCACTGAATTCGGAAACGAAG
>JAAERP010000517.1 GCA_024230215.1 Fuerstiella sp. | reverse complement strand
TTGCTGACCGTACAGAATCGGCTTCGCAACCGATTTCAGACGGTCCTGCAGCATATCAGTAACGCAGAATACGCCCGGCGAAAATGGGAGCAGAAAAGTCAGAATCATCTCGACCGTATGGAACAGTCCGCCGAGAAATGGCGGCAGGAAACTGAAGCACGTCGTGAATCACAGACTCGAAAGATCCACGAAGAGATCGATTCCAAAATCACCGAACTTCAGTCGCAGTCGGCCAACGAACGTACTCGCCTGGACGATGAACTGCAGCGCACGAGCACTCAACTGCAGACAACCAAAGCAGACTCCAACGCATCTCTTGATGACGGACGGAAAAACGCCGTGCGCCAAACGCAGGAACGATTTGCCACGGAGTTGCAGACTTCAACGCAGTCGTGCCATGAACGGTTTCGGCAGACCATCGACGGTCAGTCGCAGGCAGCAACGCAGTTGCTGGCGTCATGGAATCAACGCGTGGATTCGTTGCGAACATTACGCCAGGCTTCGACGGGCATTGCTGCCGGGACTTTGCGGTGGCCTCCGTCCGATGCGTCAAAATGGTCCCTACCCGTTACGATGCCGGATTGTATTTCACTGGGCGACATTCTGGTCACCACACCGAAGGCGCCGGACACGATTGAATCAACAGATGTCACCAATTTGTGTGTCGAAATGCCGGCTCTGCTGCGGTTTCCAACGGACACGTCGGTTCTGGTAGAACACGATTCCGCAGGACGAGACACTGCACTGAGCTTCCTGCGAACACAGCTGCTGAAACTGTTGACCGTGATTCCTGCCGGACGAATTCGACTGACGCTGATCGATCCGGTCGGTTTGGGCCAGAGTTTTTCGGCCATGATGCACCTGGCAGACTTTGATGAATTGCTGATCCACAGCCGCATCTGGACAGACAGCTCTCAGATTCGTGACCAGTTGTTAAAGGTCACTGTCCATATGGAGAACATTTTTCAGACGTATCTTCGCAGCCAGTTTGACACCATCGAAGAATACAATGCTTCCGCCGGTGAGGTCGCAGAACCGTATCACTTTGTCGTCATCGCAGGTTTCCCCACGGCTTTTACCGAAGAATCGGCTCGCCACCTGTCGTCGATCCTGACCAGTGGTCCGCGTTGTGGAGTCCATGCTCTGGTGGCATGGAATCCGGCCGTGAGTGCCCCGCCATCCTTCGATGTGGACGACCTGACGAACAACTGCATTCGGTTCAACGTTGTGGGCGACACCGTCCAACCGAAACAGGCGTTCTGCAAAGCAGTGTTGTTTGAACAGTTTTCTGAGCCGGTGGCAGAGGAGTACGTCAAACTGGTTCGCGATGTCGGAGAACAGTCCAGAGATGCGCGGCGAGTCGAAGTTTCCTTCACCCGCATCGCACCACGAACCGAAGCGATCTGGTCTCATTCCACGGCCGACGGCATTGATCTGCCGATTGGTCGAGCGGGGGCAGCGCGGCTGCAGTTTTTGCGATTGGGGCGAGGCACTTCACAGCATATGCTGGTCGCGGGAAAAACCGGATCCGGTAAGTCCACGCTGCTGCATATCCTGATCACGAATCTGGCCATGCACTACAGTCCGGACGAGATTCAGTTCTACCTTGTCGACTTCAAGAAGGGTGTCGAGTTTCGCACCTACGCGGCGAACAAGCTGCCACACGCTCGCGTGGTCGCCATTGAAAGTGACCGCGAATTCGGACTTAGTGTGCTGGAACGATTGGACGAAATCCTGCAGGAACGCGGCGACCTGTTTCGCGACTGCGGTGTTCAGGACGTCCCGTCATACCGCGCAAAGTTTCCGCAGGAAGCAATGCCACGGCTGCTGCTGCTGGTCGACGAATTCCAGGAATTTTTTGTCGCCGAAGATCGCGTGTCGGCACGAGCGTCGTTGCTGCTGGACCGGCTTGTTCGTCAGGGCCGAGCATTTGGAATTCACGTTTTGCTGGGATCTCAGACACTGGGAGGAGCCTACTCGCTGGCGCGAAGTACGATGGGACAGATCGCCGTACGAGTCGCGCTGCAGTGCAGTGAAAACGACGCTCACCTGATTCTCAGCGAAGACAACTCCGCAGCTCGCCTGCTGGCAAGACCTGGTGAGGCCATTTACAACGATGCGAACGGAATGGTGCAGGGCAATCATCAGTTCCAGATCGCCTGGCTGGATGATGCCCGTCGAGAAGAAGCGATCAATACAATGCTCTCGGCTCCCGGTGCTGAGGACCGTACAGACTACAGCATGGTCGTTTTTGAAGGCAACGTGCCACCAACGGCAGAACTGTGTGGCCCCATGAATGCGTATCTGTCCATATCGGAAGATGCGACACGGCGACCGACGGAAAACGCTACGATCTGGTTGGGAGAACCCGTTGCCATCGCAGCACCCACATGTGTCGAACTGCGTCGAGCTAGTGGACAGAACCTGCTGATCATCGGGCAGGACGAGAATCAGGTCGATAGTCTGCTGGCGTATGCGGCGCTAAGCATCTGCTGCAGGCCTCAGCCACTTTCGTCGGATGATACGCCAGCCTGCCGGTTCATCCTGTTGCAGGACGGTCGAAATGAGGACTCGGTGAACCGCTTCAGCAACATTGGACAGCAGCTGGGAGAAAACTCGCTGGAATTCAAGCTGGATAGCGACTGCGACGCTCTTGTTGATGAATTCCACACGGAAGTGGTGCAACGTGAGGAGAATTCCGAACGATCAGCAGGTGCCGAAATCTTCCTTGTCGTCCGCAATGTGGGACAGTTTCGCAGTCTCAGAAAAGACGACGACGACTTTGGCATGGGGGGCTTCGGCGAGCCGAAACCATTGACCATTGCCAACAAATTCAGCGAGATTCTGAAGCGAGGTCCCGTGGTTGGCGTGCACGTCATCGTCTGGTCAGACACGTTCAGCAACGCCGTTCGCTGGCTATCGAATTCACTGCTCCGCGAATTCGAACACAGAATCGCCTTCCGCATGAACCAGACAGACTCCGCCAGTCTGGTCGACACACCCGTCGCTTCCACGTTGGGTGCCGGTCGAGCCATCGTCTATCGAGATCAGACGGGAACGACGGAAAAGTTCCGCCCCTTTGCATGGCCTTCTGCTGCATGGCTGAAGGCCATCCTTGATCCCGATGACAGTGAGTCTGATCCGGACCCGGAACCGGAACTTGACATCAACTCGTTCACTATTGAGTAGCGCGTTCCGTGGGTTTCACCCACGGCTACAGCGTTCCACGCTGACTTGTGGCCGCGAAGGAGGTATTTCAGTAGCAGTTTCGTTACTCCCACGAGCCAGTATCGTTCACGAC
>JAAERP010000516.1 GCA_024230215.1 Fuerstiella sp. | reverse complement strand
TTCGGCGGGACTCAGTTCAGCAAAGTTCATCGTGCAACCTCCATGGGAAAAACTATTGAAGTTGCCACAATAGTCTATCTTCCCTATTCGCGCAATCGACTATGAGCGCACCCGTCGATTTCGACCAACAACATGGTCGATGCAGTATTGCCCGCATCGTGCTATGATCGACGCGTCGTGCATATCAACGAAAGCAACAAGTCGTGTCATCGGCAGAACAGTATCTCAAGCCGGAAGTGATTCAGAACATCGCCCGACTTGACCTGCGCGCGAAGTTTATCGTGGAGGGTTTTCTATCCGGACTACACACCAGCCCGTTTCACGGGTTCAGCGTGGAATTCAGTGAGCACCGAAGATACAACCCCGGTGACGATCCAAAGGATATCGACTGGCAGGTATTTGCCCGCACTGACCGCATTTATGTGAAGCGTTATCAGGCCGAGACAAACATCACCGGTTACGTGTTGATGGATATCTCTCGAAGCATGGCGTACACGTACCGGCAGACGTTGACGAAGTTTGACTACGCCATATGTCTTGGTGCCGCCATTAGCTACATGATGATTCATCAGCAGGACCCCGTCGGCCTGATCACGTTTAATGAAAAGTTGCGACAGTCATTGCCCGCAAAAAGTCGCCGTTCACAGTTGGGCAACATCCTCGCTGTGCTGCAGCAAAGTAAGCCGGAGGGCGAAACTCGCATCGGTGATAATCTGCGACAGGTGGCGTCGATGATTCGTCATCGCAGCCTGTTGATGCTGATGTCGGATTTGCTGACGGATCCCGATGAAGTCATCGACAACCTGCGAATGCTGCGGTATTCCGGGCACGACGTTATTTTGTTCCATATTCTGGATGAGGCCGAAGTGACGTTTCCGTTTTCGGGCAGTGTGGACCTGATCGAACCAGAAACCAGTGATCATCAGGTTGTCGACGCGGCCGGAATTCGGTCTGACTATATCGAAGCACTAAACGACCTGCGTGAACGTTATCGTCAGGAGTGTTTTTCCCTGGGCGTCGATTACGTACCGCTGGATACCAGTATGCCGTTCGACAAGGCACTCATCGAATACCTCTATCAGCGACAGGCCCGGTTCTAGATCAGGTACATAGTGACGTAACGTTTCCGGCTCGTTGGGGGCAGCCGTTTTGCTGGCCCATCAGGTGAACCGCGGCCATGAGCCAGCGAGATTCGCTGTAGACGACTGTCCGGACAGATCTGTCCCCGTAAGCGCCTTGCGGATCATCGTTTCATACATCAGGACAGCCTCCTGACGCAGTCCGGTTTTTTTCCTTCACCGTTCCTGCTCGGAACCCTGGAACGGTCCGAGCATTGCAGTCTGGCATGGGCGATGGAACGTTACAGCAGGGACTCCAGCAGCAGTCGCAGTTTTCGCATTTCCAGCAGGCGTTCTTCGCCCTGCATCGTGCGTGGCAACAGGTCAACACTCAGCGAGCGGCTGAAGTCTTCCAGCTGCAGCGAGGCGATGATGCGATTGTAGTCGATTTCACCCAGACCGCCCGGCACCTGCAGTTCCGTCCTGGACGTATCGCGGAGCTGCACGTGGCAGACGTATGGATAGACAACGTCGAATTCGATTGATCCTTTCGGCGTACACAGAAAATAGCTGGGATCCAGCGTCACTCCGAGTCCTTTGACGGACTGACAGAGTTCGATCGCCGTGTGTGGATCTTCCGTCAGCAGCCCCGTCTTTGTCAGAATTGAAAGTCCGATGCCTTCTTCAATGCACAAATGGTTGCGTTCTCGGAGTCGATCGATCTCGGAATTAAACGGCGTACCAAGTTGTGAGGCTTCGATCGTCAACTGTGCGATTTTGAGGTGTTTCGCAAAGCTGACAACCTTGCGAAAATCTTCGATGGAAACTTCCTGGTCCAGAAATATGGCGACAGGACTAAGTCGACTCGATTCGCGAAAACTGAAGACAGCCGCTTCGACGTCGTGAGCGATCTCGTCAACCTTAAGATGATCGAAATCGTTATTGATCCAGATTTCCACTTTGTCGAAGCCCAGGTCCTGCAACTGCCCACAGGCAGCGGAAAACGGCATATCCCAAAGGCTTCGCGTGGAGGCCGCGACTTGCACAGTGACTACTCCCTTAGATTGAAAACCAGGCACCAAAAGTCCGGGCGACTCCGTCCGAAACCGTGCCAAAGATGCAGGAATGTATTTCTGCGTGGACTATTCCGCAAGACCTCTCAAACTTCCTGTTTCAACATCTGGAGGAAATAGAGGGATTTTGCACGTTTCGACGGTCCGATAGCCGATAACGATAACAACGCGACTCGTGAACGTTCGGGCCGGCAGATGTTGCCGTCTTTCCAGGAATGCCGCGAAGCGTGATTCGAAACTGAAGTCAGGGGATAAAGGGAGCCTGGTGATGCATAGCCGAACTTCGATGTTGTTGCTTTCGGGGGCGATTGGACTGGTAATGACCGGATGTGCCTCAATCTCACCCACAATGCGGGCTCAAAGTCCGGACGCGACGCCCGTGTCTTATGGCAGTGGGGCATACACGGCACAAGGCGGACACAATTGTGAAGTGTGTGATGGCGGCGGTGCCGCTGGCGGGTTCGCAGCGAGCTGCGACACCGGTGCCTGCCAGAGCTGCAGGCCGGGCCATGCTCATTGTCTGAATCTGCCGTTTCACCCTGTGCACCGCAATTTCCACACATATGATGTGCCTCAGGGGCTGACATATCCGCAAAACAACACTCCAGCGGCTATGTATCAGTATCCGTACTACACGACTCGCGGCCCCACGGATTTCTTCATGAAATAGAGGCCCGGCCGTGCTGGCTTCAGGTTCTTATTTATGAACAGGATTTTCCAAAGAGTGGGCCACGTGGTGCCTCACTCTTTTTTCGTTGGCTTCTCGCGTGTTCGCGAGGCGTTCGGACGACTTGATGTGCCGCCTCTGACACAGTCTATCAATTACCCCACAATCCCTCTGAAGATGACCGGGAACGCCGGTGTACCAACGATGCTGAAAGGCGACAGGACGCCAGGGATCGTGAGATGGCATTCTCAGGCTGTCCAATGCAGACTCGACGGGAGGGCAGGTGCCGATCGTCACCGTACGCTGACGTTCGCTCCCGCGTCATGCCGGCTCGAATGTGAACTCCCCGACCAGCTTCACATTCTGCAGCGTTGCTCGCACGAACAGGCCGCAGATCTCTCTCCAGAATTCAGAAATCCTGCCCACTGATTGGCAACTTGAGGTCTGCTGAGTTATAGCTGAGCGTATGAGAGTTGCTGCATCCTGTGAGTGGATGCACCGACAGAGGTTCGGGCGAAGGATTTGTATTCTTTCCGCTTGCACCGTTACCCTGCAGCGAGTGTGTTATGTCTGCCAGCCTTCGAGGCAATTTGCTGATCGCCGCCAATCATCTGCGTGATCCGAGTTTTTTTCGGTCCGTCGTGTTGATGGTCGAGCACAACGACGACAGCGCAATGGGGCTGATTATCAATCGGCCGGATTCGATTGCCATTGACGCGGCAATTGAGGAGATCAAGAAGTCCTCGGTCGGTCTGGGGCCGATTTATTCGGGTGGTCCCGTTGAACCGTCATCATTGTTCATCCTGCACAGTTGCTCAGAACTGGGAAGCTCCGACGAAGAGATCACCAGTGGCATTTTTGTGACGGGTAGTCATGAATCGTTTGACTCTTTGATTAACAGGAAGACGGGCTGCGAACACGATTGCGGTTTTCGCGTGTACCGTGGGTATGCCGGGTGGGGACCGGAACAACTGGAAGGCGAACTGGACCGCGGCGACTGGAGAATCATGCCGGCCGAAGCCGAGCTGGTCTTTAAGGAAGACCCGTATGAGATCTGGGAAGCCTGTACGCGTCGGCTGCAGGAGAAAAACCGCCTGCTGCCGCACGACGTCCCGAATGCCGAATGGAATTAGGAACGCAGTTCATTCGGGTGTACTGCAGGGCGATGCTGAGTCCTTAACAGCGTCGAATTTCTCTGCATACTCCACATGACACACGCCGCCGCCAGTGCGGAATGAAAACCCGGCGGAATGCACCAGCCTGCCGAAGGAAGACACAATGCAAGTCGTTGTCCTGAACGATCCGCTGACCGGATCAACCGCAAAAGTTGCCGCCCATCTGGGGTTCAATTGTTTTGAGTTTATCGGCCAACTGGGCGATGAATCCATTTCAGTCATTCATGCAGCAGAGGGATTCGCGGGCGGCGAACAACCGCCCAGTCACAGCGGAATCCCGTTGCTGTTCCCTTTTCCCAATCGAATCCGTGGCGGGCGATATTCGTGGGATGGCAAGGACTATGAATTGCCGGAATCGCTGGTGGGCTACGAAGGTGCCGGCAATGCCATTCACGGGTTCTGTCTCGACCGCCCCTGGCGAGTTCTGAGTCAGACCGAGTCGTCCGTAACTGGAGTGTTCCGCATCAGCAAAGACGCGCCGGAACGCCTGCCACTGTGGCCTACTGACGGAGAAATTGAAATCTGTTACTCGCTGAATGATGCCTGTCTGCGGGCGGATATTACCGTCCGTAACCCTACAGACGTACCATTGCCGTGGGGATTCGGTAATCACTCATACTTTCGCATTCCGCTGGCAGACAACAGTGCACCCGGCAACTGCATGGTGCATGCTCCGGTGAGTAAACAGTGGGAACTGGATGGTTGTTTACCGACGGGACGCATTGTGCACGGTGACAGCGTTGTTTCGCTGAAGGATGGGCCCGCGTTCGACACGCTGCAACTGGACGACGTCTACACCGGCGTACAAAGCATTGGTGGTGTGGTCGAATGCCGCATCGTTGACGAACAAGCGGGGACTCAGGTGGTACAGCGATGCGACGATTCGTTTCGCGAAATCGTCGCGTTTACTCCGCCGTGGACGTCCGCCGTGTGCCTTGAGCCCTATACGTGTACGACGGATGCCATAAATCTGCAGCAGCAGGGCGTTGACGCTGGCCTGCAGGTTCTGCCGCCCGGCAAGGCATGGGCTGGCTGGATTGAGATCGCTGTCGGCAAATTGACATGTTGAAGCAGATTGAACCGCACTGCGCTGTACCCCGCCAGTCACGCGGCAATGAGCAGTGACAGTTCTTCCGCGTTGACCGCGACAATGGAAATGCCGAAACGGTCTGCCAAGCTGGCTACCTCTTCCGGGTCCAGAATAATGGTCATTCCCGCCTCGATAGCCAGGACCCGTCCGCCGGCCTGATGCATCGTCTTGATCGTTTCGATGCCAATGGTCGGGACATCAAAACGCATGTCCTGCTGAGGCTTCGCCACTTTTACGACCGTAAAGCCGCCTCGCCGACACAGTTCACCGGCCCGTCGAATGCATGCGTCTGTGCCTTCGATCGCCTCCACCGCAAGCACAGCCGCGTCATTGACAATAACTGTCTGACCGACATCAAGACGGCCCATTTCGCGGGCCAGATCCCATCCAAACTGAACGTCACGCCACTGTTTGCCACTGGGTTTTCGGGTTGTCAGAAAGCCGTGTTTCACAAGCAGCTCCGGAACGTATTGAAGGGCGGAATCAAAGCCAAATCCGTCTCGTTCGAACTCACGAATGACGGCCAGCAGAATAGTGTCATCCTTCTTGTTCTCTTTGGCGTAACGAAACCACATGTGCAGCGTTCGCCAATCCGGCATCAGCCGCATCCACCGGAATGAATGGAACAACACCGTCTTCTCGATTTTTCCAGCCATGACAATTCTGTCCACACCGGCGCGCTTGAACAGACGAATGGCCTTTCCTATGCGAGCAAGCGGAGCAAGGCGAAACTCATCGCACAGACCCGCCAGTTCCATGGACGCCATTCCCTGAATGCCAACACCGAAAACGGAATGTCCCGCCAACTGGGCTGCACGAACAAATTCCACAGGAAACCGGCCACCACCTGCGAGTAGTCCCAGGCGAGACGATCTCACGGCGGGGGTGTCGACGCGCGGAGTCGGCGCGAAGGGCAGAATGTCGTTTGGGGTTGGTAAGTGACTCATCAAAAAAACCGTCACGCAGGAAGCATTAAGCCGCTTTTTCCTGACTGTCGACTTGCGAACCTGCTGCGGCCAGAAGTTGACTCATTTGTTCCTGAAGAGCGGACAACTGTTTTTGCAAATCCTTCACTGTTGAACGCATCTCCGGAAGTCGTTTCAACGCCATTACCTCTCGGGCGTGCTCGCCGGCCGGCCGCGCCGGAATACCGAGATACTTCTGACCGCCTGGCATGTCTCGATGGACTCCGGTCTTTGCGCCCACGATCGCTCCATCTCCAAGGTGTACATGATCGGCGATGCCTGCCTGGCCCGCGCAAACCACATAAGCACCCGTGCTGGATGAGCCCGCGATTCCTGTATGGGACACCAACAGATTGTGTTCACCGATCTGGCAATTGTGAGCAATCATCACCTGATCGTCGATTCGTGTGCCTTTGCCGATGACAGTCGAGCCAATTTTTGCACGGTCAATCGTGGTACAGGCTCCGATCTCTACGTCGTCACAAATCCGCACGTTGCCAGCGTGTAACAGACGCTCGTGTCGGCCCTCGACGGTTCGATACCCAAAGCCTTCAGATCCAATGACCGTCCCGGCGTCGATGCCGACGCGGTCGCCGACAATCGTATCCCGATACAGAACGACGTTCGGACCGATTCTGACATCATCGCCAATAACGCACCCGTCACCGATCACGGCACCTGGTTCAATATCGCAGTTTTCGCCAATGACCACGTCTTCACCAACGGTCACGAACGAGTGGATATTAGTCTTGGGGCCAATTGTCGTCGTCGCAGCAACGACAGCTCGTGGGGAGATCCCAACGGCGTTTCGACGACGCTCAGGCAATAGCAAACCCACGATCTGCAGGAAAGCTGCTTCCGGCTCGTTCACCAGGATGAACGTTCTGCCGGGAAAATCGTGCAGGTGATCCCGGACTGTTTCCGGGGCAATGATGAGTTTCGCGTTGGAGCCTGAGATTCGTTTCAGGTTTCTTTTGCAGCCGACGAAAGCTAATTGTGTTGCCGTTGCACGCTCAATGAAATCGGCCCCATTGACGCTGCAGTCGCCGGGCCCAACCATAGTTGCCCCCAAAATCTTAACGATTTCCTGTGCCTGCAGCGTATTTTTGATCCGTGTCCCAGCCATCCCAGCCTCCATGCTACGACGTTTTTCCGCCCAAACTGATTGGAGTGTTCGGGTGAGTAATGGGTAAGTATTTTACGGCACACCAGGAGTCTGCCGCAATACAAGAAGTCTCATAAATCGACGTCCGCGGCAACCTGCAAACAAGCGTGTATCATTAGAGTAATCGGCAATTTGCCCCTGGCCGGCTGAATGCGTTTCGAATCCTGGCACGTTTCATTCTGACTACGTCGAATTGCAGCTTTTCGCTGGATACACTGCGTACGTCAAGCAGTTCGTGCAAACATCGCTTATTGGGCAGTTTTCTGATGCAGAGTTACTCTCGCCCGGCCAAAACACTGTATGTTCAGCCCTGACGGCGCGGCAGCGGCGTCGCAATTACAGCATTCTGATGGACCATCATGATGCGCATAGCTCTGCACCTGCCCATGGGTCCCGAAATGCCTCAGATTGGCTACGTTAATGAATCCCAGTGAACAGGCAAATGCAACCGTGCCCTTGAACGGTGATATGGGGAACGTGCAGACAAAATATGCGACTCTATTTGAGCCACCAAACGAACTTGAGTTTCAGGCGGGCTCTAAGCTGGGACCGACGACCGTTGCCTATGAAACCTATGGAACGCTGAATGAGCGGCGTGATAATGCTGTGTTTATCTGTCATGCGCTGACAGGCGATGCTCACGCCGCCGGGTATCATGGGACCGAGGACGACGAAAAACCTGGTTGGTGGGACGGCTTCATCGGACCAGGTAAAGGTATCGACACCGACCGATATTTTGTAATTTGTGCAAATGTGTTGGGTGGCTGCCAGGGAACGACCGGCCCCGGCAGCATCAATCCGGCAACTGGAGAACGTTTCTGTCTGGAGTTTCCGTTTTTGACGGTGTCGGACATCGTCTCCATGCATTCGGAACTGGTGACGCATCTTGGGATTCGCCAGCTACTGGCCGTGGTCGGGGGAAGCCTTGGCGGGATGCAGGTTCTTGACTGGGCCGTGCGTTTCCCGAATCAGGTTCTCGGGGCCATAGTGCTGGCTTCTGCACCGAAGCTGGCGGCTCAAGGGATCGCATTCAATGCGGTTGGTCGGCGTGCCATTTATGCAGACACGGGATTTGCCAACGGGAGGTATTACGACGGCGAAGGCCCTCGCTACGGCCTTTCCCTGGCCCGCATGATAGCTCACATCACGTATCTATCGGAAGATTCGATTGAATTGAAGTTTGGTCGGCGACTGCAGGACAGTGATCGATTCGCCTTCGATATGCAGAAGGAAACGGAATTTCAGATTGAAAGCTATCTTCATTACCAGGGAAAACGATTTGTACAACGCTTCGACGCGAACAGCTATTTGTATCTGACACGCGCAATGGACTATTTCGACCTTGCCGAAGGCTCTGACTCGCTCGCAGACGCCTTGAAAGATGTGAAAGCGAGATTTCTGGTGGCGTCGTATGACACTGACTGGCTGTTTCCGACGGCACAGAGCAAAGAACTTGTTTCGGCGCTGTTGCGGGTCGGCAAACACGTCTCGTTTACGGAATTGCCGTGTCCATTTGGGCACGATTCGTTTCTGATTGACCTGGGGCCGCTGACAGAGATGGTGGCTCCATTCCTGGAGCAAACACAACTTGCGGGCAGAACGTCCGTGGACGAATAGGGCAATTTACAAATCGGGAGAACAGATTCTGGCTCGTGGGGGCATCCGTTCTGCTGCTAAAACACGTCAACCGCGGCCATGAGTCAGCGAAATTCGCTTTAGAACCACACATGTCGAATACTCGATACCAACTTCCCGATCCAACCGTACAGTTGGCCGACGATCTGATCATGCGCCACATCCAGGAGAAAAGCCGTGTCATTGACCTAGGCTGCGGCGACGGAAGATTGATGCAACGTCTCAGCGACGAGAGGGCCTGCAACGTCGTGGGGATCGACGTCGAGCAGAAGAACGTAACTGCCGTCATCTGCCGTGGCTTGTCTGTTGTGGCCGCCGACCTGAACCAGGGGCTGGCCGACATCCCGTCTGACACATTTGACTTTGCAGTCCTAAGCCAGACTCTGCAACAAATCCAGCGCCCCAAAGAACTATTGACAGAAATGCTTCGCGTGGCCAACCGTGGTCTGGTTGTGGTACCAAACTTCGGTCACTGGCGAGTCCGTTACGAAGTACTGCGCCGTGGCCGTACTCCGATCACTCAGACGCTGCCGTACGAATGGCACGAATCACCCAACCTGCATTTTATGTCGATGCACGACTTTCGCGACCTGATGAAGAGCATTGGTCTGCGTATCGTCGAGGAACGTCCCATCATCAATGGCCGCGCTGTTGAGCGTCCGTGGGCCGCAAACCTGCGTGCCGACAGTGCATTTTATCTGCTGGAACGGAAATCCGCAGCGTCGCCATAGCAGAGGTTTTCAGTCAGTCGCAGCGGAATGCTGTGGCGACAACGGTGTCGTTGATGTCGGCGTTTTATCGGACCTGGAAGGCAACGACTTCCTGAGTTGCCTTGCCACTGATTCGATCGCGTAGCCGAATTCGAATGCGGTATGTCCCTCGAGCAAGATGAGAGGGTACGGTCAGCTCGAAGCTTTGGTAATAGTCCGATCGCTCGGATGATGATTCATCAGTAATGTTGGACAGGTTGATCGTTTCAATGGGGTCCGCAGATTCGTCCTCATGGAGGATCTGAAGTTGCGCGTCGAAACTGGTGCGGCGAGTACCGGACGGAGTTGGCTCCGTTGTGAAGTTTTCCAACTCGGCGTACAGCAGAATAGGCTGTCCAGGCTCGAAGTCATTGGAAGGGAACGTCTCAAGTCGCCCGTAGCTGAAGATTCTGCTGCAGATGTCAAGACGACGACATCGCAATGCGGCCACTGGAGCCAGTCTGCGAACTGCGGATGTCAATTGTCCGGCAGCGTTGGTTAATGCCAGTTCTCGATCCTCGTCCTCTGCGACGGAACGATACTGAGCCAGGCCCAACATCAGTTCCTGCCAGAAATCCTGTTCTGCCGACGGCATAGTTTCGATTGCGGCTATGGCCTCACCAGGCTGATTGGCGACTAACTGCAGTAGTCGCAGATCCTGGTGTCGCCGCCGAAACAGATCGACTTTTTCTGGCGTGCCGTTCCTCAGGCCGGGCCAGTTGCTCAACTCGTCGGTTGTTTCCGAGATCAGCTGTAGCAACAGCGGGCTGGCCTCGGAAGGCAATTCTGCGTCTTCAACCATGACTTCCACCGTTTCGGACGAAGGTGTCTCCGGCGGTCTCTGGGCAGATTGTTCTTCTCGTTCCCGAAACGGGCTCCACGAAGGTTGGAGCTTCTGAAATTGTCGCTTGAAGATTTCTCTGGGATCGGACTCTGCAGAAGGCGCGTAGAGTCCCCGTAATCGATCGAACACGGATGGTTCCATTACGGTGTCGGCTTCGCTGATCTCTTCCGCAGGCTCTGCCTCATCTATTGCGATCGGTTCCGTTGTCGGCGGCGGCGGGTTGTGCAGCATCACCGTCTGAACGGCCCGCGGAGGCGTGCCGGCTTCGCGGACCGCAACCTGGTTGGACTGGCCGGTCGGAACTTCGTTTTCATCCGCAGCAGGTTGTTCTGATTGTGACAGCGTCTGCCATTGTGCCTCACGATCCGGAAGAACATTGCCCCGGGACATTTCGTTGACGGATCTTTGATCAATAATGGCACGAATCTGGTTAGCTGCCGAACTCGTGGTGTGCCCACCCGTCAGATTCCTCGGCGGCAGAGGCCCCTGTGACCGCGCGCCCACGTCTGGTTGCGTTAGTATGACCCTGTCCGATGCCCGGCCAGGGCTGGCGGACTCCGTAGTGGAAATCGTAGTGGAAATCGGATTTGTTCTTCGTCCATTAAATTGCGGTGTCAGCAACCGTGCTGTTGGTTCAGGTGTTGCGTCCGCCAAAGAGTTTCGCGAGTCCGCGCCGGTCGGGGGAGTGGAAATCCCGGAATGTCCGCTGCCAATCTTTCGGGACAGAACGGAATCCGTCCAGTTGCCGGACAATTTGTCACTTTGGGAACGAACGGTCGACACGTTCTCCCGGTCCACAGATGCCGTGCGCGTGGAGAGCGAGGAACGAGCGCCCGGAAGTCGGCTGATACAGCCGCTGGTGGCCACGGTGATGAGGCACAGTAACGCCGTCGTTGACGTTACGTATTTTGGTCTCTGACGTTCCAGCATTTTGGCTCGGCTTCCATGCGCAAACCGTGACGCCACGACTGTAGCAGCGTTCCATTTCGCTGCATGTTAGCGGTCCAGCAGTGTTGCAGACAGGTCGACAATTCGCCGTCAGGGTCGTTGCCTGTTGTTCGGAACGGCGGCTGAACAATAAGTGGCGGATTCTGCCGCTTCCTGTCCGCGGAACGGCGGTTGGTGCCAGGGTTTCTGTCTTATGCAGTACGTGCGCCCATACATTCCCGCAACAGGCGGCAGCAATGCACTCGAACATTCAGGATGGCGTGCCTCCGGTTCGTGACAATTCACATCCGCCCCATGGTTAAGTAGAGTTCGCAGGCTGCAGCAAGGCACCATTTTAAGACGTAAGAATGATTCCCCTGGTTTTCATGACAGTAAACTCTTGTCCTTTCATTGGCAGCGGCACGACGATTCGTCAGCATGCAGTTGCACATTTCGCGATCGACAGATTGCCGGCGAGACGGCACGGACAGACTTACCGTCATCAGGTGGACGAGCTTTGATGGTTAACCGTTGGCAGCGATTTGAATATGCGTTTCTGCTGGTCGTTGTTCTGGCTGGCTGCGGGGCGGCGGACAATCCCAATGAAACTTTTCCAGGGGCCGACGGCAGGCAACCTGTTGTCGCGACAACCAGCTATCCGCTATACAAAATGGCGTCGGAACTGGCGGGTGACGACGTGGTTGTGGAGTATTCGGTGGCGGCCGGACAGACGTCACGAACGTGGGTGCCGTCGTCGGAAGACGTGCAGAAACTGCAGGCGGCCGATGTCGTCCTGCTCAACGGCGCCGGCTACGAGCCGTGGACGCAGAAGTTGTCACTGCCCCGTTCGAGGACCATCGACACGTCGAACAGTTACCGCGACAGGCTGATTCAGGTCGAGAACACCGTCACTCACCAGCATGGCCCGGTCGGTCAGCAGTCCGACCGAGGCGTTATTTCCACGATCTGGCTGGATCCTGAGTTGGCCGCCGCCCAGCTGCGCCGCGTTGAAGAACAGCTCTTGAGACTTGCTCCCGAGGCGGCCGACGCGATTTCTCAACGAGCTACTGCATTCAGCAACACTTTCGATCAACTGGATCAACAGTTGCAGCAACTTGTTGCTGACAGTGCCGGTAATACCATCACTGTGTTCACCAACGAAACTGATCTTCAATACCTGATCACTCGTTTAGGCTGGCAGTCACATCAGATTCAGTGGTCCGAGGCTGGCCGTTTAACTGAGGAAACCGTCAATGACATCAACACAACTTCACCGCAGCTGATTCTGATTCACGCAGATTGCAACGAGAATCGAGTGCAAGTCCTTCAGGCAACGGGCATAACGTGTGTCGTGGTTGACACCTGCGAGTCCGAACTGTCCGGTGCGGACAGTCTTGTCGCTCGAATGTCCGGGAACCTTGACAGGCTTCGCGCAGGCCTGGGACGGTAATCGCTGGATGCAGTGGAAGAATGGATGGTTATCGTATATTTACCACGTTCTGTGGGGCTCCGCAGACAAACGCCTTCAAATTCGCGGCTGACATTTCCAGCAACCTTGATCTCGCTTCCCGGGCGTACCACGCCACGTGTGGGGTAATCAAACATCGAGGAGCACTCAGCAGTGGATTGTCTTTGGCCGGCGGTTCCACATCCAGTACGTCAAGTGCTGCCGCTGCAATCTGCTTGTCCCGCAGTGCCTGAGCCAGGGCCGCCTGATCGATCAACTGACCCCGACTGGTATTGATCAGGAAAGCCGTCCGTTTCATGAGTCTTAGTCGATCGGAGTTCACGATTTCTGCGGTCTCATTCGTCAGCGGGCAGTGCAGAGAAATGACGTCGGACTGCTGGAACAGACGATCCAGAGGCACGTATTCAACGTTAATTCCGTTGACTGTCGAGTGACCGTCTGTCTTTCGGCCAGCCGCAAGAATGCGCATGCCCATTGCCTGACAGACGCGGGCGACTGCCAGCCCGATTCGTCCGAGACCGACAATGCCAAGGGTTCTGTCGCACAGTTCGACTATGGGCCCGCAGGGCAGACAAAAATCATCGCCATCGGCCCATTCGCCCCGTTTGACGGCAGCATCATGAGCACGAATGCCGCGTGCAAGATCCAGCATCAGCGCGATGGTGTGCTGAGCGACGGAGTCAGTCCCGTACACGGGCACGTTTGTCACAGTCACGTTGTGTGTCGTTGCAGCATCAACGTCAACAATGTTGAAACCGGTCGCTGTGACACCGATGTACTGAAGTTGGGGAAGTTGTTCTATGGTCTTTGCGTCCAACGCAACCTTGTTGGTGATGACGGCGGTCGCGTCCGTAGACCGGTCCACGACCAGTGCTGCGGGCGTGCGGTCGTGGATGTTTACATTGCCCAGATCCGAAAACGCCTCCCAGCTGAGATCGCCCGGGTTCAGCGTTTGTGCGTCAAGTATCACGATGCGTTCAGTCACTCTGCAGTTCCCATAGTCGAATCAGATCCACCAGCAGAGCCGGCAGCATGAGGAAAGCCCAGAAGTGGGCCACAACACAGGCACAAAGCTCAAGCGAACGGGTTCTGTACGATTGACGAACTCACTTGCCGGAGCCTCGTGTCTGAATTTGCAACGGCAAATCCGCATGAACACTCTCCCGTATCGCTGTGACTTTACAGCGGACAGGGTAGGACAGAGTCGTCCCATGTGAAAGTGAATGAGTCCGAATCCGGGCGGCGCGGCGAGTTCAGCTCGGGGCTTTTACCGCACCAGTTGACACTCGGGACATGCCACAATTGTCAAATATCGTTCGATAAATCTGCGTTCACTGCCGCGGGCTTGAGTCGTGCCAGCAGTTTCTTCACAAACAGCGGAAACAGCCCCAACACCACAAAGGCCGTCATTAACTGCGGATTCAGTATCCCGGAAGCACCTTTCTCTGCCAGTGTTGTCAGGTCAGGTACGCTCGATCCGGCATAAACGAAGACCGTTGTGCCAGCGAACATTCCGACCTGACTGACCCACCAGAAGGTGCGGGTTTTCATGGGAGTCAGTCCCATCACCACGTTAATGACGAAGAATGGCACCGCAGGAATCAGTCGCAGTGTGAACAGGTAGAAGGCGCCCTCTGTTTCGAGATTGCGATTGAATGCCGCCAGCTTCTCTCCAAACCGATGCTGAATCGTTTCCCGCAACAGGTAGCGACTCAACAGAAATGCCAATGTGGCTCCCGTTGTTGAGGCGAAGCTGACCAGTACGATTCCGCGGATCAGCCCGAAGTACCACGCGTACACCAGCGTCAACACCGTCGCCCCCGGCAACGACAATCCGGTCACTGCAACATAAACCCCGAATGCAAGGCCATAAATCAGTACCGGATGCTGCTGTTGATAGTCGCGCAGTTGGGTTTCCCGTTGTGCAAGATGATCCAGAGTCAAGGTGTCGCCGTATTGCGTGTACCCATAGACAACGGCGGTCACAACTGTGGCCAGAACGAGCGGCTTCAGGTATGGCTTCGACTTCCTGTCGGTATTCTGTGCGGGGGTCATCCTTCGCCTTAACTGAATGCGTGACAGCGTGCCATGATTTCCATCTGATCTGACTACGCACCGTAACGTTGTGATTCCGGACTTCCTTACCGATTCCTGATTTTAGCGAGGCCGATGCTTCAGATCATGCCAGGTGGGGTGCGAAACGGAGATCCCTCTTCCGTTGGCCGAACGACCCGACGCAGGTACAACGTCCTTTCTCCAGGAACGACCACCGGGGCGTGACTTGCCCATTGCCTGGTGGGGCTCTACAACACGCTCAGCCGACACATCGATCGCAGGATTGCCTGCTCCCGCCGGTCGCATCGGCAGTCCGACAGGACGTACCGCCGTTGTACAAACAGACTCAAGTTAATCATTCCTTCACTTAAACAGCGAACAAAGTCATGAGCGCAGAAGCAAAAGCAAAAGAACTTGGGGTATCCCTGAAATCACTGGAGTCCGGTTATCTGAATCTTTGCATCCGCAGTGGTAATCAGCTGATCACCTCCGGTCACACCAGCGACCTGAAGGGGGTGCTTGGCAAAGATGTTTCTGTTGAGCAGGGGTATGACGCCGCCAAAGACTGCGCGAAGAAGATTCTGCGTTCGGTCTACAACGCCCATGGAACACTGGACGGATTACGAGTTATCAAGGTTCTTGGATGTGTCTATTCCGCACCGGACTTCACGGATCAGCATCTGGTGATCAACGGTTGTTCAGACCTGCTGCACGAGATCTTCGGCAAAGATGGCGACGGGTATCATGCCCGCAGTGCACTGGGTTTCGCTGCACTGCCGACCGGGGCGGCCGTAGAGGTTGAGGCGGTGTTTGAGGTGCAGGGCAACTAACAGCGTTTCACGCTGACTTGTGGCCGCGAAGAGCGATTTTCACTAGCAGTTTCGTTGCTCCCACGAGCCAGTATCATTCACGACAATAGGTAGACTGCTCTAACGGGCCCATAGGGACTAACGCCCCGGAACTGCGGGGCGTTAGTTCGTTGCCGGAGAGTATTTGCTGGACAGACTCAGTAGTCCGCTCCGGCGTCGCTTTCCCTGCATGATTCCTGCCATGCGATGGCTTCCGATCTTAGCTGTTCTGCCAGACCGGGTTGGGCAGCGGCAAGATTATTCGATTCTCTCGGGTCGGCGGCCAGGTCGTAGAGTTCCCACGTCTTTCCTCCATCACCGCTGTAGAGTTTGTGTATCCCGGAGTGCCAGGCGATCTGTGTCCTCGACTGAAAACCAATCGGCTGGCTACGCCGGACTTTCTTTCCACGCATAGCATCAACCAGCGATGCGCCGTCAAGCGGCCGGTCGCTCGGATAGCTGATGCCCAATACGTCCAGGACGGTCGGCAGGTAATCACTCGTCACGGCCGGGAAGTCCGTTGATGAGCCGGGTGCAATCGTGCCTGGCCACTCGATAATGCCGGGCACGCGGACGCCTCCTTCGTACAGTGATCGCTTGCGGCCTCGAAATTCGGCGGCCGATCCTGGCGCTTTGCCTTCCTGCCCCTCCGGCCCATTGTCCGAACAGAAACACAGCAGAGTGTTTTCGGATACTCCGAGCGCCCGCAATCTGGCTCTCAGGCGGCCAACCTGTTCGTCCAGCGCTGTCACACAGCCATAGTAGTTTCGCTCGTAGACGCTGTGTTCTTTGTACGGGGCCACATGTTCTTTGCCGGCAACGACCGGCAGGTGAGGAGCGTGAAACCAAATGGCCGCGAAGAACGGCGTCTTCTTTGCCACGGCCGATTCAATAAACGGCACGGCACGGTCCATGATAATGCGGGAATCATCACCTTCCAGATTCTCGGTGACGGCTCGCCCGACATGATCCCAGTAATGGGTTCCGTAAGCGACGGCTTTCGACTTGTCATCGATTTCATCCCACGCATGTTTGCCCGCATCCTTAGGTTTGATCATCGGATCAAGAGTGGGCACTTTTGACTCAGTGACAAAACTGTCGTCGTATCCGTGCTGGCTGGGAATGGAATAGTGTTTTTTGCCGCGGGGGCCGCCGCGATTCGCGTCGTTGACTGTGGTCGTCAGCGTGCCCAGATGCCATTTCCCAAAGTGTCCCGTTGTGTATCCTTCCTTCTTCAACAATTCCGGCAGAGTGATTTCCTGCGGCTTCATGTGACCGGTATTGGCTGAATAAATACCGTATCGATAGGGGTGGCGGCCTGTGAGGCAGCTGCCTCGTGTGGGGCTGCAGACAGGAGCGGCTGCATAGAATCGAGTGAACTTCATGCCGGCCGCAGCCATTGCATCAATGCTCGGCGTGTGAATCGGCGAACCGGGGTTGAAACACTGCGGGTCACCGTAACCAAGGTCATCGCACATGACCAGAAGAACGTTTGGCTTCGAATTGTCAGCCGCAAGACAGACGGGTGCATGCATCAGAATGATGGCGATCAGGAGAGTTCCAGGCTTCATCGATAGCTCGCAAGAGAAAGGCAACATTTCCGCGCGGAAAACCGGGTTGAGAGTTTCCGTAGGTCAGGATCTGTTGTCCTGACAATTCTGGGGGCGCCAGAACAACAGGTCCTGGCCTACCTACTTCATCAGGGAGAAGGTCTCTTTCAGAGCAGCGGCATTCAAGCAGTATCCGCCTCCAGCCGAAAAAGACTCCCGCCCCTTTGCACTTCGCTTGTTAGGTTAGCATATACTGTCCACCACCACCTTCGACAATCACCAGAGTTAACCCTCAAGTCACACTGATTTCCTCAATGCGCCCCGTTTGCACTTCAATATGATCCGAATCCTGCAACTAACCGACCTGCACGTCTTCTGCCAACCAGAGCAGCGTTTGAAGGGAATCCCGACGCGCGAGTGCCTGCAGGATGTCGTTGATTTCATCCTTCAGAATGAAGCTCCATTCGACCACCTGATCGTGACCGGAGATCACACTCACGATGAGCTGCCCAAAAGCTATCAGGCCGTGCAGCAGATCCTGGCGCCGTGGGCTGATCGCATCTGGCAGGTGCCTGGCAACCATGACGATCGCGAGAATCTGCGGTCAGTCTTCGCCGAGCGAATCACCGGCAAGAGCACGGATCAGGTCCGATTTTCATTTACCGACGAAGAATGGCTGTGCGTCGGCCTGGACACCCACCTGCCCGGGGAAGTCGCTGGCTGGATCGGTCAGGAACAGGTGGACTGGCTGCGAAATGTGATTTCAGAAGCGGCCGTCTCACAGGTGGCGTTGTTTCTGCATCATCCACCGGTCGACGTTGGCAGTGAGTGGATGGACGCGATCGGACTTGGCGGCCGGCGAGGTCTGCAGCAGTTGATCTCTGAGGACGAGCGGATCCGACTGGTTTGTTGTGGACATGTGCACCACGAATCCGCGAGTCAGATCGGGGTTGCACAAGTGTACACAACGCCTTCGACAGGAATTCAGTTCAATCCGGCCGGTGCTGTCGCGAACTTCGCGGCGGACGCGCCGGGTTATCGAGTGATCGAAGTTGGCCCGGAGGGATTTTCGACGCATGTTGTGCGATTGCCGGAAGTCCGTTACACGCCGGTGGCAGATTGAAGGTCGATCAGTGAGCCTGTCTTCTGACAATCACCACGCCACGTCCAGCCAGGATCATGCCTCCTGTCCGACGGACAGAGAATTTTCTCCGGCATCGAGCGAGGGCCTCCACCGCAGTATCGAGCTGGAAGGTGTCCGCGTTCATAATCTGCGCGACTTCGATTTGAAGATTCGTCGCAATGCTCTGACCGTGATTTGCGGAGTCAGCGGTTCAGGGAAAAGCAGTCTGGCCTTCGACACGTTGTTTGCCGAAGGGCAACGAAGGTATGTGGAAACGTTTTCACCATACGCACGGCAGTTTCTCGACCGGGTCGAGCGCCCGGATGTTGACCGGATTGACGGGATACCGCCCGCGATCGCCATTCGGCAGAACGTCCGTACACAAAGTGCCCGCAGCACAGTCGGCACCCGCACAGAGATTCTGGATTACCTGAGAGTGCTGTTTGCAAAAGCCGGGCAGGTTGTTTGTCCGGCGTGCAACGTTGCTGCCATCACGATGTCTGCCGATTCCGCCAGCGATCATCTGATGACTGTTGCCGATGGGCGGCGCTGCATGCTTGTGTTTGATGTCGAAGCAACAACTGCGGCCGACCTGTTGCAGGATGGGTTCACGCGGTGCGTCGTGGACGGCGCGACCACATCACTGGAGGAGCTGGACAATCGTGGCGTCGACGTGGCCTCAATTCGTGTGGTGGCAGACCGCCTCCGCGTGGCTGACTCGACAAAGGCTCGCGTGGCTGAAAGTATCGAACAGGCGTTTGCGCACTCCGGCGGTCGATGCATTGCCCTTCTTGAGGCGGCCGATCATCCGGACGAACCTGTCGTCGAACGCACGGAGGTCGTGGATCAAAAGCCGTGGCAGGCGGTGGTCCTGTCACAAGGTCTGACGTGTACGTCCTGCGGCAGGGAGTTCGCCGAACCGTCAGCGGAATCCATGAGCTTTCACTCGGCGCTGGGAGCATGCACTGAATGTGAAGGCTTTGGCCAGGTATCCGACATGACCCTGCAGAAAGTCGTGCCCGATAGTTCGATTTCTCTGCGAGACGGCGCAATCCAACCATGGACGACACCGGCGTATCGTCACGAACTGGATGAACTGCTGGCTCTGGCGCCGGATTACGGGATTCCCATCGATGTTCCATTCTCTGAAGTCGGCCCGGAAGCTCGCCGGTGCATTGAGCATGGTGTACCGGAACGGGAATTCGGCGGGCTGAGCGGCTTTCATCGGTGGCTGGTAAGAAACCGCTACAAACGTGGCGTTTCGGTGCTTCTGAATCGCTGGAGATCGTGGCTCCCATGCTCCGCCTGCAATGGGACTCGGTTGTCTGAATCCGGTCGATGCCTGCAACTGGGTGGAGCCACCATCACTGACGTCTGTCAGAAAGAACTGGGCCAACTCAACGATTGGCTCTCCGTTGTCACCGCCAGTCTGGCTGAAGACGTTCTTGCCGCGATGTCTACGTCGCTGCGCCAGTTGACCGATCGACTTCGGTTTCTAAACGATTGCGGCCTGTCCTACGTTTCCCTCGATCGCACCATGAAGACCCTGTCCGGCGGCGAGGCTCAGCGTGTCGTGCTGACCGCGGCGCTGGGGTCGGGTTTGATCAACACGCTCTATGTGCTGGATGAACCGACCAGCGGACTGCACTCCACGGACACGCAAAAGGTGATCGACGCGGCTCGTCGGCTGCAACAACTTGGCAACACGGTTGTTGTTGTGGAACACGATTCTGACTTCATCAGAGCCGCCGACGAATTGATTGAAATCGGACCGGAAGCCGGAAACGCGGGTGGTATGGTTGTGTTTCAGGGGACACCGGCGGAACTGCAGTCGTCGCGTACGACCGCAACCAGCGAATCATTGGCAGATCTGAATACGAAACCGTCGAACGTACAGGTTCGGCAGCCGCAGTCATGTCTGAAGTTTTCCGGTGTCACTTGTCACAACGTTCATTCGCTTTCGGGGACATTGCCGCTGGGTGTGATCTGTGCAGTCACAGGAATCAGCGGCAGCGGAAAAAGTTCACTGGTCGTGGACGCCGTGTATCCTGCACTGTGCCGGCGTTTGGGGCAATCGTGTGACGCCGCCCGTGATGTGACGGTGGTGGATCTTGACGGCTGGCAGAATCTTTCCGAAGTTTCTCTGCTGGATCAAAGTCCGTTGCCCCGTTCACGCCGCAGCATTCCGGCCACGACCATCGGCTGCTTTGGCGAGATCCGCAAAGTGATGGCGTTGACGCATGAATCCAGGAAACGCAACTACAAACCCGGCATGTTCAGTTTCAATTCCGCTCAGGGAGGACGCTGCGAAAACTGCGACGGCCATGGCGTCATTACCGTCGAAATGCAGTTTCTCGCGGATATTCAAACGACCTGCGAGCAGTGTTCCGGAAGACGGTTTCGCCCCGACGTGCTGGACGTACGCTATCGGGACCGCAGCATTCACGATATTCTGGAAATGACCGGCGACGAAGCCTTTGTGTTCTTCAATGGTCACCGCAAGATCCAGCAGCGTCTGAATGCACTGCGACAGGCCGGGCTGGGATACATTCGATTGGGACAGCCGGTGTCCACGTTGTCCGGTGGAGAATGTCAGCGACTGCGGATCGCCGCATTACTGGCCGGAGTACCGCAGGACGACAGCGACCCTGCCTTCAGCAGTCGCGCTAAAGCACGGAAATCCGCGTCCGGACAGACTTTGTTCATACTGGATGAACCATCCACGGGGTTGCACCCGAAGGATATCGCCGCTTTGATGCGGTGTCTGAATCATCTGGTCGAAATCGGTCACAGCATCATCGTCATTGAACATGACCCGCAGGTGATTCGGTATGCTGACCACGTCATCGAAATGGGACCGGGCGCCGGACACCATGGCGGACAGATCATTTCGGCAGGTCCACTTGCAGAATCAAAGAGAACGAAGAATTGAGTCACGAGACTTCACCAATGGAGATGCCTGCTCTTGTCGCGTCGAGCTACGGGGCGACAGTTTTTGACGATCTGTCCAAAGTCTGGCAGAAGTGTCTGTCCGAGCACCTGCGTAGTGTCATGGCCGGCGAAACCCACGTCCTGAACTGGAACGAACCGGCCGAAGCGATCGCCGAAGCCGAGGCTTTTCTGCACTCCGGCGGAGTCAGGCCACTTTCTGAGCAGGAACGAGCCAATAAGTTTGAGTCACTTCTGAAGAAGATGCTGTCCTCGGGGCAGAACCTCCATCACCCTCGCTATATCGGGCATCAGGTTCCCGCCAGCATTCCAATCGCCGGACTTTTCGACGCGGTGGGATCGCTCACCAATCAACCGATGGCCATCTATGAAATGGGCCCGTGGGCAACTGCAGTGGAACATGCGGTGACAAGAAATCTGTGCCGCAAGGTGGGCTGGAATCCGGATACTTCCTGCGGCGTGCTCACGCACGGCGGATCGTTGGCAAACCTCACCGCACTGCTGACGGCGCGCAACGTTGTCTTTCCTGACAGTTGGGAACAGGGACTGCCACAGAACGCGGTGCTCATTGCCCACGCCGACTCGCATTATTGTATTAGTCGGTCTGCAGGCATACTGGGGCTCGGCACTCGACAGGTCGTCAAAGCCGCCCTGGACGAACGTCGCCGAATAGACCCTCACAAGTTGAATCAGTTGCTGTCGGAACAGAAGGCCAAAGGTCGAAAGGTATTGGCCGTTTGTGCCAGCGCATGTGCGACACCGATTGGGGCATTCGATCGGGTACAGAACGTGGCCGAAGTCTGTCGCGACCATGACGTGTGGCTGCACGTCGACGCGGCGCACGGCGGCGCAGCGCTCATGAGCCGTAAGCACCGACAGCTTCTGGCAGGAATCGACATGGCCGACAGCGTTGTGTGGGACGCACATAAAATGATGTTTGTCCCGGCGCTCTGCGCTGCCGTGCTGTACCGCGATCGCGCCCATCGGTTTCAGACCTTTCAACAGGATGCGCCCTACCTGTTTGATCCGTCCAGCCCCGGATTGGCGGAATTCGACAATGGTACTCGAACCATTGAATGCACCAAACGCTCAACTGGCTTTGGTCTGTGGGGCATCTGGGCGTTGTACGGAGCAGAGATCTTCGAACAGATGGTCGATCGGACTTTTGCGCTGGCTCAGTACTTTTACGAACGACTGAAGGAAGCCAGCGACTTCGAAGTCCTGCACACGCCGGAATGCAATATTGTGGTTTTCCGACACGTGCCAGCTGATTTGCGGGAACCGTCGGCGGAAGCGATGGACCGATGGCAGCACGAATTGCGATCTCGGCTCGTAAAAGCCGGGGACTTCTACATCGTGCAGACAAACCTGAACGGTCAGGCCGCACTTCGCGTCACCGTCATGAATCCCTTGACAACGGAGCAGGATTTGAACGCCCTGCTGGAGGAGTTACGGGCGATTGGGCCGCATATTCTGTCCAATTAGCCCTGACGGCCGGGCATCCTGATCGTGGCACAGATAAAAACATCAATCCGAACCTCGCCTTCGCGGTGCTGCCGATATACAATGACAGCGACGGACGCACTGACTGCAGCGTGTGCCGTTACACCAATTATCGGGGGCGATCGGATTTGACTGGGTCATCGTCGATCAGGGTGGCGTGTCGTGGTTGATCAGTTGGCCACGTAAAAAGCTGATCAAACAATAACTGCAACACCGCAGTACTCTTTGGCTGCCTAGAAATAGGCTGTCCCGAACAAGGAATCCCCGTCTGAGGAGTCCGGAATTCGGTTGCAAATTCAGACTGGCAACAGCTCAACGTTCGCTCCGGCTGTTGTGAGATTCGTGGTGAACTAGTGACGGAAGGCTGTGTTCGGTGAGCCTCGTCGTTGCGAACTCAATCAGCGAACTACACACGTAGAAGCTTTGGTTAAGAGTCCACAGGACGCGGGTTCGATTCCCGCCGCCTCCACTGGTGCTGGACCACAACTCCGGCTCACAAACATGAAGGCTCGTCAGGTTAACTGGCGAGCCTTTTTCTTTTGGTACACGTATCGCGGAGTTTTGCGCGCGTTTGTGATGGCGGATTTCCAGGAGGCTTGGTTCCGGGTAATTGCTCCTACTCTTATCGCTATATCGAAAGGGGTGAAACCTGACATCGGCAGATTCTGGTCCGAACGCACCAAGGGCGGGAGCAAGGACAGTGATATCGCGTGTGTCCTCCTCTGGCTTCTGGCGTTCTCGAAACAGAGTCTCGACTGCCAGGGGGGGGCGTCGGATCGAGACCAGGCAAACGAACTTCGTAAAGCTGCTGTTGATATCCTTAACCTAAACCCGTGGCTGAAGGATCGCATAACGGTGCTGAACCACTCCCTCGTCTGCAGAGCCACACGATGCGAGTGCACAATTGTCGCCAGTGATGTGGCAGGCTCGCACGGAGCTCGCCCCGATATCGTTGTGATGAATGAGTTGTCGCACGTTACAAAAGAGGACTTCGCGGCGAACCTCCTCGACAACGCCACCAAGAGACCCAACGGAGCGGTGATCGTTGCCACCAATGCCGGAACTACAGGTAGCTGGCAGGAACAGTGGCGGAATGTTGCAGAACAATCCGACAGGTGGAACTTCCACGTGATGGACGAGCCTGCACCGTGGCTCTCCCAAGAGGAGATCGACGAAGCAGAACGAAGAAATTCCCGAAGCAGATTTAATCGACTGTTCCACGGAGTGTGGGGCAGTGGCAGTGGTGATGCACTCGACCAGGCCGACATTGATGCAGCAGTACACAGAGACCTCCATCCCCAACGAAGGATGCAGAAAGGATGGTTCTACTACGCAGGAATGGACCTCGGTATTAAGCACGACCACAGTGCCATCGCGGTCGTTGGAGCACCGGCGTTCGTACATGCGTCGGTGCTTTTTCTTGCAGCCACGGGCAATCGCAGGGTGATGCGGGGGCTCGAAAAGGGTCTACCGAATTAACGCAAAAAGGGTCTACGACTCGTCGTCGTAAACCCTTGTACTGTAACACTTTAAAAATGGGCGATGAGGGACTCGAACCCCCGACTCCCTCGGTGTAAACGAGGTGCTCTAGCCAACTGAGCTAATCGCCCGTGTCTCTTCTGAGACGCGGAGTATGCCAATGTGGTTCGCTTGTTGCAAGACATCGTGTGGCCTTCCTCAGGAATTGTTGGACCGGACCTGTATTCCGGCTCAGGCTGCCATATCCTCTTCGTGAATGCCTGAAAATCGTCCTGTCGTTATTGCGCCTGCGAGATTCCAGCAAATCCGGACGACGCCACGAAAACGACCACTGGCGTCGTGTCCTCGCCTTGTGTTTAATCAGCCGAAAACAAACCGGACTTTCAGGTTATCATGGTGTCTGTAGCTGCTCTTGTTGGGAAATCATAAGGGAACACGTTAGTGAATCGAAGAATCGTGTCGCGCTGGATCGCTCTGTCCGTTGCTCTGTTCCCTGTCCTGTTGCCGGCATCCGGTGCTGAGCAGCGTCCCAACATCATGTTTATCAGTGTTGACGACATGAGCTGCGATTCTGTCGGCGTTGTTGGATGCAGGTTGCCTGATACGACACCCCACATCGATCGTCTGGCTTCGGAGGGTGTTCGATTTGAGTACGCTCACGTGCAGGTGGGGAACTGCATGCCCTGCCGCAACGTCCTGTTTTCGGGACGATATCCGCACAATAACGGTGTGGAAGGCTTCTATCAGATCGAGCAGCCGCAGCATGCCCATCTGTGTGAACTGATGAAGCAGGGCGGCTACTTCACGGCCATCCGGGGGAAGGTGAGCCATTCATCGCCGTACACGCCGTTCGCCTGGGACCTGGTGCTGGATGAGATTGACGGAGAAAAAATGCACGCCAAGAATATTCGCTCATATTACAAATCTTCAGAGCGAGGCATTCAGGCTGCAGCGGAAGCCGATAGACCATTCTGCCTGCTGGTGAATGTTTCGGATCCACACAAACCTTTCTATGCGATGGGTAAAGGACAGGACGTGATCGATGATCCCAATGTTCCCTCTCGTGTCTTTACGGCGGAAGAGGTGCCCATACCGGGATTCCTGTTTGATGACCCGGATGTCAGAAAGGAACTGGCTCACTATTACTCGTCTGTTCGTCGAGCAGACGATTGTGTGGGGGCTGCGTTGCAGGCGCTGGAAGATTCAGGGAAAGCCGACAGTACAGTGGTCGTGTTTCTGTCCGACCACGGAATGCCTCTGCCCTTCGCCAAAACAGCTCTTTATCACCACAGCACTCGGACACCCTGGATCGTTCGCTGGCCTGGCGTGGTGAAGCCAGGCGGACATGACACGGTACACATGATTTCAGGTGTCGACTTACTTCCCACGCTGCTTGATGTTGCCGATATCGGGCATCCGGCAGGGCTGGAGGGTCGTTCGATCGTGTCCATCCTGAAAGGAGAATTTCAGGGTAACCGGGACTTCGTATTCAAAGAGTACAACGAGAACTCCGCAGGCAATCGACATCCGATGCGAGGTGTGCAGGGCAAGCGTTTTGGGTATTTGTTCAACCCCTGGTCAGATGGGACACGCGTCTTCAAAACAGCAACCACCGGCACATTGACCTACCGGCGACTGAAGGAACTGGCAGAAGAAGACGATGTTCTGGCAGCGCGTTTTCAAACATTTCAGTATGCGGCGCCCGAACAGTTCTTCGACTACCAGAACGATCCGGACGCTCTACACAACCTGATCGACGATCCTGAATACCAGACGGAGATCGAGCGACTCCGTAGTGCTCTGGAAGACTGGATGGTGCGTTCGGGCGACCATGCACTGGACGCCTTCCGGCACAGAGATGACCCCCATGCAGTGGAGGCATATATGCAGAAGGTTGAGGCGGAATCAGCTGCCAGACTCGCTGGACGCCGCGGCCGCAGGAAGCTTAACATCATCCAATTGAACGTTCCGGACATCGTCATCCACGGCCGTGTCGAACTTACCGTCCGGCACCGCCTGCCTGACGCCCTGAAAACTCAGCTGCTGCATGTCACGATCAAGGACCGCAATCAGCAACGAATCGAACGCAAAGTGGTCGAGATTACCGGTCGCGGCTCTGCTACGGTGGTGTTTTCGATCGATACGGCGACTGTTCGGGCGCCCATCAACGTCGCGGCTTTTGTGGGGCCGGATTTCGGCAGCAATCTGCAGCATGTCACTTCAAAGCCCGTTCCGCTGAAGACGGAATAGCCTGCGTGCGAATTACCCCGGCTTCATTCTCTTTTCCGCGTCCGGCATTTCGAATGGTGACCGGTGGGAGTGCATTTTGGGGGGGGCGCGCCACGGTACTGGGAATAGCCAATTCCGTCAGACGACGATACATTGCTGCTGACAAATCACGCAGGAATCGAAAAGGAACGACACAGTGGCGAGCATTCTGGACCACGTTAGCCAGCAACTTCAGCAGATTCGGGACGAAGGCCTGCACAAGGCTGAACGTGAGATCACGTCACCGCAGGATGCCGATGTCCGCATCGCAGACAACGCGAACGTGTTGAATCTTTGTGCGAACAACTACCTGGGCCTGGCGAATCACCCGGACGTTGTGAAGGCGGCACAGGAGGCGCTATCTCGGTGGGGCTATGGAATGGCTTCCGTTCGTTTCATTTGCGGCACCCAAACGATCCACCATCAGTTGGAATCTGCGATCAGCGCCTTCCTTAGTACGGATGATACGATTCTGTACGGCTCGTGTTTTGATGCGAATGGTGGGCTATTTGAGACGCTTCTGTCCGCTGAAGACGCGATCATTTCTGATCAACTGAACCACGCCAGCATTATTGACGGCGTTCGACTGTGCAAAGCTCAGCGTTTTCGATATCGGAACAACGATATGACGGATCTGAAGTCACAACTGGAGCAGGCAAAATCGGCACGCGTTCGTCTGATTGCGACAGACGGCGTGTTTTCGATGGACGGATATCTGGCCGACCTGCCCTCCATCTGCGAACTTGCAGACAAATACGATGCGTCAATTATGGTCGATGATTCTCACGCAGTCGGTTTCATTGGCCCCAGTGGTCGCGGCACTCCCGAACATTTTGGTGTGGCGGACCGTATCGACATCCTTACCGGGACTCTGGGCAAAGCACTGGGAGGTGCCAGCGGTGGCTACACGGCGGCCCGCCAGCCGATTGTTGATCTGCTTCGGCAGCGTTCGCGACCGTATCTGTTTTCAAACACGCTGGCACCACCGATTGCAGCAGCGACACTCAGAACACTGGAACTGCTGCAGGATAATGACGACCTGCGACGGCGACTGCGAGAAAATACGGTATGGTTCCGAAAAACCATGTCGGCAGCCGGTTTCCACATTCTTCCCGGCGAACATCCCATCATTCCCGTCATGATCGGCGACGCTGCGTTGGCGACACGAATGTCTGATGAGTTGTTGAAACGCGGCATCTATGTCGTTGGATTCTCGTTTCCAGTGGTGCCCAAAGGACAGGCCCGCATTCGCACTCAGATGTCGTCCGCTCACAGTCAGGAAGACCTGAAACGGGCGACGGAAGCGTTTATTGAGGTTGGACGAGAACTGAACGTCATCGACTGACAAGTTTCCGGACATCCCTGCCGCACGGACCCGGACAATCCGCAAACCTAAAACCGGACGTTTCAATTGCGGGCGAAGTGCAAGAAGGTGGGATCGCGATAGCTGATCTCTCGCGACTGACAGGAAGGGCCCGGTCAGCTGTTGTTGGCACCAAAGATACGGCGAAAACGGATTGAAGCCCGGAAGAAAGACTCTAACATGTCCCCAGTTCCATTCGCATTTCAGTTCCACAAATGAGTCTATAGTCGCACAGATGATTGATATTCCGGTAATTCGATGGGGGAAGCCTTACGAGTCTCTTGATAAATCTGATGTTGTCCATTTCGAAACAGGCGCAGTGATGGCTCAGATGCACCAGGCCAACGCGGGTCTGGTGAAAATGGATATGCGGAAATCGCCGCAGGCTCGAGCCCGACTGCGTGAATTCACGCCGGACGCTCTGATTGACATGTGCGTGAAGGCCGCAGATCTATTTCTGACGGCCGAACTGCCGCTGGGCAACGGCACTCAGACGCCGGACCAGTTTTGTGAGATTCAATCGGCGACTACCGGCCTTCCGCTGAACATGGCCAGGGCCAACATGGGTAAGATTGCTTCTGTGTTGAAGAACATGAAAGCAACGCTGGAGGCACTGACTCGCGGTCTGCCGCTGGACATTCTGCACAAAGGCTACGGCGTCGAAAACCGTGGTGTCATGGTCAGTTACCAGTCCACGACAGACGCTCTGGGACTCGTGCTGCCTTCCAATTCTCCCGGTGTTCACACGCTGTGGCTGCCAGCCATTCCACTGCAGACGGGGCTGGTATTAAAGCCGGGGTCTTCTGAGCCATGGACTCCGTACCGTCTGTTCGAAGCATTTGCCGCGGCCGGAATTCCTCGGGAAGTCTTCTGCCTGTATCCCGGACCACACGATGTGGGCAATACCGTACTGGATCTCTGCGAACGCGCCATGATCTTTGGCGGCCAGGCAACTGTTGACAAGTATGCCGGCGATCCGCGTGTGCAGGCACACGGACCGGGGTTCAGTAAGATTCTGCTGGGCGACGACGTGGTGGATTGCTGGCAGGATTATCTGGAAGTCATGGTGAAGAGCGTCCTGGTGAACGGCGGACGAAGCTGCATCAACTGTTCCAGCATCTGGGCCTCTCGTCACACCGAAGAAATCGCTGACGCGATTGCCCGGGAAATCGGCCCTATCGACGCTCTACCAACGACTGATGAACATGCAGCCCTGGCAGCTTTTACGATGGAAGGTGCTGCGGAAGCCATGAACAGCATGATTGAAGAAGGCGTCGGGTCAGCAGCGGTTACGGACGTGACCGACAAGTATCGCAACGGCGATCGACTGATCAAAAAGGAACGATGTGACTACCTGCGCCCAACGGTATTGCATGTCCGCGATTGCGACGATGCCATGGCGAACTCGGAATTCATGTTCCCTTTCGTCTCGGTCACGCAGTGTCCGCAGGACCAGATGCTGAAAAAGATTGGCAGCACGCTTGTGGGCACGGCCATTACCAACGATGAGGAGTGGATTCCGGAACTTGTCGACGCGCGAAATATCGACCGTTTGAACGTCGGAGCTGTGCCAACCTGTGCTCTGAACTGGTTGCAGCCGCACGAAGGAAATATCATCGACTTCCTGTACCGCAACCGGGCCTTCCAGAACAGTTTGCCACCCGCACATTGATTACAGAGAAACGCAATGTCACAGCCGACCGAAAAGAAAAAATCGCTGCCGCTCCATTTTCAGATTCTCATCGCCATGCTCGTCGGCACGGCGATCGGAATTGCCGTCAACCCGGGCGACGACTTTCTGACCAGAAGCGTCACGGCTTCGCTTTCTCGTGACGGCAACTCAATTCTGCTGCAGGAACGAGACTCCGAGACGAATGATACGGTCTACACCGAATCGTTTCCGTCAGCCTCTGTTTTCGCCGACAGCTATCCGAAGCTTGCAGAAGCGCTGGGCGACAGCGACAGCCGTGAACTGGAGGTGACAAATGCGCGAGCACGGTTCACTTACAGTATGAGCGGAGTCCAGATTACCTGGCAGCGATCTCACGATGGTGTTCCGGCCGTCTCCAGACTGAATAGTCCCGGCGTCGATCAACTACCTGTTTTCTGGCAACCGATTGCGGCTGAACACTCGTCCGGCATTGCCAGCACAATTACGACGCTCGCAAAAAGCATCGGTGACCTTTTTCTGCGCCTGCTGAAGATGGTCACGGTTCCCCTGATTCTTACTTCACTGGTGACCGGCGTCACCGGACTGGGAAGCCAGGGACGCTTTGGCCGCATGTTTGGTCGTACGATCTTCTACTACATGGTCACAAGCCTGCTGGCCATCACGATCGGTCTGATTCTGGTCAATCTTATTCAGCCTGGCACGGGAGCCATTCTGCCGGGGGGGGGGAAGGCGATTGAGCCGGCCAGTCTGACTTTGGTCGAGATTCTTTATCAGCAGATCAACAGGCTGATTCCGACGAATCCATTTGCTTCCATCGCAGGCGGTGAGTTTCTGTCGATCATTTCCTTCGCCATCATGCTGGGAATGTTCATCAACTTCGTCGGCGGTGACCATGGTCGGCGTCTGGCAGAAATATTCGAATCAGCGTTTGCCGTTATGATGAGAATGACAGCGTGGGTGATCAGCCTTGCTCCCATCGGCGTGGCGGCGTTCATGGTCTATGCCACGTCAACCCAGGGTCTGGGCGTTTTTCGGACGCTGGCGTGGTACATGCTGACAGTGTTCCTTGCTCTGGTGTTTCACGCTGTTGTCATTCTTCCTGTCATTCTTCGCGTTTTTGCGAAACGCAACCCACTGGAATATGTTCGAAGTCTGAGTCCGGCTTTGCTGACAGCGTTCTCGACGGCGTCGTCCAACGCGACCCTTCCGCTGACCATGAATTGCGTGGAGAAGCGTGCCGGCATTTCCAATCAGACAAGCTCGTTCGTGCTGCCACTTGGTGCCACGATTAACATGGACGGCACGGCCTTATACGAAGTGGTTGCCGTTCTGTTTATTGCCCAGGCCACGCCTGGGTTTGACTTGTCCGTCGCACAACAAATCACAGTGGCGTTGACAGCGTTGATCGCCAGTATCGGTGCAGCCGGAATCCCGCACGCAGGGCTGGTGATGATGGCGATTGTCCTGCAGGCGGTTGGTCTGCCTCTGGAAGCTCAGGGGATTATCATCGCCGTCGACCGAGTACTGGACATGTGTCGTACGTCGGTCAATGTGTGGAGCGACAGCTGCGGTTGTGCGGTGGTCGAAGCGGCCAGAGGCAAGATGCGGCCACCTGGTGTCGAAGCTTAGAGACCGCGCGAAATTAAACGTCGGGATTTGTGCGCGGAGTTGCACTTCACGTCATCGCACCGTTTGTGCACAGCCGCTACGGCGTTACTGTTGTCTTCGCGTTCAGGCGTTGCATCATACGGTCGACACTGCCGACGATCAGGTCTTCGATATCATCCGCCCATCGCTCGGAGGCGCGGCCGTAGACCATCATCGATGTATTGCCTTCATACCCCCAGCGGCCCGACTTGCGAGGCGGAACGTCTTCGTCCAGGACTCGTAATGACGGAATGTAGGCCATCACGTCGTTGCAATAGCCTGCCACCCAGACGTCGTTGCCGAACTGCTTCTTGAACCCCAGTGAATAATCAACCACGACCTCGCCGCCCATCGTGATCCACAATTGCTTCTGCCCCAGCTTCCAGATCTGCAGCGGGTAAGGATAGGTGCGTTCCAGCGGCTGGCCAGCGTCGACCTGTTTCAGCAGACGAGCGGCCCAACGATTGCGATAGGATGTCCCCGCAGCCGCCACCGTCGCTAGTTCTTCTCGCGTTGGTTCTTTGCCCAGATTCAGCGTCACCATCTCCAGCTCGGTCTGCAGGTCGGGCTGGAATTCGGTCATCGGTTCCGCCAGCACACGTTCCACAGCCGCCGCAAGCCGAAGTCCGTAGCCGCGTGCTAATTCCACCGTGCGACGTGGTAGCGGATTCTGATCCGCGCCGCAGCCGATATAAAACATAGCGACTGCATCGGGATGCACGTCTTCCAGTGCATACTGAGCGAAACCGGCGTAATCGCCACACCACTGATAGAAGCTAAGATTCGTGTTATGGCAGGCGTAGCCAAAGACAACGGCCATCAGCTTGTTGTCGGCCGAATGCACGGCCAGCACGGGGACACTGTGGTCAACGGGGCCCTTCAATGCGTTTGTCTGCCGCAGAGCTGGGACTTCGCCCTCCAGATTATTGCGCCGGTTCACAGCGAATGTCGCTTTCCCCTGGCCACCGGAAACGCGAGCCGACACAAGATTCGACAGAGCTTCCCCCACGGTGCGAACGATCGTCGCTTCCAGCCATGTTGAATATTCGTCAATCAGACGCAACTGTTCTTTGTCCAGTGGATAGACGTCGTACAAAGCACCACGCAACACGGGACCACAATGAGTATGCGAACTGTGCAACATAATTTGCGCGGGAGTCAGATCGAATTTGTCGTTCAGAGACCGGCACGTGTTGTTGTAGATCGACTGCGAGATTCCCAGCGTATCGCTGCTCAGAATGATGCTGGTGTGGCCATGCCTGTCCTGCAGCGCCAACACCCGAATCCACAGGTCGTGCAGCTTTCCCTCCGCGGGATGATCGCGGTTCCCGTATCCAGCCATCCAGATTGGCTGCTGGGGAGTAATCACCGCTTTGGCGACACCAGCCTTCCAGGTGGCTTCGTCGGCATAGCTGCCGGCACCGGCTGATCCCAGGAAAACGACAAGCAGAGTGGCGGACAGAATCGGCTTCATGGATGGCTCCACTGGAAGGAAAAGCGAGGCAGGAGACGCAATGCCCGGTCGATGACTGCGACCTCAGCAACTCCGATGGTATCCAGACACTTCTCTGCGGACAATCGATAGGGCACTGGCGAGGGACAGGGCGCGACGGTTTTCACCGCTCCGTCACCAGCCACTCTTTGACCGCCCGAAAACCCATAACACGCGGCTCCGGGGCTTTCTTCGTAGGCTCAGTGCGCCACCAGTCCAGGCTGCCCAGCCTGTCAAACGAGCGAACAGTGACACGCTGCAGGGCATCTGCCTGCCTCACGCAACCCGCAGTTGGTCCGTTTCTGAGCTTGCTGCCTCATCGTCGTCATAGAGATGACGGCGAGTCGGAGGCATACCTGATTCTTCTTTTCTGGCGTGCTTTTCAGCCAGCACCTGGTAGAGCCGTGCACCGCCATTCTTGAATGCCAGACTGCAGCCCACGAGGTACAGCAGCCACATGCGGTACTTCTCAGCTCCGACGCATTTGATGGCTTCTTCGCGGCGTTCGTACAGCCGTTGACACCAGATTCTGCAGGTCTGGATGTAGTGATTTCGCCATCCCTCGACGTCCGCAACTTCAAAGCCCTGAGATTCCATGGACTGAATCATATGTCCCAGATGGTCCAGTTCGGCACCTGGAAAAATATGCTTCGCCAGCAGACGCCGATCCGCGTTCATTTTTCGGAATTTCTTCATACTTTCCTTGCCCGGCCGAGTGATCCCCTGCAACAGGAAGCGGCCGTTCTTTGACAGCAGAGAGTTTACCTTCTGCATAAAGCCGTCCATGTTGTCGATGCCAACATGTTCGTACATGCAGATCGAGGCGACCTTGTCAAATTCACCTTCAAGGTAGGCATAGTCGCAAATCTCGACAGTCACCTGATCCTGCAGACCAAGTTTGCGAACTTTTTCCTGGGTATATTTCAACTGGTTTTCGGAAAGTGTGACCCCGTGTGCGTGAACCCCGTAATGCTTCGCGGCGTGACACAGCAGGCCGCCCCAGCCAAAGCCGATGTCCAGGAAACGTTCGCCCGGTTTGAGCTGCAACTTTCGACAGGTCATATCCAGTTTGTCAATCTGGGCCTGGTCGAGCGAATTATCCCAGTCAGTGAAATAGCCGCACGTGTAGACCATTTCCTTGTCCAGGAACAATTCGTAGAACTCGTTGCTGACGTCATAGTGAAACTTAACAAAGTCCAGATTCTCAGCCTGTTCGCGGTCACGGCCGCTGACGTTGCCGAGATATTCGTTGTCGACAACCGACGAACTGGCCGGTTCAAACACGAACGGCAGTAATGAACGAATTAACGTGGACTTGCCAATCTTCTTTGCCCGTGCACGTGAATTGCGGACGTACATGGCGTCAATGAACGTATGGATGTCGGCGCCGTGAAAATCCAGGTGACCGAGCGCGTAGTGCCGCAAAAGATTATCCGGCGTAGGCCACCGCAGTAGTGATCCGATAACGCCGGGTCCACTGATTGACAGAAACAGATCAGGGTCGACGTTGGTTCCCAGAGGCACCATCGTGCCATCCCACAGTCGCACCGACACTCGATTGTCGAATTTCAGCGCCAGCTGCTCAAGCAGAGTACGCATAGAAGTGAGTTGCCGGTTATGTCGGCTCTCGCGTCCAAACATGTGGTTACAGTCCCGCAGGGCGCTGCGTAAGGCAGCGAAATCAAGTCTATAGGATAAGGCGAATACCCAGGCAGTCGATCACCAGTCGTCACGACGGCCGCGTATACACCCACAGCTGTAAATAAGTGATATTGCGTTGTACGGTCAATGCCACTTCTTCGAACGAAGGACGACGCTAAACTTCGTTTCGATGCTTTGATAAGCTGTAAATCCTCTGTTGTACGAGCGGAATGTGCGCAACGAGAGAAATGCGTTGTTTTTTTGCAGTCCTGCATGCGGGAGATCTCAGATGAGCTCAATATTTCGGATTTGGCCTGGCCGCAACCACGATCGAGCTGTCACTCTGAAACGAACGTCTGGCTGTGCCTGGTTGCTGCGAAGACAGGGACAACACGGAACCGTGTTTCTTCGAAAAGCCGTGATTCTGCTGATTCTGGCATCCAGCGACTCCGTTTGTTCCGCAACCGCGCAGGGGCAGCCGTCACTTCAGTTTCAGGAGGGGCCGGTAAATGGCGTGCTCATTGAACAGGACGGGCATCGCCTGTCGGTGTACGGCTGGGAGGAGGACAAGATCCGCAACATCGATCGGGTGTTATTGGCACACGGGCGTCGGGACGTCCTGTGGAAGGCAAAATCACCTATCGCCGCCGGTGCCAGCGTGACCGCTCCCAAACGCGAACAGTTCGGCCTTGAAAGCGCAGAAGATTTCTGGACGAATTTCAAGACTGCCAGGTTTCACGACTATGCGCAGCAGACTACGAAAGTTGCGTCAGAATCCGTTGACATCGATCAGTGGGTAAACGACGGCGACGTCGTGAATTGGGGGGGATTGAGCTTCCGCGTGCTGGAAACTCCCGGCTTCACTCGTGGATCAGTCAGTTACATCGCTCGACTTGACGGAAAGAAGACCGCGTTCACCGGCGACCTGATTTACGGCGACGGTCAAATTCTGGATCTGTACAGCTTCCAGGATGCCATCCCCGAAGCAAAGGTCCGCGGTTACCACGGTTACGGTGCTCGGTTGGCGGATCTGGTGCAAAGTCTAAAGAAGCTGGCCGCCGAGAAGCCCGACCTGATTGTCCCGGCTCGAGGCCCTCTGATCCGCAACCCTTCAGCGGCGATCGACAAACTGATTGGCCGTGTCCAGGCGTTGTATAGAAATTACCTTTCCACCAACGCGCTGCACTGGTACTTCAAGGAAGATCGTATGCGAGCGTGTGGCGAACGTATTCTGGGCGCAGGTGCCGACATTCAGTTGATGCCATATTCGCATCATGAAGAAACTCCGCCGTGGGTCTTCGAAAGCTCAACCAGTCGTCTTCTGATTTCGGATACCGGTCGCGGTTTTCTACTGGACTGCGGATACCAGCGAGTGATCGACTCTGTTAACGATCTGATTTCGCAGGGCGTCATCAGTGGAGTTGACGGGATTTTCGTGACTCACTACCACGACGACCACACAGACATGGCCCAGGCGGCCGCGGAAACGTTGAAATGTCCGGTCTACGCGACAGTTGAGTACGCGGACTTCCTGAAAAACCCGGAGGCCTACCACCTGCCAGCAATGACATCGAACGCCATCCGAAATGTCACTGTGCTGCCCAACGGTCATCACATGAAATGGCATGAATTCAATCTGACGTTTCACTTTTTTCCAGGCCAGACCTGGTATCACGGTGCTGTGTTCGTCAGAAAGGTCAAGGACCGTCCCATCTTCTTTATCGGTGATGCCTTTGCACCGTCCGGCATGGACGATTATTGCGTACTGAATCGCAATCTGCTGCATGATGATTCCGGTTACCTGTTGTGCCTGCAGAAGCTTCGTGACATCAAGGAACCGTTCTGGCTGGTGAACGAACACGTTCCATTCGTGTTTTCGTTCAGTGGGGATGAATTGGACTACCTTGAGACGCGGTATCGAGAACGAATTTCAATCCTGAAAGAGTTGTTTCCGTGGGATGACCCGAATTACGGCGTTGACGAGCAATGGGCGGTAATGTATCCGCATGGAACGACAGTGGCCTCAGGCACGTCTGTCAAACTGCAGCTACGCCTGGTTAATCATTCCCCGACCGATCGCGTGTATAAGGTCCGTTTCAATCCACCGGAGGGCATGTCATTGAGCAACACGATCGGAGAAGTATCGATCGCGGCGCGGCAGACCGGGACTGTTGAAGTCCTGGCAAAGGCGCCGGATGTCGCGGGACATTTTGTGATCACAGCTGACGTTGTGACTGAAGGTATGGAGTTTCGTGAATGGAGCGAGGCCGTTGTGACGGTCAATTGACAGACGGGAATGTGCTCTCCAGACGCACTACGACGGCCTGATTGCGTCGATCACGATGGCGACAATTTGCCTCGATGGCGAGAATCACGGTCCTGACGCCAGGGGATTCACGGCTTGCACCGTGAATATCATTGCCAGAAGGGGGCCGCACCCGTTAAACAGCGGGGTTGTCGTCAAATTCTGACAAACACCAACCAGGCGACACCCAAACCCGTACCTCTGGAGCTCCCGTTGAGTCAATTGGAACCGCACACTCTGTTTCGCCGACGTTCAATTTCCTGGAAGGTCGTTTTTGTCGTCTTCATGATGACGGTTGCCGCGTGGGGCTCATCGGTCCGGCATCTGCAGAGTTCGCCTTCGTCCGTCTTTGCTGACGAGGTGCAGCCTGCGGAAATTCAGGATACGAATGCTCAGTCTCCACACGCCGAGCCGTCCGCAGAACATGCGGACGGTGGACATGGAGGTGGTCACACGGATCCCGTCGCCGAGGTTCTGCTGGCGATTCTGATAATCCTGTTTCTCGCAAAGGTGGTAGGGGATCTGTTCGAGCGGCTTGGTATGCCGGCGGTTCTCGGTGAACTAACGGTTGGAATTATTCTGGGCAACTGGGCTCTGTTTACCGGCTCTGACGTCTTTGATTTTTTCAAACCGCATCCGGGCGATGTGGACAATCTGACGGGCACCGTACTAGACATGCTGGCCCGCATAGGCGTTGTCCTGTTGCTGTTTGAAGTTGGCCTGGAATCTCGTGTGAAAGAGATGGTGTCGGTCGGCGTTTCCTCTTTGCTGGTCGCCCTGCTGGGCGTCGGTGTTCCGATGCTTCTGGGCTTTGGTGTGGGTTACGTGTTGATCAGTGAGAGTCTTGCTGACTGGCAGGTACCCGCATTTCTGGGAGCAACATTGTGCGCCACAAGCGTGGGCATCACTGCACGCGTCCTGAAGGATCTGGGTCGCAGTCGGGACCGCGAATCGAAAATAATCCTGGGGGCCGCAGTTATCGACGACGTGCTGGGACTAGTCGTCCTGGCGGTTGTGTCAGGACTCATCGTGGAAGGTGACCAGTTCCAGATCATGACCCTGGTCAAGATCGTGGGCCTGTCCGTCGCGTTCCTCGCGGGAGCACTTTTCCTGGGCGCCATTCAGTTCCCACGAATGCTGTTCCGCGGGGCGAGTTTCCTGCGCGGTCATGGCTTGCTGGTCACGACAGCACTGATGATCTGCTTCCTGTTTTCCTGGGGTGCCAGCGAGATGGGACTGGCTCCCATCATCGGAGCGTTTGCCGCGGGGCTGATTCTGGAAGGTGCACATTACCAGGAAGTCGGAGAAAAGTGGAAGAACCACCGACTTGAAGACGCGCTGGCACCGCTTTCGGCGTTGCTGGTTCCGATCTTTTTTGTGGCCACAGGGATCGCCGTTGATCTTTCGCAATTCACAGGTGGATCGGTCTGGATGCTGGCGATCGGCCTGACGGTTGTTGCCATTCTGGGCAAACTGGTGTGTGCCTATGGTGTTCGTGAGCCCGGCCTGAACCGACTGGCCGTGGGCCTGGGCATGATTCCGCGTGGCGAGGTGGGGCTGATCTTTGCTCAGGTTGGCCAGGGACTGAAAACGCCCGACGGGGCGGACGTAGTCGACAAGGCAACATTCTCCGCAATTGTGGTGATGGTCATGGTGACCACCATGATTACGCCCCCACTTCTGAAATGGGCATTGTCGCGTAGTCCGGCTGACTCTGAGAAGCCGGTGCAACCGGAACCGACTTATGAATAGCCTCTTACAGGACGACGCTGAACCACGAGATTCCCTTTGCTGCCACGGACCGTATTAAGCCAGCATCTTTCCGGCGTTGGCTCGCATCGGCTGACGGTGCGGCCCGCCTTCAGGAGAAAGCAACCGTGAGAAATCACTGTTGACTGGCGATTCTGAGGAATCTGTGTAACCTCACTCGACCTGCCCACTCTGTTCCGTGCCCGGTCGCCCATGCATCGTCTGCTTGCATTTCATGATTGTCGCATGCTGGATCGCCAGTTTCTGCTGGCGGATGATAAGCGGTATCGGCTGGGACGTGCCGACGACAACGATATCAGCACGATCTGGGACGATCGGATCTCCAGGCATCATGCCTCGCTGCAGCCCTCAGGCAAGGGGGTACATCTGCAATCGTTGAACGCGGCGTCCAACCCGGTGTTTGTCGATGGTCACACAGCGACGGATGTGGTTCTGAAGGCCGGTCAGTCCTTTGTCATTGGGGCCACTCGCTTTGAAGTGCAGCAGGTCACCCAAAGCGATTCACCTCGCAGCAATTCGGTGCAGCAACTGTCCATCGATCGCCAGCAGTTGGAACAGCTTCGCTATGAGGATGCCGACAAGCGAATCGAAGTGCTGACAAGTCTGCCGGCAGTGATTCGTGAATCCGGGGTGGACCGCGATTTATTCGTGCGGCTGGCCAACCTGCTGCTGGCCGGCATTCAGCACGCGGAAGGAGTGGCAGTTGTATCTATCGAACCGACACATGGTAAGCCAGTGGTCCTGCACCAGGAGCGACGCTTCGAAGCGGACGGTTCCATCCGTCCCAGCAGTCGCTTGATCAGCAATTCGTTCGAACAACAGCGGACGGTACTGCACGTCTGGGACGAATCCGACGCAGAGGACAGCCGATACACTCAACACGCCGGTTTCAACTGGGCATTCTGCACGCCGTTCCATAACCTGTCATCCGTGGAATCAACGACCGTAAGCGGGGACGCAGCCGCCCTTGCGGGGACCTCGCGTGCTTTGTATATCGCCGGGCGTAGTCCCGGCGAAGGTGCGAAGACGAATCAAAAACGTCTGCACGCCGACATTAAATTCACCGAATTCATTGCTGAAATTGTCGGGTCATTGCAACGGCAAAGAGAACTGGAGCGTCAGCAATCGGGGCTGCGACAGTTCTTTTCGCCGCCGGTGCTGGAGGCATTGGGCAAGGATCTTGACACATCGTTGCTGGAACCGCGTGAGTGTGATGTCACGGTGTTGTTTTGCGATCTGCGAGGCTTCAGTCAACATGCAGAAGAACAGGCAGACGACCTGACAGGCCTGCTGGAACGAGTGAGTCTGGCACTGGAAGTTATGACCAGCCAGATTCTGCGGTTCGGCGGAGTAACCGGCGATTTTCAGGGTGACGCAGCGCTGGGCTTCTGGGGCTGGCCCATCGGCAGCGACGAAGCGCCAATGAATGCATGCCGGGCGGCGCTGGCGATTCGCGAGGAATTCGCCAAAGCACATGCAGACCCACATCATCCGCTGACGGATTTTGAAACCAGCATCGGCATCGCTCACGGACGCGCCGTTGCGGGAAAGATCGGGACTCGCGAACAGGTGAAAGTCACCGTCTTTGGGCCGGTGGTCAATCTCGCCAGTCGGCTTGAGGGAATGACGCGACAGTTGCACGTACCGATTCTGATTGACGACAACCTGGATCGACTGATTCGGGAAAACGCGGACAGTTTCGACTGTCGAGTTCGCAGGTTGCTACACGTTCTGCCGTACGGCATGGACAACTCGCTGATCGTCAGTGAACTGGTGCCATCAGAAGAAGCATTACCGCAACTGACGAACCAGCATCTGGCCGACTTCGAAACAGGACTGCAGCACTTTATAGATGGAGACTGGAGCGAAGCGTGGCGTTATCTGCACAACATGTCGGCTGACGACCGGGCTCAGGACTTTCTGGCCATGCAGATCACTCAACAGGGACGAACTGCTCCCGCCGGCTGGGATGGCATCGTCCGCATGAAGAAGAAGGGCGGTTAGCAGTCTACTTATTGTCAAAAACGGTCCTGGCTCGTGCGCATTGTGTTCTCTCAGAAGGTGGTCTATCTGGTATCATGCTCAACTGGTCCTCTGTCAGAACCAGGTTTCAGGGTTGGCGAGAAAAACGGTGTCAGGTACCCCGGAAATGGAACGGCCCGAAGGGTGCGTTGCACTTTTGGTACCGGCCCCTTTTCCAGCGAGTGATTCAATCTCACATTTGAGCTTTGTCAGGCATTAATCCATCGATCGCGTCTTACCGCAGAACGTATTCTCGCCATGTTATCACTCCTTCCATCCCGTCGAACATTCCTGAACACATCCGGTGTCTCGCTCGGCGGCATCGCGTTTGCTCAGTTGCTGTCGAGCCAGTGCAGTGGTGCGAATAGTACATTGGCAGTGCGTCAGGCACACTTTGTTCCAACGGCGAAGCACGTTATCTATCTGCACATGATTGGGGCTCCGTCGCAGCTGGATCTGTTCGACGAGAAACCGGAACTTCGAAGACGGCACAACGAACCCTGCCCGCCGGAAGTCACGAAGGGCCGGGACTTCGCGTTCATTGGAAAGACTTCGACGCTGGCCGGTTCTCCCTGGAAGTTCTCGAAACATGGTCACAGCGGCCAAACGTTGTCCGAACTGCTGCCGCATCTGTCTACAGTAGCTGACGAGCTGGCTGTCATTCGATCTCTGCACAATGAGGAGATCAATCATGCTCCTGCACAGATGTTCCTGCACTCCGGGTTTGGAAGGGGCGGCCGACCGAGTTTGGGGTCCTGGGTAACATATGGACTGGGTTCCGACAACACTAATCTGCCTGCGTATGTGGTCATGGTCAGCGGACCCAAAGGTGGTGCCGGCACAAGCCTGTGGACAAACGGGTTCCTGCCGGGCATCTATCAGGGGATACAGTTTCGGTCGCAGGGCGATCCAGTCCTCTTTCTCTCCAATCCCGAAGGGCAAACTCGGAACGATCGTCGCCGCGTCCTGGACGCCCTGGCAAAACTGAATCAAAATAGATTTGAGCAGACTGGCGATCCGGAGATTGAGACTCGAATCAGTCAGTACGAAATGTCGTATCGCATGCAGGCTTCCGTGCCGGAATTGATGGACATCAACGGCGAGTCAAAATCCACGTTGGAAGATTACGGGGCAGAGCCGGGTAAGGCGTCGTTCGCAAACAACTGCCTGCTGGCCAGACGCCTTGTGGAACGGGGCGTGCGTCTGATTGAGCTTTACGATTCCGACTGGGACCATCACGGCGGCATTGAAACTCGACTTCCGGCCAAATGCAAAGAAACGGACCGACCGATCGCCGCCCTGATTCGCGATCTGAAGCAAAGAGGGCTGTTGAAGGATACGCTGGTCGTCTGGGGTTCAGAATTTGGCCGAACGCCGCTCAATCAGGGAGCTGCGAGTGGGACGGGAGTGACCGGTCGAGATCATCACAAGGACGCCTTTACAATGTGGCTGGCCGGCGGAGGAGTCAAAGGGGGCGTCAGTTTTGGCCAGTCCGACGAATTCGGCATGGATGTCGTCGAAAACCCCGTCCACGTCCATGACCTCAACGCCACCATTCTACATCTGTTGGGGTTGGACCATAAGCGGCTGACATACCGCTATCAGGGACGTGACTATCGGTTGACCGATGTTGACGGAAACGTTGTGCACGAGATTCTGGCATAGGAACCGCGATGTACCAACGCTTCGGACGATGTTCTTGATCAGAAGCGGGACGTTGCACGGCAGGAACCACGAAATGAATGGCAACACAGTTACTCTTCACCAGCCCAATACTGCCGTCGGATTCCGGACCTCTATGCCGTGGTCGCTGTGTGTTCTGTTTCTTCTTGCCTTGTGTGCCGGCGATGGAAAGGGAGCAGACCCGTCTCCGCGTGCATTTCGCGTGTGGGCCACCAGTTGCTCCCACGTTCCGGCCGACATTCGGCGGGGACGCGAGAGTCTGGCCAATGCCATCCGTCAATCGGAAGGGAAAGTCACAGGCGCGCCAGCGTTTGACTGGGATATCATGATTGATGCGGGCGATCTGTCGGCTCATCAAACGCCGCCCGGCGACATAGACGGACGCGAACTGTTGCGGCAGTATCGTGCGATGACCAAACATCGCCGCGAACAGATTTACAACGTGCCCGGCAATCACGACGCGCCGTATTACGATGATATTCCCGGATCGTGGTTTCAGAAATGGGGAGATCCGCTGGGAGAGAGCACTCTGTTCTCCGGTGTCGACGCCGGGCGGCGACCGTTTCCAGTGGAGGGAACATGGGAACGTTATCGTTTTCTGGCGGGGAACATTTTGTTTCTGATGCTGGCCGACCGCAATGACGCCCCGGAACCGGTTGGTCGTGGCCACAGCAAAGACGCAAAAAAGGGGGGGTATCCCGCCGGTGCCGTGACGCGTGAGACATTCAACTGGTGGAAACAGCAGGTGCTGGCCAACCAGGATCGAATCATCGTCACGATGCACCACCATGCTCTGCGGGACACCACTATTGCATCAGGATTTGGTGAAGGCAATCCACAGTATCACGGCAGCAGCGGCGGCCCGGAAGGCTCGTCGTATCTTTACTACATCATCGAAAACGAAGATCCGAAAGATTTTCGATATACCAAAGACGCTCACGTCTTTGAGGATTTCCTGGAGAAGTTCCACAAGGAGCACGGCAAAGGCGCGATCGATTTGTGGGTCGCCGGGCATACTCATGTACGCGGCCCCGACGACAACTGGGGCGACAAGACGATTTCAGAAAGGCGATGGGGAGTCGGTTTTCTACAGGTCGCGGCGCTGACAAGGCATCATGGCGGATCGCACCCGCTCAGCCGATTGCTGACATTCACGGACGGCAGCAGAAACGTCGCGACGGACGTCTATCTGCATGACGCGTCGTTCAAACAGAACCCGGTTGGCTGGTACGGACCAGCATCCGCGGCCTTTCCGCTGCGTCATGAGTTTGTGGCTCCAGCACCGATCAATCAGCTATCGCCGTTCCCGAAGACGGCCATGGTGTTCGATGAACCGTATCCGACCGCGAAGGATTGACATAAAACCCAGTGTTTATACACTTCATGGTAGTGTCCACACGTTCCCAGATCAGGAGCGATACCCGTGACGATACCCGGAGTGTAATGATGTCGCCGACTGCCAAGCCCGCGAAACCGTACAACGACTTTCCGCTGTTTGCCCACCCCAACGGCCAGTGGTCGAAGAAGATAAAAGGTAAACCGTGGTACTTCGGAGTGTGGGGCGACGCAGACAAAGCCCTGAATCGATATCTCGACGAACGCGATGACATTCAAGCCGGACGCGACCCCGGACGCCAGGAAGCCGTACGGGAAACCACGACGATTGCCGTGGCGGACATGCTCAACCTTTACTTGGCAGAACTCGATAAGAGGTGCCGGGGCGGAGATATTACACAGAACCATTTCGCGAGCTGTCAGCGAACGTGCAAAGCCATCGTCGCTTATTTTGGGCGTCGCGTCTGCGCTGCCGGCCTGAAGGCGTCCGACTTCGCAGCGCTCCGGCATTCCTTTCCCACGACGTGGGGACCGGCAAAAGTGGGCGTTGAGATACAGCGGGTCCGAACGATCTTCAAGTGGGCTGCCGAATCAGAGATTATTCCCGCGCTGCCGAACTTCGGCCCAGGGTTTAGGAAGCCGGAAAAGCGAATCGTCAGAACCAATCGACAGAAGCGGCAAGCAGTCCAAGGGCCTTTGTCATTCACAGCCACTGAGATCAAAACGCTGCTGGCGAACTCAGACGGATGGATGAAGGCTGCAATTCTGATGGGCATCAATGCCGGGTACGGAAATGCTGATTGTGGACGGCTTCGGGAGAACAATATCAGTTTCGATTCCGGCTGGTACGATTTGCCACGACGCAAGACTGGCATTGAACGACGATTCTACGTCTGGTTAGAAACGCGAAACACTATCCGCGAAGCAATGCGACAGCGTCCCATTGCTCGAGACGACCGAAACGACACTCTGTGTTTTTTGACGTCGGCAGGCTGTCCGGTCTGGTGGGAAACGCCAGCTGGCAACACCATTAACAACGTTGCGAGGTCGTTCTTCAAACTCTGCAAAAAGTGCAAGCTGTACAAGCCCGGCCGAAATTTCTATTCGCTCAGACGGACATTTGAGACGGTTGCAGGCGCGACGAGTGACCAGCCAGCGGTTGATTTGATGATGGGTCACGCTGACGACACCATGGCCGCTGTCTACCGCCAGGGGATCGACGACCAGCGGTTGATTGATGTTGCTGAGTACGTTCGTAGGTGGCTTTGGACGCGTAAATGCGACGCTTGTGGCAGAACACAGTTCTCTGTGACTGACAATTGGAAGTGTGATAGTTGTGGGATGATCGACGCCCGCGATTGATTGAGCTTTCTATGTTTGTGCGAATGTGGCTGGCGATAAACCAGAACGGGCCTAGACACTCTTTGGTGTGCCGCTATAGTTCGGACGACTTCGGTGGCTGTCACCTAGTGGTAGGGAGGCAAAGCCGGGGTCACTTCGCAGCTCAATGTTAAGTGCAGTGCAGGATGCACCGTGGCGATGTGAGCGGCGGTGATGTGTTCAGCCTCTCAAGCAAGAAGCGAGGCGAACTAGGCCACAGGGTTATACGGGTTATACGGGTTATACGGGTTATACCCACAGGCGAATAAAAGCCAGCAGAGTGACTCGTGAGTCCTGCATGATGCGGGCAGAGATGCGACGAAGCTGGAAGCGGAAACGCGATCCCATCAAAAGCACACCATAAGGCGAGCGGACGAGTCACTTCGGCGCTACGACCCTGTTGGGGAGGCGAGACCACACCATTTCTCCATTTGAGGTGGTCTCGCGCGCTGAAGCTGAACGTAGGCCACCATCACCTCTATCGAGGAGATTTTCGTGGCTCATACAAATGTGTCTCGTCGCGAAGGCATGGCGACGATGCGGCAAGCTGCTGAGTTCCTTGCCGTCTCGTTGAATCACGTCAAAGGCCTTTGCTCCCGGCAAGAAATTCCATCCAGTCTGATTGGACGCTCGCGACGGATTCCATGGTCGTTTCTTTACCGAATTGAGTCGGGGGACATCAAGTCGACCGACCAGGAGGTCGGCGCATGAGCGACTACACCGTCAGCCAGCTCGCTGAGGTTCTCCAGCGCAGTCGCAGCAGCATCACATGTCTGATCAAGTCAGGGAGACTGGCAGCCTACGACGCCGCGCCCGAAGGCAGGCATCGCCAGTGGCGTGTTACACCCGAATCGCTGGACCAATTCCGCAATCAGAACGCAGCCAAACCGAAGCCGAAACGGCGGAAGAACCTACCAGCTGTGATACGAGAATACGTCTGATGGACCTGCCCGCTGACAGAGAGACCCTGATCGACCAGCTGTTGATGCTTGCGAGTCGGGGGTATCCAGTCTTACCTCTCTATCGTGTGGTGGACGGCTCTTGCAACTGCAGACGTGGTCGCCACTGCGGGTGTCCAGGCAAGCACCCACGACCCCACAAAGGGTTTGCGGCTGCCTCGACAGAAGAAAAACAGATTCTCAAATGGCTTCGCAGACCAAACTATGTTGCTGGCGCGAATTGGGCGATTCGCACCGGCCGCGAATCGAATCTGTTCGTCGTCGACTTTGATTATAAGGAGCGTGGAGGGCGTCACAGTTACGCTGAGGCAGTCCAGATCGCCCCTGAGATCGACGACACTGTGATAGTGAACACCGGGGCAGGTCGTCACGTATTCTTTCGCCACAGTGGCGGACAGATGGCCTCAACAGTGCGACAACGTCCCGGCGTCGACACGAGAGGTGAGGGGGGCATCGTGATTGTGCCGCCCAGCCAGCATCACACGGGCGCGTCATACGACTGGGTAAATCGCATTGACGATTTCGAGGTTCAGAACATTCCGCCAGCATTGATTGGGTGGTTGTCCGATCCAAAGCCGTCACGATCGATTCTATCGCCGTCAGCGAGCCCTTCAGATCGCGCCATTTACCGTCATTTGGCTCCGACACATGAATACACAGGAACACTCAATGAACATTCAACCTCCGCTGCTCTGAGGGAGGAGATAGAAGAGGCAGTTCCCCAAGGGAATAGAGAGACGAAAAAAACGGTGTTTAGCAGCGCTGATATGACGGACTTGGCGTCTCTCGTTGAGTCCAGCGTTCCTCGCATCTATAAAGCATCGACGCGTAATAAGTTGGTGTGTAACTTGGCACGAAAACTGAAATTCTCGCGGTTCGCGCAGATCGATGTGAACCAACTACGGAAAGCATTCGTTCAGCAGCATGACCTGATTGTGTCACGTGCTATTGAATCAGGTGTGCCGGTCCAGGCCGAACGGCTGCAACATCTACGCGAGGGTGAGGCGATGTTTGCGAATGCGAAAGTCCCACTGAGTGGTGTTGCCGAAGCCGCGAACGAGTGTTTTGCGCAATGGTGCTCGAAAGATGCGTATCCGCATGAGGTAGGTGAGGCTGTCGAATACTGTTTAGCAGGGTGGGACGGGTACGATTGCAAATTGGTACTGCTGTGCTGGTGCTACCATCAGAAAGCGTCAGGCGGCACGTGGTTTCTGACCTGTCGAGAAGCGGCAAGCCTGCTTTTTCGGCACGCGAATGAGGAAGTGACACACCAGCAGGTGAATGCGTCGATGCTGATGCTGTCTCAGCTGGGGATATTGTCTCTGGTCGAGCGCGGCAGTCACACACGGAGGAAGGCAAACGTTTGGTTGTGGAAATTTGCGGGTGAGGAGAGTGGCGATGGCCGCATTGAAGCATGACAGAAATGGCGCGTACTGGGACCGATACGCCAGTGACCTGGTCTTCCGTGGCTCGGTTGGTGCGCAGTGCTACTGGCTGGCCTGCGTGGCGCATGCTACCGACAAGCATTGTCCGTTCCACGAGTTGGACGCCGAGGAATTCATGGGCACGATCGGTGTGGACTGGACGCTGTCACGTGGCGGCCGCTGGGGCGCATGGCTGATGCACAATCCCGTTCGGGAGTACCGCAATGATCCGCTGTATACGGATGCCATGTGCCGGTGGGCGCTGATCGAAATCTGTTTTGAGCAGTGCGTAGACGCACGGTGGCTGCAATCAACGATGGAAAACCTGCTTGAAATATCGCCCGAATTGGAAGCCGACATCCGATCAGAAGCAACTGATCGATACCGTTTTCTCGTCAGGCACGAGACAGGAAGTGCTGTCCGTAAGAGCTGAGATTGTAATCTGCAGATTCGTCAAAATCGCAGGAGTGAAATCAATGAAACTGAAAAGCTTAGAAGAAGAATGGGAGGATTTCTCTGCCATGGTTTTCCCTAACATGGAGCCATCCCGAACATAACGTGCGGAAATGAAGAATGCGTTCTTTGCAGGAAATGGCCGAAGCGAACGCCGGCATGATGAGCCAGTTGTCATTCCCGTCTGGTGAGCGGGCCGGCATGGACTGTCTGGTGGCGGCGGAATTGGACTTCGACATGGACAGTCACGGCTTGGCGTATCGATTGGCAGAACTGCTGGCGGAGAGTGAATCGGCGTAGTTACAAATACCTCGATCGCGCACTGGTGCGCGATTCGGGGGGGGCTTACAAACTGGGGAGAATGATGACGGACGCAGTAATCAACAAAACCCTGACAGAATGGCCCGGGATCTGGTTGCCGAGACGACGGGGATTAAGTCGGGCTGCATACGATGCCTGAGGATCGTTCAGATCTGCAAAGAGCGTGGACTCGGTGTTCACGTGCCGTACGTGCTCGAAGTCGCTTTCGCCGATGAGTCTGATTATCCAGAGAGGCGAATCATCGCTGGCGTGAATAGCTCGGCCGGTATGTGGGCGCAGTAACGTGTTTGAGCCAGCGTTCATGACACCGCAGGCGATTCAGGTTCTGCTGCACGCGGCAGTTGTGGCCTGACTGTTTGGTAATGGCTAGTGAGCAAGCTAAACGAATCAGTCAACAACTCAACCCCAGCGACTGGGGAGAAGGCGGCAGCGACAGCTGTGCGGCCTCGTCGCAACTGCGAAGCCGAAACGCAGGACAAATGTATCGGGTTCCCAAAGCGGAGGTGACGACGTACGGGCGCGGCTGGCCATTCGGTTGGTTTGGGACGGCGGGAAGGGTGAAACCTGAGACAACGCCGAAAACAAACGGTCTCAGGCTGTGCCTCTCCTGGCCTCTCAGGGAAGCTGATACCCCGGCCCCGCACGGGGTCGGTGCGTCCGACATCAGAGAATCTGACTGCTACGCAAGCAAGCTAAGCGAAAACGTTGAAGTAGGGGCAAACAGTATTGGCACGAGCGATGGAAGAAAAGCGTGGAAACCACCATAAGATTGGAGTATTGAACGAGGTCATTGCGACTCGCCGACACAAGTGTGCGGTATGGTTGCGGAATGGTTGCGGAACACAATTCGCGACGTTTAGGAGTCTGAACCTATAAGTAGCCCTCTATTTTGACGAGGTTGGTAACCGAATCGATTGTAGAAACTGGACGATTTTTCAGCAAATTGAGCCGAGAGCGTCGGCGGCATCCTATGGCCGGCATGGACTGTCTGGTGGCGGCGGAATTGGACTTCGACATGGACAGTCACGGGCTGGCGTACCGTTTAGCAGAGCTGCTGGCGGAGAGTGAATCGGCGTGAAAATGTTCGATTCCACAATCGGCAACCGTGCCGATTGCTGGGATTTGTAAGCGACAGGGAACAATGATGGGCGCAATGATCAACGAAAACACTGACATGATGGCTCGGGATCTGGTTGCCGAGACGGCGGGAATTGAATCGGGCTGCATACGATGCCTGAGGATCGTTCAGATCTGCAAGGATCGCGGGCTCAGCGTTGACGTGAAGGCCGCGGCTGTTGAATTGGTTGGATACCTTCTGCGACGGATGGGGACCTTGCAGTGGGGTCGCACTCGGTCGGCATCTGGAACGACGCGCCAACAACAGAGGTCGACCTGAGACCGCCGGACCATGGGCAGGGTGAATGGATCGAGCTTGGCAAAGCGGAGAAGTGGATCCTGACGACGCCTGACAACCCCGCCAGACGCCACACAATTTCTCACCGCCGTATGCACTCTGACCGACAGAAATGCCTTTATGCTGGCTGCGATGATTACACTACCAAACCCATTGATCGCAAGAAGTTGATTGAGTTGGTGGCGAGTTATGCGAACCGCGTCTCTGGTGTAAAGGAGTTTGTTTGATGCCAGACTCTTTCCAAGACCTCCACGGTGATGTGGATCTGGCCGTTGAGCGGTGGCAGGCTTCGCGATTTGTTAATGCCGGTCGACGACCGGTTCACGGCCTCACTCCCGCGCCGTTCCAGAATAGCGGCCGGTTCCGCGGCGTGCATGCTGCTTCTGAGCAAACGAATCTCTGCGATGGAAGCTGAGAAAGCGGATGCTCGACAGCTTGCGGAGCCTATGAGAATTCGTTTCGCTGTTGGTGCATGTGAATCAGCAGTTCACTCTCAGGTAATCCGACCTGACGATGCACCGGGACGCGATCCAGGATCATCTGGGCGGCCTTCAGTGCTCGGCTGTCGTCCGAATTTGAGGCAATGGCAATGATCGTCCGGATGGCCGAAACTGTCCCCTGAAGCAGTTCGGATTCGACTTGCTCTCTCAGAGCATTCTGATGCTGCCGGATCGCCCGTTCAAATGCGACATCAGACTGGCGCCATCGGCGAATCGTACGACTTGAAACGCCAGATTTACGAGCGGCCTCTTCGGCGGAATCGCCGCTCACCAGTGATGAGATCACCTTCGTCTGTTTCGGTGATAGATCCGTTTCTGCCGTTTCGTCCATAGTGCTTAGCCGCAAATGTCCGGGTTTGTCCTGTATCTGCAATTGTTTCTGACCTGCAGCAGTTTTTGAACCGCATTCCGCGGACTCTTTGTATTTCGAATCAAAGTATTTCCCGACGGTCGACTCGCCTGACTTAAAACGGCAAAGACGCCCAATAGTCTGAGGCCACTATCTAACCAGCCATTACGGAATGCTGTCCAGTCAGCCCACAATTCGGGTAACTGAGCGAATGTCTAATCATGCACGATCGCAGGCAACAGATGTCTGCTGCCGATCGGCGGTCCAATGATTGCCCGAAACAAACGGGGTATGGACGCTCCGGCAAAGACAAACCCTGCTGGCACTACGACACGAAACTCTACACAGTTCATCGACCAAATATTTCGGTACAACATCGTCGAGTTGAATTCAACCGTTGGGGAGTGGAGTGAACATCGGAGTGCGTGGGAAGACCGGTTTAGGACTATCGGTTTCGGCACTGCATGAAAATGCAGCTTCATCCCTGGAAGGGGGAGCTGACGTCTGGGCGTTTGAAGATCAGCAGAGGATGGTGGACTGTCAACACGAAATGTCGGGCTAGTGCCGTCCGGATCAGGTCTGGAGAATCATACCCACGGCTGTTCCATCTCCGATCCTGCAACAGAAAGAGATCGCTGACGGCGCTGACTGAGATCAATCGTCTCAAGAACTTGTCAGGTGTGACACAGATCAAAAACTCACCCTTTGATAGTTCTGCTCCTGGAAACCCATACCTTTTCCAACGCACGAAATCCGTGTCATCTGGTCCATACGTCTTGTCGGAATCGGACTGCATCTGACCCAACGCGGCTGAATGGCCAGAATCGGCCCTGTTGCTGAGCCATGAAATCAAGGTGTTCTGCGTCGCCGGTTCCTGACTCATGACGGTTCGACCTGAGTCACGAACGACAACCTCCGGTCAGGGACAAAGTAAGGTCTTTTCGTGTCATCAGGACGATAACAGCCAAGGCGTGCGTCGCCTGAGTCTTCATGCACGAGCTCGATGGGACTGAAACAGGTCAATTGGCATGTTGTCGATAAACGGTCGCTATTTGGCCGAACGACAAAACGTTTGAATTTCCGGGAACTGAACCGGAAGAATTGCCTGAACAGTCTATGCCGAACAGGCTGGCAGCGTCGCTCCTGAGCGCGCACGACAGATCACGTGTGCATGAGATTGACTGCGTGCGGGGATGGGTTTTTGGACTATGGGAACCAGCTGAATGAAACTGGCAACTTGGCGAACTCGCCGCCGTATCGAGACAGACTTCACGAGCTGCAAACAGAATTAACAACGTGGACGACTGCGCACGGTGACAAGTTCCGCTGCACCGAGAACCGTACCTCACGTCCGAAACGCTCCCCGTTCTGAAACCTGTTCAGCGAAACGGAAAGCGTTAGTGGGACGTCATCGCTACGGCGTCTTACTTTGACGTGCGGGCGTGAAGAACGTGTCCCAGCCTGAACAACGGCCTTTCACACGAGCCGCACAGGTACAAGGCAAATCGGTTAGAGCGTGCATCATCGAAGTGTAGCGACTTCCGCCACCGTACAACTCCCAAATTGCTCGCCGAAGACGCTACACGTCCGTGCCACACGCACTAGTGCCGCAAATCGTAGTTGACGGCCCACGAGTCGAGAAATCAACGTAGATTACCAGTGAATTTTGCTTTGTAGTCTGTGTATTCTGCCGAAATCGACAGCGACTGAAGAAGCCTTCCCCCGAAGAATACGCGTGA
>JAAERP010000515.1 GCA_024230215.1 Fuerstiella sp. | reverse complement strand
GGAGATTCGCTCCGACCTGGAAACACGCTGCAACCTGGAATATCCAGGCGACCTGGACCTTCCGCACAAACGGACTCCGAACATCTTACAACCACCGCCTCAAGCTAAGACTCTCGCCTCGCGAAGCGGTTAAGTTCAACGGTTCGCATAGACTGACGTTCTGTCAGTCGGAACGACTCGCAACAGTATCCGCGTTAGCTTCCATCGTCATTCACGGCAATTGGAATGATGACTGCGGCAGCGACCAACAGTCCCAGACCGATTTTCTGCTGTTGGGTCAGACTATTGACGCGGTTTGTGAATCGATTTCCACGAACAACTTCCTGGCCATCAGCCTGTACCAATGCAACAGTAGAAATCGACTTTGGTGGCGCAGTGCCGTCTTTCCAGACGCGCACGGCATACGTTTCTTCGTCCGCCTGGAGAACAAGTTTGCCAGTCTTCAGGCTGGTTGCCTGAAATCGACCGTCTTTGTCAGTCGTGAGTTGCTGGCTGACTTTCTGACTGTCAGACTGAGACCGCACGATGATTTTCGCGTTTGGCACAGCTTGACCTGTGTTCGTAACAAGCTGTCCCTGCAGACTTCCAACAGAAGTGAGTTGGACGTTTTGCAGTTGCAATTTGGTTGGAGCGGATGCTGAAGCTGCGGGATTTGCTCCGAAGCTCAGGGTCGGCGACGCCACCAGCGTCAGCGCCAGCATCCATGTGGCGTGATTTCGCATCTGGATCCTTTCGTACTGTGTGTTTGTGATCGATGGATTTACAGAGGTCCGTTCGCAAGGTCGGCACGGAATTGCAGTCCGATTGTCGGTGTACGCCCCCACTTCGGAAGTACGTGCATATTGCGGCCGGTGCTGCGGCGTGGGTAGGCGTTGACGATTGTACGGCCCCATGCTTCGATTCTGATGAATGCCGAAATGGATTTGAAACCGGATTAGTCGGCAGTATCGGCATGAATTCGCGCGGTAGGGTTTTCGTCAGGTGGCAACGCCGCCGCGGGTCCGGTCAGCGCAGTAACGCTGGGCTGACGTTCGAAAACGGTTCGGTCTTCGCGCGGGTCGCTGATCCTGACTCGTCAGCACCACGTCCTCGCCGAGACGGATCCGACGATGCGAAGGTGCCAACTCAGCAACGATAATTACAAGTCAGCCGCCGGCGAACAGCGTCAGGCCAGAATGTCTTCGACCACTGCAGCCGTGCGCCCTGCAGTCACGAGCTGTGGCTGGCCGCTGTGGTGATAGATCAGCTTGTTCCAGTCCAGGCCAAACAGCTTGAACAGCGTGGCCTGGTAATCATTCGGCGTCACCACATTTTCGACCGCGCGATGGCCGAAATCGTCCGTTGCCCCGTACGCAGTGCCCGGCTTAAAGCCACCACCGGCAAACCAGATACTGAACCCCTGGCCGTTGTGATCTCGACCATGTTTGCCGGCATCGCCCTGATCCTGCGTCACTGGCAACCGTCCAATCTCACCTCCCCAGTGAACAATCGTTTCGTTCAGCATGCCACGCTGTTTCAGATCTTTCACCAAGGCAGCCGCTGGCTGGTCTGTGCGCCGACAGACGGCCGGCAATGAGGTTAGGATGCTGCTATGGTTGTCCCACGGCTGACCTGCCAGAAACAACTGCACAAATCGCACGCCTCGTTCAACCAGTCGCCGAGCGATCAGGCAGCGTGTGCCGTATTCGCGGGTGGCGTCATTATCCAGACCATAGAGCGTGTGCGTGGCTTTGGTTTCCTTCGTAACGTCAAGTGCTTCAGTGGCTGCTGTCTGCATTCGAGCTGCCAGTTCGTAGCTGGCGATTCTGGCGTTCAGATCGGGTTCGCCGCGAAACCGATCGGCATGACGGTGATTCAGGGCCTGCAGAAATTCGAGGTTTTGTCGCTGCGGTTCCCCTTTCAGGTACGGCGGAGCATCGAGGTTCAGGATTCGCGGTTCTTTGGGTCGCAGCACTGTGCCCTGATACAGTGGAGGCATGAAGCCGCTGGACCAGTTATTACTGCTGTCGACCGGATGACCACCGGGATCTGTCAACACCATGTACGATGGCAGATCCTGTGTCTCGGAACCAAGGCCGTACAGCAGCCACGAAGCATAGTGTGGACGGCCAAGAACACCGGGAATACCACCGTGAAAATAGCGAATAGAAACTTCGTGTCCATTCGCCCCGGTGTGCATGCTGCGAATCAGGCACATGTCATCGACGATGTCAGCGGTGTGAGGCAGCAGTTCCGACAGTTCCATTCCGCACTGCCCGTGTTTGCGGAACTTCCACCTGGTGCCCAACAGTTTCTTACTGGCCGCGTTGACAAAACTGTAGGCAATATCGCCGTTGTAGTCGGTTCCATCAAACTTCGTGAGCTCCGGCTTGGGATCCGTCAGATCCATGTGCGCAGGGCCACCATGCTGAAACAGCGAGATCATTGCCTTCGCTCGAGGCTCAAAATGCGCCTGTTTGGGCAGCAGATCGAAGGTCCGTTCTGCAGCCGTAGCGCCCGGTGGCTTTGCAGCGGCACGTTCCTGATTCCGCAACCACGCAGCCGCGACGGTGCCAATGCCCAGAGACCCCTGTCGCAGAAACGCACGGCGGTTGTGCTCGTCATCGAATTGGGGTTCCGGTTCCATAACGGTCCTCATTACTCGACGTACAGAAATTCATTGGAACTGAAAAGCGACTGACACAAACTCACGATTGCCTGTCGAACAGGTGTCCGTCCCGCTGGCAGGGCAACAGAACTCTGCTTGAGCGTTGCAATCTGTGCCGCCGCAAATTCGACGGTCAGCCGCAATTCGTCGTCCGTGGGAGTCCGACACAAAGCCAGTTCCCATGCTCGAATGATCTGTCCGGCAATGACGGCTGGCGATTCGCTCGGACCACGGAACGCTCCAACTGACGTGACCGATTGCTCCGGAAGACCGTCTGACTTCAATGTGATCGAAACCGGCCAGTTGAACGAATCGGACGTATGGGTGCCGTTCGAGTCCGTGACGAAGTCGATGGTGTCACCGGACTGGACAACAAGACCAGTCAGATTCGTGTCTGCCGCACCGTTAAACGCGAGCCACTCACCAACTTTCCCGGCTCTGCTGGAAACCACACGGCTGCGCACTCCATTTCCATTCGCAGAACCGTGACTCAATTTACCGGAAATCGCCACCGTGCCACTGGACGCTGCCGTCCAGCGCCGAATGACGGCGCGGCCAGGAACGTCCGGGTGCCCGCCGTTGGCGTGCAGCAGAACGTACCCCAGTTGTGGATCAGGCAGTGCCGGCCCGGCCTGCCACTGAGAACCCGTCCAGTGAGTCAGTTGAGTAAAACTCATAACGCGTCCAGCAGCTTCGTCAACGGCGCCAAAACCGTACTGCCAGTCGCTTGCCGGAGACGTGATCTTCGGCAGTGAAGCCAGCGCGGCCGGGTCCGGAGGGACGGCTTCTTTCGCCACTCGCTCTGCCAGCTTGCCGGCCTGTTCCAGCGTGAATTCTCCGTTCATCAGCATCAGTGACTGTGTCGCGACGGTCGAGCTCTGCCGCATCTCGCAATTCGTCTGCATCACCGGTGCATCAAACGCCTGCATCATGGCAACAGGTCGGCTTCGCCTGGCCTTGATATACAGACTGCGACGTGTCTGACTGCCATCTACAATGACCTGCCCCGTGTCATCTTCCTTGATCGCTGCGGGAACGCCGAAGGGAGTCCGGTCCAGTTGCCCCGAGGCAGCCAGCATGCGGTCGCGTATAGTTTCTGCGTCCAGTCGGATCAGAGTCCTCCGAGAGAACGGCACAACGGCAAATGCCGCCCCCGACTCTGCGGAATCTTCCGCACTTTGCCGCCAGACTGTCGATGTCATAATTTGACGGTGCAGCTTCTTCAGACTCCACCCCTGACGCATGAATTCGTCGGCCAGCCAGTCCAGTAATTCAGGATGAGAGGGACGGACGCCCAGCGTGCCAAAGTCAGCCGGCGTTTCAACAAGCCCTTTGCCAAAATGATGCAGCCAGACACGATTCACAATTACACGGGCGACCAGCGGATGCCGACCGCTGGTCAGCCATTGTGCAAAAGCCAGCCGCCGACCGGTGGATGGCAGCGAATCACTGTTAGCGGCGAACTCGAGACGCTGCCCTTCGGGAGCCGTTACAGTCAGCGATGCCGGCAGCAGTGCCTGTTTCGGCTGCTCATGGTCGCCTCGAAAAAACAACTTCGTCTCGGGAATGTGATTCGAAGGTTCCTTAAGAACTCGCAGAAATTCCTCAACAGG
>JAAERP010000514.1 GCA_024230215.1 Fuerstiella sp. | reverse complement strand
CCGCGAAAAAACAAAGCCAACCGCTGCCGAAAACCAGCTCACACCGTGACGCCCTGAAAACGGTGTTGGCTAGCTTTGTCGTCTCAACTGCCCAGATGCCACGCGGAGCATTTGCCCTTCGTGCCAGGCGGTTATGGACCAGCCAACGGCGTGTTGCGGGAATACTGTTTCAGTGGGGTCTAATTCCAGGACAATTTCACTGCCTTCTGCGTAACATGGCACCCGTAGCAATGCGTGTGGTGCCATGAACAGGAATGCGGTTTCATCGGGCCAAGGTTCCGGCCAGGACTCATGCGACAGTCGCACTGCGAAGTCTTCGCCAGGTGAAACGTCCAGTGCTGTGTTGAAATCTGCAATGGGCATTAGAACGCCCCCTTCACGGTTGTGAGCATCATTTGAGTTGCGTGTGTGCCCGCCAACTTCGCGAATGACAGTGTTTGCCCATCGTGGACGTAGCGGAGACCTGCGAGCTTTGACTGACAGTCAGCCAAGAAGGTGCGGAACCGGTCCGGACCGCCGGCATAGAACAACTCCAGGTTGCGATGACCACCAGCAGGGAAGCCGTACTTTTTAGAACCGCGCCGCATCCAGTAGTCTGCGAAGCCGTACGCTTCGCCCAAGAAAACCGCTTTGCCATACTTCATAAACGCGGTCCGGTGCGAACCCGTTATCTGTGAACCAAAGTATCGCGAGTCCAGGAGTTGCGTAGTATCAAACCAACCGTTCCGCGTTGCCGGCCAGTCGCTTACCGCGGTCAGTCGTGGCATGTCATGTTGGTAGATAATTTGCCTACCTTCACCCGTCCGATGGTAGGGTACTTTTCCTAGTGCCACGGCGCGTCGCACTTGCCACAACCGCAGTCCAGTTACGCTTGCCGCTTCCTTGTCCGTCAGGATCCCGGTGTTCAGTCGAATCTGTTGGTTTGCTATTCCCATTGTCCTCAATAGTCCGTTCTATTCGTTTGCACCCGCAGTCCAGGCATTTGCAGCGTCGGAACACCAACCAAGTGCCGTCTGCCATCTCGTGCCGTCTGATGCCGTAGTACGGCCCGCGTCGGGTGCTGTTACAGTCAGTG
>JAAERP010000513.1 GCA_024230215.1 Fuerstiella sp. | reverse complement strand
TATAAAGTGCAACTGACTTCGTCGCCGATTCTCTCAGTCGCTTCCATAACGTATGAGCCGGCGCCCTACATGGATTTGCAGTCTTACACCCAGGAGGGGGGCACGACGATCGAACAGTATGAAGGCACGGTCGTAAAGATCGACGCCGTAGCTAATACGGATATCAAAAGCTGCTACCTGCAGTTGCTGCGAACAGACGGCAATGACATGCGGCAAGTGAACACCGTTTCCATGGAAAGAACCGGCCCGCGTCAAGCATACGGCCAGTTTCAATTGACGCTGAACTCCGCCAGGAATGGACCCCGGTACACCCACTATCGCTTGCATATTATTACTGACGACGGATTGCGAAGTCAGTCAATTGCGGCAAATCGCATCATCGTTAAACCGGACGTTGCGCCCGAAATCCAAGTCGTAGAACCTCTGGAAACGGAATTGGAAGTTCCGGCAAATTCTCGATTGCGATTCCTGATCCGCAGCGGAGATGTTGATTTTAAGCTGAGTGGCGTGTCTGTG
>JAAERP010000512.1 GCA_024230215.1 Fuerstiella sp. | reverse complement strand
TCCAATGGAATTACACCGGCCGTCGCGTCCGCTCAGACACCACCAAACGGCCATCCACGTGGAAGGAAAACTGGGCGGCTTCACGAAAAATCAGGCAGACTTCCGCTCTGGTGGCCTAACAACTGAGACTTGCGGCACTAGACAATCCGTCGAATCCGCCGAGTACCGTCTGGAAGGAACGAAGATTCAGACGCTGCGAACGGTCAACCAGACGATCCCCCAATCCGACGCACAACAGGACGCCACTCTTTCCCGAGCGAAACTGAGCTACCAGAAGCAAGTGCGTGACATCGCCAGTGCTCGCACGAGACGCGAAATTGAAATGGGGCAGGAACGTGACAGCCTTAAAGAGGAAGAAAAGAAGGTACTGGAGATGCGGGAGGAGCGTAAGCAAATCGTGTTGAAAGCAGGGCACGACGGTATCGTGTTCCACGGCGAAGTCAGTCGAGGAAGACTAAACGACAAACCAAGCACACTGGGACCCGGATCAAAGATCACGAACGATCAGACAATTGCCACGATCGCTGCGACCGGTCGTTTACATGTCCGCATCGATCTGTCGGAAGACAAACTTCTGACTGTCATCGCCGGTGCGAAATGCCGAGTGTTGCCAAACGCGTTTCCCAACGTGGCACTTATCGGTACCGTCAGATCTGTCTCAATGGTTCCTTATGCAGGCACCAGATATGACTGCATCGTGACCTTTCGCAATCGGAATAACATCGCGATCCTGCCAACGATGACCTGCGATGTGGAGTTCACCGTACAGCCGAAAGCCGACGCTGGTGAGAAGCAGGAGTAGGACGATAAGGATGATACGTACTACGCTGACCGCTGGTGGCAGACCATTGTTTCCGGAAATACTGTGATGAGATACGTTCCATTCGTTCTGTTTTGGCTCGCCGGCGTCACGATCCACCCGGTCTTGTTGGCCGCCCAGGAAATCGTGGCGTCTGGCAGCGACATTCTAAAGAATCCGCTCGACTTCAACAGGCCTCCCACGCTGCCCGCGATCGAAGGGCCCGCCCAGTCGGAAATCCGGGATTCCATTCAGAGAGGCGTACGGTTTCTGCTGGCGGATCAGAATCCAAACGGATCATGGGGATCGGCCACCCGGACCAAAGGACTGAATATTTATGCGCCGGTACCGGGCGCACATCATGCGTTTCGTGCCGCCACGACATCACTATGCATCTCCGCGCTGCTGGAAGCGGCCTCGGATGACAAGGACGCCCAAAAGGCGATTGAACGTGCCGAGAATTGGCTGCTGGAACACCTGCCCAACCTGCGGCGCGCCACCGGCAAGGCGATCTACAATGTGTGGGGACACGCGTACTCCATCCAGGCTTTGGTGCGGCTGCACGACTATCACCAGGAGCACGAGCAACGACAGGCCGCACTGATCGAATTGATCCGGCTGCAGTATGACATGTTGACGCGGTACGAATCTGTCGACGGCGGTTGGGGTTACTACGACTTTCGTTATCAGGCAAACCAGCCGACGTCGTCCTCCATCAGCTTCGTCAACGGAACCGTACTGGTCGCACTAGCGGAGGCAAAAGCCATCGGTGTAGAACCGCCAGAGCGTATCGTAAAACGCGGTATTGCTGCACTGGAACGTCAACGGAAAGCTGATTTCAGCTACTTGTACGGCGAGTACCTGAACGATCGGCCGATGCGAGGCATCAACCGTCCCGGCGGTAGTTTAGGACGCACACAGTGTTGCAATTGCGCGTTGCGTGCCTGGGGCGACAAAAAGATCACCGACAACGTCGTCAAGAATTGGCTCTATCGCCTTTACGTTCGCAACGGGTGGCTGGACATTGGTCGCAAGCGACCGATTCCCCACGAGTCATGGATGCAGGTTGCCGGGTACTTCTACTACTTTGGGCACTATTATGCCGCTCTTTCTCTGGATCAGCTGCCCGCATCCGAACGTGCGCCCTATCAGCCTTTGCTCGCAAAGTTGATGCTGGACCGTCAGGAAAAAGACGGATCCTGGTGGGACTATCCGCTGTACGACTATCACCAGCCTTACGGAACGTCATTCGCGTTAATGACACTGCAACGCTGCTTGCCGGAAAATCGGGAAGACAGATAGAGCAGCTTAGGAAATGACGGAACCGGTACTGGCTCGTGGAAGCAGCCATTCTGCGATCAAGACACGTGAACCGAGGCCATGAGTCAGTGAACATCGCTGTAGTCAAAGGGGATGGTGATCGGCAGCCCGGCCAACAAAAACAGGTCTGACTTCGTACCGGAATCTGTCGTTGCCACGTCACGTTGTCAGACAACTTCATGCCTGACCGCGTCTCTGACTAAGAAACGGGAGATCCCGTCCGAGCCGATTGCTGTAGATTGCGAACGAGCAGATCGAACAGTTTCCTCGCCTGGATTTCCGGGATGCGGTGTGGCTTGTAGTGCATACTGAGGCTGAGCGAACCAGCGTACGTGACGACTCCGAACGTGACATCAGTCCCCGGGCGCAGTGGGCTGAGGAAATTCAATGATGTCAACTGCATGTCACCAACAGTCAGTCGCCCTTTGTTTCGAGGCTGCGAACACGATTCAAACGCTCGACCGACATTGCTCAAGACCGTCGTGCACATTCGGCGGTTCGTCCGCAGGTACAGATGCATCAGCAGCGGTACGGCCGCGAGCGCATCGAGCAGCTGAAGCATGGAGTACCAGATATTCGATTCACGATGAAACCGCGTCAACTTTGTAACACGGTCGAGCAGCGAATCGGAATTGCGAATGTCGCTGGAATGCTGATCCAGAAACATGATGGTCACCTGATTGCAGCATGTATTCGTTACTCTGCTGTCGGCGCGTATACTGGCAGGAACGGCCATCCGAATCCAACGATGGCCTGAATCGCCACACTGAGACATCCACTGATCAAGGGAACGGTAGACATCTGTCATGAGAATATTGTTCAGTGTCGTGCCCTGCATTCTGGCCGCCGCCAGCAACGCGGTCAGTTCAGCAGACGACGACTGGTGGCTCAGATAGGCGGACAGATCGCGATCGAAGGCCTTCTGCTTTGTCTCCGCAGCCATAGCCGCCATCGCTGGTCGCCGGAACGAGATGCGGAAGAAATCTCTGACGTCCAGCGGCATCTTGCATAGCTTCTGTCGGGCGGTCAGTGGAATCGCAGCACGCGTCGCTAGTCCGGAATTCTGACAGGCTCGATCGGCCGCTGCTGTCCCGGCGACGATTCTGTGGTAGGCAAGCAACACGTCTTCAAGAAAGATTAACGCCCCCAGGCCGTCGCAGCACGAATGGTGAAATTCGAACAACAGCTGTGTATCCAACGGTCCTTTGAACAGCCATGTTCGCAACCCCGCTTCGGTTGTCAGGTCGATACGGCGTGCTTGCAGAACTTCGCTCAAATCCTCAAATCCGAGATCACATTCGCGAATGCAAACATCGGCCGCGGATTCCCAAACGGGTGATCGCCCAAATCGGGGCCGGACTTTCGCGCGCAGAAGCGGGTGCCGCCGGATCGATTCTGTCAGGGACTGAGTGAACGGCTCGCGTTCCAGATGACCTCGAAGGACCATCCGGAAATAGAAATGCATCGGATACACGTCGCGGTGATCCGCCAGCATGTAGGCTTCGAACGGCGCGAGAGGCAACGGAAAATCCCGTTCCTCACCATTGGTTTGGGATTCGGGTTGCAAGCCTTCGATCCTGTTTTGCTCTCATGTCGACCGTCACCCCTGCAACACACTTCCGATCAAACGTGTACTTGCCGTCTCGCGATCTCTGGCGAGAGTTTTTATTGGAAGCCTGACGCATGAATGCTACACGAACTCACCACCACCAGCGCCGGGGAAATCCGGTTTCGTTGTGCTCTGAGCAGGACGAAATACCCCTAAGTGGCCCCCTCGTAGCAGCAAGTTCAAGCACACCAGTACCGCAACAGCATTGCGCAAGGCGAAAGGGAGCCGATGGTTAGATGGCCCCTGAAGCGTTTCGTTCGGGAAATCGCGCGGTTCTTAAAACTCCGCATTCTGCGACAACCAGACTTTACACCTGACCAGCGGGTGAGAAGAGATTAGTCTACCGTCCCCCTGAACTGGCTAAAACCCCCAACTACCGTATTTGGTGTTTTTTCCTTTGCGAATCCGCGTCCCTCGTTGTATCACGTTACTGTATGACAGTGTTCGGCAGTCCCCGTTGGGGACCAGGCACCGACACAGTAGTCACGGACGACATGATAACATTCGCACGGACGGGAGAATCAATGAACGAATTCCCCAGGTCCGCGCCACGAAATGTCAGTTTTCGAACATGATCCCAATTCGCGTTCGGCGTTCCCCGTGGACCGCTGCAGGGGGCCCTGGCGTGGTTTCGTAACGGCAGCGTCAAGACTTGCTCATCTCGACGACGAGACGGACCCGTTCGCAAAGTTTGTCACCACCTGGTCGCAACGAGCCGCCGTCAAACGTCCGGAGCCCGACTGCGAGCAAGTGTTCGACATCAGCCGGCCCGACTTTCTGGTTGAGCTGCTTCCATTCTGTGATCACGAAGATTTCGCGCGGGCACCTGAATCATTTCGGCAGGCTGCACTGTCCTGTGGGTGGCTCGCCTACAACGCCAAAACAATCGCCGTTGAATCGAAGATCGTAATTCCGGCGTGCATGCACGTGATAGACGATGTTCTGCCAGGCATTCCGGCACGGCGTCATCGAGAGGCAATCGCTGAAGCATTGGTCGACGAGTCCTATCACATACTTCTGACGTCCAACGCCTGCGATATCACGCGGTTCCATCGTGGACTGGACCATGTCCGTTTGCCGGAGTTTGAGCTGGTTACGCGTATGCACGCCGAGCGGGAATGTCACCCGGAGCCGTGGAAGAAAATCCTGGTTCAGGTCGCAACTGCCATCGTCTCAGAGATGCTGGTCAGCGATTATCTGAAGCTGCTTGCCGAGACAGAGGATGTCCAGCCACTCAATGTGTTGACAACAGCGATCCATCGCAAAGATGAATCGGCGCATAATGGACTGTTTAAGACGTTTGGAACTGAGCTGCACCAACAGTTGGCCCCTCACGAGCAGGAGTTTCTTCTGCAGCTGCTGGCAAAACCGGCACGGTGGTTCGCCTCTGCGGAACTGGATGTCTGGCAATCGATGCTGGCTCAGATTAAATTCCCCAATGCTGACCGAATGATCGCGGACTGTCGCGACCATAATCGTGTGAGGCAGCCGGCGCTGGATCAGTCCAGTCTGCAGCATCTGTATGAGGATCTTGACCTGCCGATTCCTGATTCCGTTCTGGAATAGGCATCGCCGTGTTTCGGCCGAAGTCATCTTTTCACATTTAAGGAATCAGTTCACATGTGCGGTATCGCGGGAGCGATCGATTTGCAGGGGACTCGACGGTTTCCGGATGGACGTCTGCTGCGGATGACCGGAGCGATGTCACATCGGGGACCGGACGACGAACAGATTCACGTTGATGCCCCGGTAGCGTTGGGCGTGCGACGGTTGTCTGTGATTGATGTTGCTCAGGGACGCCAGCCGATATCGAACGAAAACGGTGATGTCTGGGTCGCCTACGAAGGTGAGCTGTACGAGTACCCGGAATTACGCCGTGAATTGGTCGATCGGGGACACACTCTGAAGACACACTGCGACACGGAAGCATGGGTCCATCTATACGAAGATCTTGGCGAACGAGTCTTTGATGAGGCACGTGGTCAGTTTGGCGTCAGTCTGTGGGATGCCCGAAACCGCTCACTCCTGCTGGGCCGTGACCGCGCTGGCATTTCTCCCCTGTTCTATGCCGAAGTCGACGGCTGGCTGATATGGGCATCTGAGATCAAGGGGCTGCTGGCTTCCGGACTCATACAGGCCACGCCGGATCTGAAAGGGCTGGACTGCTTCTTCAACTTCTTTGCGATGCCGCAGACTCGCACTTGTTTTGCCGGAATTCGATGTCTGCCGCCGGGGCACTACATAAAAGTTCAGGACGGGCAGGTACAGCTTCGCAAGTACTGGGATTTTGATTATCCGGACGCAGGCGACGAGCGGCGTTTTGAAAGTATCGCAACAGCCGCAGAAGAGTTTGAGGAACTGTTGCGCGGAGCCGTTCGCCGACGATTGGTCGGTGAAATGCCGATGTGCACGTACATCAGCGGTGGACTTGATTCGACGACGATTCTCGGACTGGCCTGTCAGGAACACGACCCACCACTGCCGTCCTTCACCATCGGACTCGATCGTTCGGGCCCCAACGACGAACGCACACAGGCAGCAGAATCTGCGTCGCTGCTGGGTTCGCCGTTAACGACGGTCAGCATGTCCTCGTCCGAGATCGCCAGTACATTTCCTGAACTGATTCGTGCAGCGGAGAGTCCGGTCCTGGACACATCTGCCGCCTGTATGATTCGGCTGGCGCACGCCGCTCGGAAGGACGGAAATATCGTCGCGTTGACCGGCGAAGGAGCGGACGAACTGCTGGCTGGCTATGTCTGGTTTAAGGCGAATCAGGTCGTTCTGCGGACCGGCCGGTCACTGAACCGACTGGCTAGACGATTCCTGTTTGGCACACTCGTGGGAGGGAGCACACGGCGTCTGCCACCGTGGGAAGCAATGAACGGAGTTCGTGTCGCTCAACAGTTTACCTGGGAGATCATGCGGCACTCTCGAGAATCACTTTACTCGCCGGGTATGTGGGATTCGCTGGGCGATTACGAGGCCTTCAGCGAACTGCCGCAGCATGACCGGATGAAACGCTGGCACCCGCTGAATCAATCGCTGTACGCTGCGTCGCGTGTCATGCTGCCGGGGATGCTGTTGAGCGCAAAAGGTGACCGGCCGCTCAGAAACGGTTCGACGGAAGGCCGATTTCCCTTTCTGGACGAGCGTGTAGTTGACTTCTGCACCAGCATCGACCCAAGTCTGAAACTACGAGGCTTAACAGACAAACGACTGCTGCGGCAGGCTGCCAAACGCATCCTGCCAAAACCAATCGCCAATCGGCCGAAGACCATGTTTCGGGCAGACTTTTCCGGCACGTTTCTGGGCGACGGGCGCCCGGCCTGGGTGGATCAGTTGCTCAGCCCCGAGTCCCTGGGGAAGACCGGTCTGTTTGATCCTCATGGTGTGGAACAGGCCCGACGTGTTCAAATGAAACGTGGGAAAGTCTCGTTCCAGCGGTTCGTACTGGACATGGGACTGACCGGCGTGATCAGCACCCAATTGTGGCATCATATTTATTGCGGAGGCGGACTTGCTGACCTGCCAGTGTGGACACCGCCGGCGACGCCGGCAATCGCCTGAAACGGCACCGGCGTGAATCAACCGCCGCGGAGAATCTGAGGAAATGCAAAACGCGAGTTTCGAACATTGAGGAGTCTGGCTTGAATCCGGAAGTTGTCTACATCATTTTCGGTGTGATTATCGCCATGGAACTGGCGATCCATGTGTTCTCGATCGTCGTGATCGTTCCTATCTTCGAACGGAAACTCCCGTTTGAAGTGACCTCGGTGGAACCATTGGATGCTGTCGAACGAGTGTCGATTCCGGCATCTGACGGCCAGACCCTGCGCGGATCCCTGCACATGCCCCACGAAACTCCCCTGGGGGTCGTGATCTTCTGCCCGGAGTTTAAGGGCACTCACTGGTCGGCACTGGATTATTGCCAGGGCCTGCTCGACTTCGGATTTGCTATTCTGGCATTCGATTTCCGCGGGCAGGGTGACAGTGACCTCATTCCGGGATATGAACCTCTGCATTGGTGTACCGACTTCGAAGTGCGCGACGTGCAGTCTGTCATGCAGTTCGTTCGATCTCATTCTGCTTTGAGCGAACTCCCGATCGGACTCATGGGTGTCAGTCGGGGCGCCAATGCGGCACTCGCTGTCGCTGCGGCGGACGACAGTGTGGAATGTGTCGTTGCTGACGGCGCGTTCACCACTGACACATTAATGGTTCTGTACGCTGCACGTTGGGTTCGGTATACGACACCCTGGTGGTTTTTCCTACCCGAATGGCACCTTCACATCTCCTGTCAACTGGCGCGTTTCGTTAGTCAGTTTCGCAGGAGCGTGCGACATCCAAAGCTGGAACGTTGGCTGCCCGACCTGCGTCGCCGCAGCGTGCTGTTGATCGCGGGCGAACGCGATTCGTACGTCCCTCCCGAAAGCAGCACGCGAATCCAAAAACGGATTGGCGGGAACAGCAAAGTTATGTTTGTTCCCGGGGCCAAACATAACTCAGCCCGCAAAGCGAATCCGCAGGACTACGACAAACGCGTTGTGGATCTGTTTCTGAACATGGTTCCGCTCCATCAACATCCTTCGGAAGATGCCATCGCCGGCCGGACACCTCGACTGCAGCCAGTCGACTGACGCAGCGAGATCTCATCGGTTCCGGCGTGTTTCCTCAGACGGCTGGTGACACCGCTGCTTGCTTCCGCGCTCAGCAGGCCTCATACTCCGCTGGCTACAGCGTTTCACGCAGACTTGTGGCCGCGAAGAGCGACTTTCGATCACAGTTTTGTTACTCCCGCGAGCCAGTATCGTTCACGACAATAAGTAAACTGTTCTAAGGCCAACTTCTATCCGGTAACTTCCCATTATGATTCCGCACGACTATTCCCGACGCGCGTTTTTGAAAGTCACCTCAGCAGTGGCAGGCAGCATTCCGTTACTTTCAGTCTCTCTGGTCAGCGGACAGTCCGACGAAATCGCACGACCGCTGATCGCCTATGTGGGCACCTATACATCGCCGCTTCAGAACATGCGGGACACTCAGGTGGATCTTCCTCCTGGAAACGGACGCGGCATCCATTTGTTTCAGGTTGACCGGGCCACCGGGGCCATGACGCCATGCGGTTTGCATGAAATGGGAACCAGCCCCAGCGCCCTGGCTTTCAATGAGACCAGAACGCACCTGTATTCGGCGAATGAAACGGAAAGAATCGGCGACAAAGAGGCAGGTTCTGTCAGCGCCTTCGCCATCCATCCGGCCGAAGGGACGTTAGAATTGCTGAACACCGTGAGTTCCGGCGGCAAGGGGCCGGCTCATCTGAGCGTTCATCCGTCCGGACGGTTTGTGCTGGTCGCGAATTACTTCGGCGGCTCCGTAGCTGTTCTGCCCATATTGGCTGATGGCAGTCTGGGAGACGCAACGGACATCCAGGAAGACGCCGGAAAGGTGGGCCCCACCACAGCCACAAACGCTCCCGCGGGCAGCTTTGCGTTCAGCGGACACGACCAACCCCACGCTCACATGATTGAAGCCGATCCGGCGGGGCGGTTCGTGTTACACGTCGACCTGGGTCTTGATCAGATCTATGTCTGGAAATTCGATGATAAGAAAGGCGTGCTGACGCCGAACGCCCCCCCGGCCGTCGCACTGCCACCGGGAGACGGGCCACGACATTTCCATTTCCATCCCAACGGCCGTTGGCTCTATTCCCTGCAGGAGGAAGGATCAACCATCGTCCTGTTCGACTACGATTCTGCCACAGGCAGGTTGAACTCGCGGCAGACCATCTCCAGCCTGCCTCCCGGTTTCGCCGGTAGCAATTTCTGCTCCGGCATCCTTGTTTCCGCCGATGGGCGATTTGTCTACGCAGGTAACCGCCTGCACGACAGCATTGGGATTTTTTCCGTCGGGGAAACCGGCGAACTGTCCTTTGTTGGAGAAGAGTGGACACGAGGAAACTACCCGCGCAGCTTCAGTTTCAGTCCCACAGGCAAATTTCTGTATTCCTGCAATCAGCGGGGCGACAACATCGCCGTGTTTCGTGTTGATCAGAAATCAGGCAGCCTGAACTTCACCGGCCATTACACGCCCGTCGGCAATCCTTCGAGCATAGTGTTCCTCGACCTTGCCAGGCACAGATAATTGCTGCTGCTGTTCCTCACACGGCTCGCTGGATGCCAAATTGAGCGTCCACGTTCGTCTGAGTTTTCGGGACTGTGGATTTTCATGTGGCAGCGTGTGACGTCCTGGTCACTGACGTTCAACGTGTCCAGATCAAGTCGATACAGGACCTGGTTGTAATCGTGACGGGGCGTTGCTGAGGAAGTCCTGGAGAAAGTGTGTGTGTGTAAGTGGCCTCGAAAAGCAGGATGGGCGACTTTGAATCCGTGAATTCCGGATGGAGCTGTGGGTTGTAGAATGAATATTTGTTGTGTGTCACGACTTTGATCGCACTGCCCCACGGACCGGTGGGTGCGTCTGCTTCGGCATACCAGAGTTCGCCCAGCTGGGATGATTCACCGAACTGTTGAGTGAAGACGGTCACCCACTTTTTGCGGTAATCGCTCCATGCGATTGTTCCGCGATGCGGTTTGATTCGCGTTATCGCATCCTGCATTGGTACCGGAGCCTGGGGTTTCAGTTGCTCCCACATCTTCGGATTTGACCAGGCTTCAAACGTCGCCGGACACCTAAGTGCTGGAAACGGGTCCCCGAACAGGACAAATCTCTCTCCCGCATCATTGTGCCAGAAGACGGGATGACCATGAGGTACGGCGGGCGGTTTGGGCGATTCGTCCGTGAGTGTGCACACCACGGAATGTTTTTCGAACTTCTCAGTTTCGTTGTTCCATACGCACAGCCCTTTCTCATATGCAGTGAGCGGCGGACGGATTTTGGTGTACGTCGCGACTAATCGATTTCGATCACTTCTGTCCGGCAGACTGCAGTAACCACCAAGCCACGTGGGGCCATCACCCGTCATTCTTGCAACGTCGCGAGGCGTGCCGCTGCTGTCGGAGACATAGTCATAGCGAAGCCGAATGGGCGGCTTAAACGTATCAAGCGGTCGCAATTCCGTCGTCGCACCGATCATGTGGAACCTGCCTGGCGGATAACCTGCCAGCCGCGTGTCACCCCAGCCCCAAAACAGTCTTCCGCCGTGCACGACGTTCTGCACGCTGTCGCAGCCCAGGACTCGCTGTTCTGTCCAGTCAGCGAACTCACCCCAATTGTTTTCGCCTGCTCGTTTCCCCTGGCCACATGTATGATACTCAAGGCGCGCGTCAGCCGATCAGCGTTTGCAGATGCAGTTCCACACAGTCAGCCAGTCGATCGACGTTGTATCCACCTTCCAGCATGCTGACCAGCCGGCCGCCCGCGTGAGTAGCGGCAACCTGCATGACCAGTTTTGTCAGCTCAGCGAAATCGTCCGTTTCCAGCCCCAGTGAACCAATCGGGTCTTCGGCGTGAGCGTCGAATCCGGCACTGATGAACACCAGTTCCGGCCGGCAACGATCGGCGGCAGCAGTCAGCGTGTTTTCGAAGGCGGTGAGGTAGTCTTTTCGGGAAACGCCGAAATGCAGTGGCAGATTGAAGACAGTGCCCAGTCCCTCTCCACGACCGGTTTCGCTCTTGCGGCCGGAGCCCGGATAGAACGGAAAGCGGTGTGCCGAAAAGAACGTGACGTTTTCGTCTTCGTAGAAGACGTCCTGCGTTCCATTGCCGTGGTGAACGTCCCAGTCGACAACGAGGACCTTCTTCAGTCCCAATCGCTGCACGGCTGTGCGGGCTGCAATTGCTACGTTGCCTAACAGGCAAAAGCCCATCGCGGAATCGGGAACAGCGTGATGTCCGGGCGGTCGAACAAGGCACAGTGCCTGCTTATCTTCATCATTGACAACACGGGTCACCGCATCCACACCGGTACCCGCAGCGAGCCATGCAGTATCGGCCGAATCCGGGCTGACGACAGTATCTGCCTCAATGCGACCACCCCCCTCATCGGCAAGTCGCCGTACGGATTCCAGATATCCAGTCACGTGAACGCGCCGTATGTCGTCATCGTGAGCTCGCTGAATGGGCACGCGAGTTACCTGTGAAAGCAGCCCGGACGTTTTCAACTTTCGGTGTACGTGCTCCAGTCGAGCGGCGGACTCCGGATGATTGCCGGTGTCATGCAGCAGGAATTTTTCATCCATGTACAACAGGGTCATCGAGCGACTCCACCTTTCCAGTCCACGACGAACCAGACTTCCCTTCCGGGGAGCCAAACTCTGCCGACGTGTCCGCCCGAAATGAGGTGGAGCTATCGGTTAACGGCTTCGCCGCCATTCCGCGTAAATAACGCCTTCAGGGCTGCCCCCGTTTCGGTGATGACCGTTACCTGACCGTCGACCAGAGCCGCTGGAAATCCTTCTGCGTCAGTTTCTCCCATGCCGTCCAGCAGACTGTCGGGATCGAAAGCGAAGTCGCCTGGTTGCGTCCAGAAGACTGCTTGAGACGCAGGTACCTCGACAATCAGAATGGTATTCGAAGTTCCGTCGGTAAAATCTCCCATCCGCAGCCCCTTTGTATCTTCGAAGGCCGCCCCCGGGCCGACCGGTAACTGATACACTGTGTGGCCAGGTTGCAGGCCTGGACTGTCGGTTCGAAAGACATCGGGCATCTGTTCCGCAAGAGGTTGGTTCGTGGTGCTGTCCCACGGCTCGTCCAGCGCAAACTGATTGTACAGCTCTTCGTGTCCCAGGAACGGTAACAGGTGCACGCGCCAGCTGAGCAGCGCATCTCCGGATTCGCTGCGAGAGACAGAATTCGGGAAACGACCGTAAACGGCGCTAAAGTTGTGCATGGCCAGAGCCATGTTCTTCAGGTTATTCCGCGGCTGTACCGCCTGAGCCGCAGATTGTGCCTGTTGCATCATCGGGCCGATCATCATTGGGATCATCGGGATGAAGCCGGCAATCTGCTGCCCACCACCGGGGGCCGACATTGTCATTTTGCAGATGTCCCCTTCGGCTGCGATTTTCTGGGAATCCGTCAGTGTCTTGTTCAGTGTCATTAGTGGTGCCAGCATCGGTGGCAATCCCGCCATCTGAGCTTCTGCCTGCGCCTTGCTTTCTTCGGATGAGGCATTCAGCAATTTGACCATCTGCTGTGCGGCGGCAGCATCGCGGCATCGTGCAGCCATGCTGAAGCCCAGGTCGTCCGTCAGGTCAATGCCCAGCGACGCTGCATCGGCTGTCGCCAGGAAGTGTTTTGCCAGCTCCAGCCCCGCGGGTGGTCCCACTGGTGGAATGACGGCCTGCGGATGCCGGAATATGGCGTCCGGGTTCGAGGGGGAAAACACAACCTGAATGGCCGCTTCACCGTCGAACAGTGCCGTGTCGATTCCGGATGGCGGCGTCGTGAAGGAAGCCGCTCGCTTGACAATGTCCTCCACGCCAACGACGGCCGTTGTTGAGTCTGCTAACCAGATTGCGACGGGCGGTGTTTCACGCACTCGCAGGTAAGTCATCTGCCCGTCGGTCACACTTTGTGAATTTGGAATAACTGACTGCAGACTGTCAATGTCAACCGACGTCCTCGCTCGCACGACAGCAGTGACCGGCAGATCCTCGGGCTGTGGCGGCGTGTCTCGGCTGACCGCATCTGAGATTCCGCCAACGCCAACGGTGATCGATTCAACATCTTCAGGCCCGAAACCCACCTGCTGCTTGAACTGCTCAATCTGGGGAGAGAGCATTGGGTTCTGCAGCAATTGGCCGAGCGGCCCGTCAACCAGCCGGGCAATATCAATGCGAACAACGGCTTCGGAAGTGGGAGGCAGCCACGCCAGATTCACACTGCCATCCTGAGACGTTGACGATGCGCCGGCAACCGCGGCGGGACCGCCCGACGAACCTGCCTTAGTTGACGTTTCTGCAGTGGCTTCTGTTTCCTCCCCATCTTCGTCCTCCGCACCTGCGTCGGCGGCAACTTCGCCGGCGGCGGATGAGTCATTGTCGGCTGTGGCGTCTCCGCCGTTCGCAAACACGAGCATGTAGACCAGAGCCCCCACTAATCCAAGACCGAGTATTGCAATCCCGGCAATCAGTGGGGTCTTTGACTTCGTCTTCGCCGGGGCTTTTTTGCCCTTCTTTCCTTTGCCGGCGGATTTCCTCGGACGAGCAGGAGCACCGAATTCGTCATCATCTCCATCGGCGGAAAAGTCATCGTCTGCCCCATAGTCATCAAAGTCGTCGGCCGGTGGCCTGCGTTTCTTCTTCCCCCCACCGGACTTCCCGGCGGCAACAAACGCCTCCTTGCAGCCTGGGCACCTCAGCTTCTTGCCCGCTGCCGGCTCTTTCATCTTTAGTCTTTTGCCACAATTCGAACACTGAACAATTTCCGCCATGAGAACACCCCGCGGGCAACAAAAAGGCCAAAGACGACATAACACCGGACTATATGATAGTCACATCGCGACAGAAACGCTCAAGCCCGAGCGGCAGATCATCAGAATCTCTTTGTTTCTTTTAAAGACGGTGAATACGACTGTGCTCGTCCGCAGTTCCGACTTAAACGAACAGAGCCTCCTTGTTATCATCGCAGGGAGTCCGACGGGTTTATTGTCGCACAGAACGGGAGAACAAGTGTTGAGAGGTCAGGAAACAGCACCAGGACCGACGATTCTGTTCGTGGATGATTCCGCGACAGACCGAACTCGTGGCTCCGGCCTCATCAGGAGGCGTTATCCCGAATGGACAGTAATCGAGGCAGCCTGTGCGCAGGACGGCCTGAATGTGCTGGCGGAACGTCATGTGGACGCGGTCGTTTCTGATCTTGTCATGCCGAACATGGACGGAAGAGATTTCCTGCGGAGAATCAATCTGGAATTTGCCGGCCTTCCTGTGGTTCTGATCACCGCGCAGGGAGACGACAGAATCGCGGCCGAGTGTGTCGAACTCGGAGCGGTTAATTACGTGCCCAAGCGACGGCTGGCTGATGACCTGGTGCCAGCGTTGGAAGACGTAATCACGGCACAAAAAGAAGTCGTCGCCACTCGAAGAGTGTTGCAATACGTCGTTCAGAATCGCTGCGAATTCGAGATCCATAACGATCTTGACCAGATACGATCATTGATCAACTTCCTGCGTGACCGACTATCGGCTTTTGAACGATTCACGCCGACGGATATTCAGTCGGGGACCACGGCCGTTCGCGAATCTCTCCTGAATGCCTACTTTCACGGAAATCTTGAAGCCAACTCGAGACCACTGGAACACACCCGTGATGAATACGTGGCGTGGGCTGTGCGTCAAAAATCCAAACCTCCGTATTCTGATCGACGTATCAGACTGGAGGTCAATCTCGATCCTGTCGAAATCAACTTCAGGATCACCGACCAGGGCAAAGGATTTGACCACGCCATTGTTACTGATCTCACAGGACCGCCCAGTGACCGATTTCCCGCCGGAAACGGCTTTCGTCAGATACAGCAGGCGATGGACTCGGTGTCGTTCAACGAATGCGGAAACATGATCATCCTGACAAGGTCGATGTGTGACCGTTAGCAGCGCGAAAACAAAACATCTGACTACACCCGTTTACTCATGCCTGCCCCTTGTATGGGAAACGTTGATGGGAGACTATTTTTCTGTCATTGCCTTAGCACACTTCTTCCCCGGCCGGTCCACCAATTTTGTTCGGTCCTGTCGTTCGGTTTCGATAGGTGATTAACGTTTGGAGCACCTTGTGGTTGTGATTCTGGTTGTTGATGATTCTGCCACAGACCGCACTCGAATTGCGGGTTTGCTGTCGCGAATGGAAGGGTATGCGGTCCGCACCGCTGCCGGCGGTGCAGAAGCAATGGAAATCGTGGACACAACGGCGATTGACCTTGTGCTGACTGACCTGCAGATGCCAGAGGTCGACGGACTGGAACTCGTCCGCGATCTGCGCAGGAATCACGCTGACGTTCCTGTAGTATTGATGACCGGAACGGGCAGCGAAGAGATTGCCGTACAGGCCATGAAAGCCGGTGCAGCCAACTACGTGAACAAGACGTCAGGTCCTCAATGGCTAAGAGAAAACATCGAACGGGTTCTGGCGGCACAGGGCGAGATTCAGTCGCACAAAGAGCTGTTAAAGAACCTGCGTCACGACGACTACGAGTTTCTGCTGGAAAATGACCGTGGACTGATGGCGTCAACGGCAAGATTTCTTCGCCAGGCCGCACAGGCCACCGGGCTATGTGCCGACAGCGACCTGCCTCGCCTGGGCATTGCGATGGAAGAAGCACTCCTGAATGCGTGCCTTCACGGCAACCTGGAACTGGATTCCGCGCTGCGGGAAGGTGACGGTGATCAATTCAATGAATTGGCCCGGGAACGGTCTTCCAGACAACCATGGATGGATCGTCGCGTAACTGTTCGCGCCTCAATATCGCCGCAGCAGTTTAAGATCGAAATCACCGACGACGGACCGGGATTCGATCCGTCCTGTCTGCCGGATCCCACAGACCCCGAAAACCTTCTGAAGCCACACGGTCGCGGCATCATGATGATTAGACTATTCCTGGACGAAGTTCAGTGGAATGAACGGGGCAATCGAGTCACCATGGTCAAAAACGCAAATCCGTCATGAACCACATTTCGTCAGACACGCCTGAGGAGGCACTGCGGCAGACCCAGGCAGACTATCAGATGCTGGTCGACAGCTTGCCGGTGTGCCTGCTGAGAAAAGACAGGGACGGAAAGCCGATCTTTGCGAATCGACCCTATCTTGAGTTTCACAAGACGACTCTGGGTGAACTCATCAGAAACGGTGAGCCGGTCGTTCTGAACGAAATGCAGAGGCAGCAGTTTTTCAGTGAAGACGCCGAAACTCTGGAAAAGGGCACCGTGTTCCAGGGAGTTATTCAGCACATCCACGGCGATGGCAGTGTCTGCTGGGTCGAACGGTTAAAGGGACCACAGCTGGATGCGGACAGGAATGTGGTCGGAATCCAGGTATTGTTCTGGATTGTCACGGACCGAATCGAGACTAAGGAGGCTCAACAGAGAGAGAGTGCGCTCCTGCAGGCACTGCTGCAACACGTCCCGGACGCAATTTATTTCAAGGACACTGCCAGCCGGTTCACCAGAATCAGTGAGAACATGGCGTCCATGTTTGGCCTGGAAAGCGCGTCAGAAGCCGTTCACCGAACGGACGCCGATTTCTATGACGGGGAACACGCCGAACAGGCTCGCGAAGACGAGGTTCGCATCATGCGAACCGGAAAATCGATTGTTGGGCGGATTGAGCGTGTGGCATGGCGTGACCGTGACGCGACGTGGTGCTCAACAACAAAACTGCCGCTGCACAACGCTGACGGAAAAGTCGTTGGTACTTTCGGTCTGTCGCGCGACATCACCAGCCTGATTCGCGCAGAAGAGGCGTTGGCCCGTGAACGCGACCGCTTGCAGACGTTGATGAGTCACCTGCCGGACGTGATCTTCATCAAAGACACGGACGGCCGGTTCCTCACAGCAAATCCGGCACTGATCAGGCTTTATGGCTGCAGCGAATTTGCTGAACTGAAGGGACTGACCGATTTTGACTTCATTCCCCGGGAATTGGCCCAGCATTTCGCTGATGATGATCAGCGAGTCATGAAGTCGGGTTCACCGTTGATCGACCGCGAAGAATCCAATGTCGATGCGTTCGGTGGCGAGGTGTGGATGCTGACCAGCAAGATTCCGCTGCGCGATGCAGACGGTCAGGTCATCGGATTGGTTGGAATTGGAAGGGACATTACCAAACAGAAACTGGCTCAGCAGGCAGCATCGCGGAAGGCCATGGAGGCCGGTCTATTGTATCAGGCGACGTCGCTCGCACGCGAAACGGATTCGCTGGAAGAAGCACTCAGCGGCTGCCTGAGCATCGTGTGCATCCTGACTGGCTGGACAGTTGGCCATGTTTACGTGCCCGCCGAGGATGCCGATGTCGACCGTCTGGTGTCCGCGCCCATTTGGTATCCGGAGAAAGGCACCGAGGTCAGCGATTTTCGAGATGTCACCGACAGTGTTCGCATACAGCGAGGTCAGGGCCTGCCGGGTATGATTTGGAAAACGGGCGAGCCGCAATGGATCGTAGACGTGCAGAACGGTTTTTCGTCGCCCCGCGCGGAAGCGTTTCGCAAGGCGAAGATCTGCAGTGCCGTTGGGTTTCCTGTGATCATCCGCGGGGAACTTGTGGCGATTCTGGAGTTCTTTGCGTTCCGGAAGCACCTAGAAGACAAGGCGCTGCTGTGGATCCTTCAAAGTGTGGGTGAACAGGTAGGACAGGTGATCGAACGGAAACGGAACGAAGAAACGCTGCAAATCGCACACGACGCGGCAAATGCCGCTAACAAGGCGAAGAGTGATTTTCTGGCGAATGTCAGTCATGAGATCAGAACACCAATGAATGGCATCATTGGAATGACGGAGCTGCTGCTGGAAACTGAGCTCACTCCCATGCAGCAGGAATATCTGGAAATGGTGGAAGCGTCTGGCGAATCGTTGCTGTCGCTGATCAATGATATTCTCGATTTTTCCAAGATCGAAGCGGGCCGGTTGGATCTGGAATCGATCCCCTTTGACCTGCGGGAATCGCTTGGCGACGCGATGAAGCTGCTGGGCACTCGCGCCCACCGTCAGGGCCTGGAACTCGCATTCTCGGTAGCGCCTGACGTCCCTGAGTTTCTGATTGGTGATCCTGCACGGCTGCGTCAGGTTGTCGTCAACCTTGTCGGTAACGCCATTAAGTTCACCTCGGCAGGCGAGGTTGTTCTGTTCGTCACACTGCAGCAGACTGCGGGCGACGTCGCCTGCCTGAACGTGTCAGTGACCGATACCGGAATAGGAATTGCGGCCGACAAGATTGAAGACGTGTTTTCGGCGTTCGAACAGGCAGATACGTCGACTACACGAAGATACGGTGGTACGGGTCTGGGGCTGGCGATTGCCAGTCGCCTGGTGGCCATGATGGGTGGTGAAATACGATGCGAAAGTGAAGTCGGCAAAGGCAGTAAGTTCTCGTTTACAACGGAACTGGGCATCGCTCGTGACGTGGCCCGGCGCAATCGCGATCCCGTCGTTGTATCCGACACGCACGTGCTGATTGTCGACGACAATGCCACGAATCGCCGAATCCTTCACGACATGTGCCGTGGCTGGGGAATGATTGCCGTCGTCGCCGCCGATGCCGCTGCCGGTCTGAGTCAATTAGCAGCGGCAGATGCACCTCCATTCAGTCTGGTCCTGGCAGACGTCAATATGCCTGACGAAGATGGTTTCACGCTATGTGACCGGATAAGATCCCATGGCGGTTTTTCCGACTTGAGAATCATTATGCTCACATCCTCAGGCCGCCCTGGGGACGGGGATCGAAGGCAAAGGCTGGGGGTGGATGCCCATCTACTTAAGCCTGTCAAACAATCAGAGCTATTTGACTCCATCGTCACAGTGCTGGGCGTCACGGACGTGGAAAAAGACGCGATTTCGGAAGAAGCAGAAGATGTAACTCACGCGACAACGGGATTGGCGGTCCTGCTGGCAGAAGACAACCTGGTCAATCAAACGCTGGCCACAGGAGTGCTGAAAAACCAGGGACACACGGTTACACTGGCTCGCAACGGCAGGGAAGCTGTGGACATTTATGCAGATGGCAGCTTTGATGTCATTCTTATGGACGTTCAAATGCCTATACTGGATGGACTGGCTGCCACCGCAGAAATCAGAAAACTGCAGCGGCAGTCCGGGCCGATGACTCCGATCATTGCGATGACAGCTCATGCCATGAAAGGAGATCGTGAGCGATGCATCGAGGGCGGAATGGATGAATACCTGTCCAAACCGATTCGGGCAAAGCAGTTGGCTGAAATGCTGGCAAAAGTTGTGGGAATTCGTGGACAGCATGCCCCACCACAGGCAACAAGACCTTCAGACGAAACTTATGTGGAGAAGCCTGCAGTGATCGACTGGGAATATGCTCTGGACAACGTCGACGGTGACCGGAACCTGTTGAGGGCGGTTATCGATGCCTTTCTGCAGGAATCGCAACAGCTGCTGGCCAACGTACAAGGTGCCGTGGACGGCGACGATCCAAAGACTCTTCACCGAGCCGGGCATACGCTGAAAGGCGTCCTGCTTTCGCTCGGCGCTCCGCAACCTGCTCACCTGAGCAAGTCGTTGGAAGACAAAGGCGCGGCCGGGTCCACTGAAGGCTCTCAGTCAGTACTGGACGAACTAAAATCGCTGGTCCAGGAAGCAATCACTGAATTGTCAGCCTTTGACCCCAATGCCGGTACGGACCAGCCTTCTCCAACCGGCGCCTGAAGCAGCGACGCCCCTCACACCGGCCTCTCAAGGGAAGTCCACGACAACCACTTTCAGCCAGACAAACCAGAAACTCCCTGTCAGAGGGTGGAGGCACCGTGCCCCCAGGAGCAGATCATTAGCGTCGATCGCCTCAGCTGCGCTTCGGGTCACGAAAGCACTGAACAAGCGAAACGAGTGGCGCTGGCTGGCTAAGACATATCATGCTGCCAGCCAGCGACGTTCAAACCTGTGGCGTGACCACTGTCGTCAATCAGTTGGCAATGTCGTCCGCTACGCACAATTCCGATTTGGTGAAAGTCCTGCGGACGCCCCGTGTCGCAATTCAGTCGCTCAAAGTCGTCAGCGCTGATGGCCAGCAGCAACTCAAAGTCTTCACCGTCACTCAACGCATGCAGCAACGATGAGTCATGGTCAACGGTATTCGCGTCCGCATGTATCGGTACAGCGTCCGCCATCACATCCGCCCCGGTATTGCTCGATTCCATCATGCGATGAAGGTCAATCGCCAGACCATCGCTGATATCCATCATGGCGTGAATGTCGTAATTCAGAACGAGCCATTTCGCCAGGTCCAGCCGGGGAGTGAAATTCAGATGTCGTTCACTGCCGAAACTGCCTCCGAGTGGACCGGTAACGAGCAGGATATCTCCCGGCCGGGCCCCGTTCCGGAGCACGGGGTGCTCTCCGACGGGGACTCCGGTCAGGCAAACATCAATCACAAATGGGCCATCCCACGTGTTTGTGTCGCCCCCGGCAACGCAGAAATTCCAGCGATTTGCCAGTTCTTCGATACCGGCGAAGACCTGCTCCAGAAACGCCGCGGCCGATTCCAGCGACCTGGGAACAGCAATGGACACGAATGCTGCAGTTGGCCAGCAGCCCATCGCAGCCAGATCGCTAAGGTTGACGGCCACCGCCTTGCGACCAACAAGCCGAGGTGAGGTGATCTGCAGATCGAAGTGAACACCATCCAGCAGCATGTCAACGACAATGACCTGCCGGTCGGTCTGCGAGCAATCAACGACGGCACCGTCATCTCCGATACCGACCTGCACGGGTGGCCTGACCGGAAATTTGTCTTGCAGAGTACGAATGAACTGAAGTTCGGAATTCATTTACCAGCGGAACAACCCGGTACCCCATGTGAGCCCCGCACCGAAGCCGCACATCAGCACAAGGTCTCCTGGTTCAATCAGGCCCTGCTCGAAAGCTTCGTCCATCGCCACCGGAATCGATGCAGCCGACGTGTTGCCTACGCGGTCCAGATTATTGAAAACCTTCTCAGGTGGAATCTGTAAAACCTTCATGGCATGATCGATGATCCGGATGTTGGCCTGATGCAGCACAAACAACTTTACATCGTCCACGCCGACACCCGCCTGTGCCATAATCTGCTCGATGGTTTCTGTGACGACCTGAATCGCCCACTTAAAAACATTGCGGCCGTCCATCTTCAGAAAGTGCTGGCCTTCGGCGACCAATGAAGGAGTCACCGGCCGAAGTGTTCCTCCAACCGGTCGGTCCAACAGACAGCCACCAGCACCGTCCGCTCCCAACTGATAGCACACAAGACCTTGCTCAGGAGTACCACGTTCCAGCAACACAGCACCGGCAGCATCACCAAACAGCGGCGCGGTCCCCTGATCATCCGGCTCCACGATCCTGCTGTTTACGTCAGCGCCAATGACCAGAGCGAGTTTTGAGTTGCCGGTCGCGACAAACTGAGCGCCGGTCGCCAGAGCGTACATGAAGCCGGAACAGGCAGCCTGCAGATCAACGGCCGGGGCATCAAGACCCAGCTTCTCCTGAACCAGACAGGCCGTTGAAGGGCACGTAAAATCAGGAGTAAACGTGGCCACCAGGACCAGATCAATGTCGGCGGGATTCACGCCGGAGTTCGCGATGGCACGGCGAGCAGCCATGACCGCCATGTCGCTTGTCCCTTCATCCGGTGCCGCATAGCGACGCTCAAGAATCCCCGTGCGTTTCTTGATCCAACCGCCTTCAAAGCCGTATTGAGATTCCAGCTCACCGTTGGTTACCACACGCAGTGGGATGTAAGAACCAATCGAACGTATACGAACACCCTGCAACTTGCAGGTGCGGGCAGACTTCTTGAACAGCAGTCGCTGTGGCTCCGACTGACGAACCGGCGTTTCCGGCCGTGGTTTCGTAATCTCCGTCGCCGACAGTTCCACTGCACTTTCGACCGTTGCGGAATTCAATGGGTTCATAGACAAAGTCCGCGGTCACCTTGGGATGAGTGTGACGGGTGGGCCAAACAAGCTGACGCAAACGGGGAGTTTACCGACAAATGACTGAATTTAGAACCTCAACACGCCAACACGTCTCATCTTTCCTATCTATCCGTACCCGATAGGTTCTTCCGGGAGATCGGATCCTCATTCACGGTTTCAGGGCCGAACGTAGTACATCCCCGACAATCCTCAGGACGGCTTCAACCATCCGGCAATCGCCGAAGTGCAGCAGTAACCCCCATCCATCCACCAGTCCTGCCGGCCGACCTGTCGATCTGATGAGGATGTGGAGCAAATGGAATTTTGCTCCCGGCCGATAACCACTCGCGGAGAGCAGCAGGATGCGTTCACTCACCCCGGTCACAGTTTTCGTTGTAGCGATACTGATATTCCACAACCGTGGCTACGCTCAGTTGAATTCGGTTACGCCCGAAGACACCGCGACAGTCTCATCGACAGCCACTTCGCAGTACTACGGCGTCAACGGCTTCGATCAATACCGCCAGTACCCAGGTCCGGGAACTCCAGGATCTGCCGGCTACGGCTTTAAGCATTTCCCGTCACCGATGCCCACCTACACGACGTGGTATCGCCCCAAGACGACAACGTTAACGCGGTGCGTTCGCTGTGCACCTGACGTCTTTCGGCCGCGTGGATTTGGCAACTTGTTTACTCGGCCCTGCGATCCGTTTCGCATGGAATACAACGCATACACGTTGAAGAACGAACCATCTAAGTACGGACCTGCCTACATGGTGCGGCAGCCGGATCAACGGTGTGAAGACTGTAAACACTGATCGCAGTCACCTGATGTGAACTGGCGAAATGACGGAATATGCCAGTCCGGCATGCGTTGAGCTTCTGAAATGCAGCCACACGTCAAGGCTGGCTTCTGCCGCAGGGATTCGAAAGAAGAAGTGTCCTAATCCCGCTGCGACTGAGATCCTTTGCTTCTGGCGGAGTCCCCCTGCAGATAGTGGGGACGTTTCGCTTGAGCGGAACCATCCGCTCGGCGAATCACGCTTGCTCCAAGTCCGTTCAGCTTCTGTTCCAGCCGCGCGTAGCCACGATCAAGATGGTAGATACGGCGAATCTGTGATTCGCCATCCGCTGCCAGCGCTGCAATAACCAAAGCCGCACTCGCACGCAGGTCTGAGGCCATAACGCTGGTCCCGGTCAGCCGCCTGCCGCCATCAATCACCACAGATGCGCCTTCACGGCGAATCTGCGCACCCATTCGCACAAGTTCCGAGGCATGCATGAAGCGGTCCGGAAAAACGCGGTCGGTGACAACACTGATGCCCGGCACTGTGGCCATCAGTGCCATAAACTGGGCTTGAGTATCCGTTGGAATCTCAGGAAACGGCAGCGCAGCCAATTCGATGCTGCGCAGAGATCCTGTGGCAGAGATATCAAGTTGGTCAGCGGCCACATGAATCGTGGCCCCAATGTCTTCCAGAGCCTCAATCACACTTGCCATGTGTTCCGGACAGACGTCGTGAATGGAGATATTTCCACGTGTTGCGGCAGCGGCAATGGCAAATGTCGCCGCTTCGATACGGTCCGGCACGACCGTGTGCGTGACTGAAGTCAGCCCTTCGACTCCTGTGATTTCGATGGTTGACGTCCCGAGTCCACTAATCCTGGCACCCGCACCATTGAGAAAACGACCTAGATCCGCGACTTCAGGTTCACAGGCCGCAGCACGAATAACGGTGTGACCTTTAGCCAGACACGCGGCGGCCATTACGTTACATGTTCCGGTGACCGTGCTGCCGCCGGGCCCTCCCAGAAATATGTCCGCCCCGCGAAGTTGTGACGCTTCCCCAATCACGTAACCGCGTTCGATACGAAGGTCCGCTCCCAATGCTGCCAGTCCCTTGAGATGAAGATCAATCGGACGATGGCCAATATTGCAACCGCCCGGCAACGATACGGACGCGCGACCAAATCGAGCCAGCAATGGACCGAGTACGCAGACGCTGGCTCGCATTCGCCGGACCAGTTCATAGTCCGCATGTTGGCAGGCTACATCGCGGGTATCGATGTCCAGAGTGTCTCCGCTGCGTGTGACCTCAGCGCCCAGGCTCTGCAGCAGCAGAGACATGGTTTGAACATCCACCAGATCTGGTACACGTTTGATGCGAATATCGCCGTCAAGCAGGATCGACGCGGCCATGATTGGCAGGGCCGCGTTTTTGGCACCATCGACGAAGACGTGGCCCCGCAGCGTGCATCCTCCCTGAACAACCAGCATATCCATACTTCAACTCCGTTCTGCGGATACGACTCGATCGTTACCACTTAGATCCTGATGAATCGCAGTCTTTGCAAAACCCGCTGCTCTGAATAGCTCCACGACCCTTTCACACTGTGCCGGGTCCAGTTCCAGCACCATCCATCCGTCTTCAGTCAGCCAGTCAACGGCTTCGCTGACAAGGCGTCGCACCAGGACCAGCCCGTCAGCGCCGGAAACCAACGCTTCGCGAGGCTCATGGACGGCGACTTCCGGCATCAACATCGCCATTTCGTCTTCACGAATGTACGGCGGGTTGCTGACAATTCCGTCAAATCGTCCGGCCGGTTCCCGAGGCAATGGACCAAAACCGTCGCCTTCAAATAATGTCACCTGCTGACCAACCTCGTGATTGGCGACATTCTGCGTCGCGAAACTCATTGCGTGGCTGGAAACGTCGGTCGCATCAACGGACACGCGGGAGCACTGCTTTGCCAGGGTCACGGCGATGCACCCAGAGCCGAAACCGACTTCACAGACTTTGACCGCCTGATCCGGAGGGATATGTTCCAGGCACACATCGATGAGCGTCTCGGTTTCCGGGCGAGGCACAAGCACTCCACTTCCGACCGCGAAGTCCCGACCATAGAATTCCTTCCGGCCGGTGATGTACGCCAGGGGCTCTCGACCAGCCCGTCGCTTCACGAAGTCACGCATGCGGGCACGTTCGTCGTCGGCCAGCGGGGTTTCAAAGTCGGTGTACAGCCGAATTCGCTGACAGTTTCGAGCATGAGCCAGCATGAGCTCAGCCTCCAGGCGGGGTGATTCCACTTCCTTTTGCTGCAGAAAGTCGGCGGTCCACTGCAGAATTCGCTGCACGGTCCACACGTCATCGGTCGGGGCTGTCGAATCGCTCATCGGAGGTCTTATCGCCGGTCCTGTTTTCTGCCACTCGAACCTTGTAGCAGAAGTACGCCGCTGGCACTACGTTACCGCACGCCCGGCGTTCCCCTGTGACGCCGGGCCGCAGGCAGCATCGCCTCCGTACGACAAAGTGCCCCGCGCTACGATGGACCGTCACCCTTCAGACGTTCCTGACGATCAAACTCCAGCAGCCCATCGACTAGCTCCTGCATTTCCCCCAGTACGATGCGGTCCAGCTTGTGAATGGACAGACCACAGCGATGATCCGTGACACGATTCTGCGGGAAGTTGTAGGTTCGAATCCTTGAACTGCGGTCGCCTGATCCAACCAGCGTCCGCCGCGCTTCTGCACGTTCAGAATTGACAACGTCCTGTTGAAACTCAAGCACTCGACTCTTTAAGACCCGCAACGCCTTCGCTCGATTCTTGTGCTGGCTTTTTTCATCCTGAATCTTGACAACAATGCCCGTCGGCAGATGTGTCATGCGGACGGCGCTTTCTGTCTTGTTGACCTTCTGCCCGCCCGGACCGCCCGCCCGCATGGTATCGATCTGCAGGTCGTCGGGCTGGATGTTAATTTCAACATCCGTGGCCTCCGGCAATACTGCCACCGTCGCCGCACTTGTGTGAACTCGTCCCTGTGTTTCCGTTTCCGGAACGCGCTGTACACGATGACCACCGCTTTCAAACTGCAGTTGGTGGAAGGCACCGTCCCCGCTGATGGAACACACGACTTCCTTGATGCCGCCCAGTTCCGTCGTGTTGTGCTCCAGCAGTTCGACCTTCCACGCTTTCGTTTCACAGAATCGCATGTACATTTCGTACAGATCCCGAGCGAATAACGCCGCCTCGTCACCACCGGTTCCGGCGCGAATTTCCATAATCAGAGACCCGCGAGCAATCGAATCTCCTGACATGGCAAGATCTTCAAGCTCTTCTGCCATACCGTCGCGTTTCGCAAGCAGGCCATCCAGTTCTTCCTGCGCATACGCTTTGGAATCCGCTTCCGTTTCTTCGTCCACCATCATTTGAGCGGCTTCGATGTCGCCCTCCAGGGTGTGATACTCTCGCACGGCGGCAGCGATCCGTGACAGCCCACCCATTTCCTTCTGAATGGCCAGCATTTTATCGACGTTGGATAGTACGTCTGGATCCAGAAGCTGCTTCTCCAGCTCGACATACCGTTCAAGTTTTTGTTCAAGACTCGGAAACATGTTGGTGCGTCGCTGAGTGAAAGGTGTTGGTTGGGTTCGGAACAACGTACGTCCGCGTTGCCCGTATCTGTGCAACGACCGACAGGCGGGCCCCTGGTCTCCGGACCGTCGCTTAAACTGTGAGTGGCCGTGCCACGTTGGCAGATCCCAAAAACAAAGGACGCACACAGATCACTGCGTACGCCCCCACGTTCAGTCTTCGAATTGAAGTCGCTATTCTGCTTCTTCGGCCGCCGCTTCCTGTTTTTTGCCCCAGTTGTACTTCTTCTGGAACTTCTCAACTCGACCAGCCGTGTCGACGAATTTCATCTTGCCAGTGTAAAACGGGTGAGAAGCCGACGTGATTTCGACCTTGAACAACGGGTATTCCGTACCGTCGTCCCATGTGTCTGTTTCTTTGCACTTGATGGTCGACTTCAGAAGAAACCGAGTGCCATTGGAAGTGTCATGGAAGATGACATCCCGATATTCCGGGTGGATGTCCTTTTTCATTGATTCGTAGCCTTTTCAGCAATTGCCAACCGGTGACAAGTACACCAGCGTTCGGACAACGCCGAGAATGAGAAGATTGTCAGAAGTGAGGTCAGTGCCTCAGACCATTCGAGCGGACGGATGGAAGCAAAACTGCTCCCCCAGTCGCTGGTCTTGACTCAAAAACAACGTGTTTTCATGGTCGAAGCCCGGGAGTGTAAACCTGAAACGTGAAATCGGCAAGTAAAATCGCTCCGCTTCACTAAACGTAGTTGCCAGTTACTCGAATTCGGGAGACTGGTCGCCGATTCGATACCGTCAGGTGAACAGGCCTTACGCTCCAATCAGATAAATGTGATCCTGCGTTCGCAGCAGGATTTTCCCGTCCACGAAGACGGGAGTGGCTATGGTATGCTCTTCGGCGATTTTGTTCGTGGCAAGCACCTTGAATTCGTCACCAAGAGCATCCAGGACGAAGACTGTGCCATCCTGGCGGGTCACGTACAACTTCCCGTCCGCAAGAACCGGGGAGGCTCGAAACGTCATGCGGTGTCGCTCCAACTGGCCCGACCAGATCGTCCTGCCTGTCTGAAGATCCAGACAATCGACTGTTCCGCGGGCTGTCTTGACGTCCCGCAGAACGTAAATACGGCCGTTTGCGATTGTGGGTGTCGGAACATCAGCCGCCGTATCAGCGTTGGTCCACATCACGTGTGACTTCGTAACGTCGCCGGAACCGCCCATCCGAATTGCAGTCAGTGTGCCGCCGCGAGCATATGGAGCAATCACGATGCCATCACTGGACACGGAAGAACTGATTGATCGGAAATACTCGTTGTGCTCAGGATTCAACGTACCGACACGCCAGAGTTCGTCACCGTCCGCCGCGTTGTGACAGGTTACATAATCGGCGCCGGTGACCACGATTACCTCCCTGCCAGCAGGGTTCGTGGTGACGATCGGCGTCGTGTAACTCTGAGCCGCCTCACGAGGAGCGTCGGTGATGCGGTCATGCTTCCACAGCAGTTTGCCGCTCCTCCGATTGAATGCCGCCAGATACGATGGACCGGAATGCATCATCGTGACGACGATTGCGTCTTTTGTGAGTACCGGCGATGTCCCCAGGTCCCACCACAGTGTTTCGCTGGTGACTTCCGCAAACCGTTCAAAAACGTTGGTTTCCCACTGCAATTCACCGGTCAGACTAAAGCAGCCGAAGTCGCCGCTCTTGAAATAGACGAACACGCGTTCGCCATCGATGACAGGCGAAGGATTGGCTCCCGTCCCGTCTTTCCCCTGCTTGCCGTCGATCGATCGTCCAAGCTTTGCTTCCCAGCGTTCCTTGCCATCACTTCCAATGCACGTGACAAGGTTTTTTCCACCAGTTGTTGTCGTCACAAAGATTGAATCACCTGATACAGCAGGTGTTGATGCTCCAATTCCGTTCAGCTTGTACGTCCACGCAACATCGTCTGCCGACCAGGCGGTTGGATAGCTGCGACCATCAGCAACTCCATTACCGTTCGGCCCGCGCCAACCAGGCCAGTCTCCAGCGTGGACCTGAGCGGCAATGAACAGCATTGGGGCAAGAAGAACGACGTGTCGCATTACGAAAGTCTCCAAAGGAACGTGCATCAAATGGTCTCGGGGCGTCCGGCTGTTGCCGTGTCGGGTTTCGGTTCAATCCGAAGACGTCAACTACAGGCGAATTCACAGGAAACCCAACGACCGGGCTTCTGTCGCTTGTCGCAGCCACTCAGACCATCAGTGAGCCGAAACAGTGTGGCCGGGGTCGTTCGATGCGTCTTCGTTCGAAAAATTGACCAGTGAACCAAACGTCCCGGACATCTGCACAGAACCACATAGCAGCGTGATACAGGTCAACATCGTGACGTAGATAAACTTGCCGGCGTAGTTACTGACAGCCAATCCGAAAAGAGAGTGCGTACCGTCAACGGGGGGAGCCACTGCGCCCCAGACAAGCACTGCCACGAACATCAGCAGAAGCACGCCGATGAAGCCACCCTTCCAGAGAATTCTGGTGGCCTTCGCCCAGTTAACGGCCAATGACCAGTAGGCCAGCCAGGCCAGCAACGGCAGCCACGGAAGAATCACCATCACAAGGGCGACGACAACGTTCAGCAACGACCAGAAAACGTTGATCAGGCTCTGAAGAAGTTCGACTACGGCGTCCATAAGAATCCACGCTGGCTGAGGACCGAAAAGTGGCAAATACCAAGCTATTGCGGCAGAGTAATGCAAAGTCTAACCAACAGACGCTGCCGCTAGAACGCCGCGGAATTCCGTTCCAGTGGTTTTTCCCTGAATTGGAAACCCGACCGCACCTGACCGATCCCGGTAAAACGAGCCTCCCAGACAGCTGAATGTCTTGGAAATCGCCTTCTTTTTGCAAAGCGTAATGAACAGTCCGCAAAATTGACGCCTTACGGCACCCGCAGCCTATACCTTGTCGGGCAGAAGTTCTTTCCGGAATCGAGGCAGCCCAGTCCGTGCTGGTCACCCGGACTGCTGAGGAACATCGAATCCACACTGTTCCATCAACAGACGCATGTCTCAGATAAGCCAGCATTGCTCCGAATTCGTCAGAGCATTACCGGATCACCGCCGTTTCGACCAGATTCGAGGGCCGCGTCCAACACCTGCTGCGTCTTCAATGCGATCTCCGGCCAGTGAGAATCCACATCGCCGCTCAACGCCAGCGACGAGAAGTTACGAAACAGATTCGTCTCCTGAGCATTTGCCGCGTTGTTGCTGAATTCCGGTACGGACACCGTCCGCAGGTATTTTTCCATATTGAAGCGACAACCATCCGCGACAAAATTGTGATTGGCCACATCGAACGAGACCGTGTTGTCGAGGTATGGTAACACGAAGTCTTTCCATTCCACGTAGCCCTTCGTCCCACTGATGTTCACCCACTGTTGGTGGTTTCCTCGAAAGGAATTGTAGAACGTCGCCGACGTACCATTTCCAAAATGCAGCTCTCCCTGGAATTCCATCGGGACATCGTTGGGGCTGTCTGCCCGCTTCGCGCCGTACAGAATTCGTCCACGCACTTCCGTCGGCATTTCGAAGTTCATGGCCCACAGAGTAATACGAATTGTGTACCACCCCAAATCGCCCAGGCACCCCGCCGGCTCAAGGTTACTGCTCGCTCGAATATTGCTGGCCACCCATTCTTCGTCGGCGCAGAAGCTGAATTGGCTGGCGATCCGACGAATCTCACCCACGCTGGTCCCGTCGTCGAGAATCCTGCGAATCTCGGGCAGCCGTGCGCTGTGCATGAACATGACTCCGTCCATAAATTGCACGTTGTTGGCGTTGCAGGCATCGATCATTGCCCGGACGTCATCGGCTGTCACACCGCACGGTTTTTCCACCATAACGTGCTTGCCCGCGTTCGCAGCTTTGACCACCCATTCCGTGCGAAGCCCTGTCGGCAGCGGAACATAAACGGCGTCGATGTCGTCGCGGCCAAGTAGTTCCTCGTAGGTGCCGAGCGCATCGACCTGGTGAGCGACCGGGACTGAGGCCTGGCAGGCATCAATAAAGGCCTCAGCCTTTTCAACGGAGCGACTGGCGACTGCCACGACCTGTCCGTTGCCGGATGCGGCAATGGAGTGCCAGTTCTTCAGGGCGATTCCGGCAGTGCTTATGATTCCCCAACGGCACAACTGTTCGCTCATTAACCTCTGTCCTGTAAGTGCTTGCTGATGACTTGATCCGCCCTGATGAGAGATTTCGACTTCCGTTGTCAGAAACGGAAGGGGCGGGCGGATGGTCCGGGAAAAACCTGTGGATCGCAAGTCAGCGACATTCGCAGCTACTAATTTCGATGGATTCCGTATCAGCCAGACGCAGGCATGCTCTGTCTTCTTCGTTTCCACACCACCACACTCGAATGGCATGTGCGATGTTTCCGCGACGACGTGACAGGGCGCGTCTTAACGCATAGAGTGGTCAGCGATTCGGGTCGCCGCAGCAATCCAGGCAGCGGTGCGGTGATCCAACAAGGACGAACGGCTTGCCGTGCGCAGTCCACGTACTGCTGTGGGAGCAATCCGCTGGTCACTCCCCCCCGGCTGATTAGTGTCAGCATTCTCGAACGTCAGCTGCTATGAAACACATACTCCGCATCCAGAACCGGTAACGTTGCAGAAATCTCGCCATGACAACAAGTCTCAAGGCTTCCATCAGAGCCATCTATGTATCCACACTGACCTTTGCCATGGTCGGCTGTCCCAGCACACAACCGCCGGCAGAGGAAATGCCCCTGCCGACGGAGACGACCTCAACGCAGCCAACGACCGAAGTGGCGGCGGACCCGGAACCGGTGGTGCCGTTGAACTTCGTTAAACCGAATCTAAGCGATGAGGAGCTCCGTGACGGCTGGATCAGTTTGTTCGACGGAACAACTCTGTTCGGCTGGGACGTGCCCTCAGAAACAAACTGGCATGTGGAGGACGGCGCCGTTGTCGCTGACAGCGGCGAGCGAAGTCTGCTGCTGACTCCGTTTGTGTTCGACGATTTTCAGCTACGGTGCGACTTTCATCTGGCCGCAGGCGGCAACAGCGGAGTGTTCCTGCGCACCGCTGAAGGGGCCAGCAATCCGGCAAAGGATACTTACGAGCTGAATATCTGCGATTCGCACAAATCGCATAAAACCGGCAGTCTTGTTGGTCGGCACGTTGCAGAAAATGTCCCGGCGGTGGAAGGCGACTGGCACACCTTTGACATTCGATGTGAAGCTTCCCACATCACCGTGAAGCTTGACGGACAGAAGATCGTCGACTTCACGGATGAATCGGACGCCCAACGATTGTCGGGCAGGATCGGTCTTCAGATGAACTCTGGTCGAGTTGCATTTCGCAACGTGTTTCTTCGGCCCCTGAACGGCAAGCCTCTGTTCAACGGAACGGATCTGACGGGTCTGCGGGAAGTCCCGGGCGGCAAAAGTACATTTGAAGTTAAGGACGGAGCCATACATGTCGCCAACGGACCAGGTTTTCTGGAGACCGAAGACACGTTTGCGGACTTCATCCTGCACGTCGATGCGCGAACGAACGGCGAGGCTCTCAATAGCGGTGTTTTCTTCAGAGCGATGACGGGCACAGAACAAGCACCGTCACACGGCTACGAGATGCAGATCCAGAACGGGTACACGGACGGCGACCGTACAAAACCGGCTGATTCCGGTAGCGGCGCCATCTTTCGTCGCGCAGCGGCCAGATACGTCGTCGCCAATGACAACGAGTGGATGGTGGAAACGCTGATCGCTCAGGGTGACAGATTTGCAACCTTCGTGAACGGCTATCAGGTTGTTGACTGGCAGGACGATCGGGAACCCGATGAAAACCCTCGTCGCGGCAGGCGTCTGCAGGCTGGCCACATCAGTCTGCAGGGGCATGACCCCACCACGAACCTGGATTTTCGGGCGTTGCAGATCCATGAACTGACGTCGAAGTAGAGAATTCGTCAGCTCCGGGCCCAACGTGCGTACGGTGTGTTGACACTTCAGATCTGCAGATGAGCCATTGCGTCTTCCGGAGATGACACATAGCTCACGTAAAACGGACCGAATTCAGCATATATAGCCGATGCCCGGTCGAATCGCATGCTGTACACAATTTCCTTGATGTGTTCCGGGGCGCGGCCCCAGAGCGTGACGCCCCATTCCCAGTCGTCGAATCCGGTAGAGGCGGTAATCAACTGGGACACGCGTCCGGCGAACCTGATTCCCGTTGTCGCGTGTTCGGCCATCAATTCAACGCGAGAACTAAACGGTTCCGTGTACCAGTTCGCCACGGGATGGCGGGCCTTGTTCATCGGATAAAACGTCATAACGGGAAACGGAGGAAAGTCCGGATAAAGCCTTTGATTGTTCATCGTCGGCAGTCGCTGCCTGTAGGCGTTGAGCTTCGCTTCGAATGCCGGATCCGTCTCGGCAGTGCCCTCGCGTTTCAGGCGGTCCCCATATTGCTCAATCGATGGCACGTACTCAGAGATTTCCGTGATTGAGACAAAAGAATACGTCGGCTTCAGCGCACTGCCGATGGCCGAGTTGCGAATCTCCTGCGTGACCCGATCAATCTTTAGCGGGTCCGGATCCATGATCATCACACCCAGATCGGCCCGATGCCCCGACACCACAGATGTCTGCAACCTGCTGGGAGACTGTTCGCCGGATGCATTGAGAATCTGTGCGACGTATTCACGGCCTTCTGATCGTTGAGAATCAGACAGCTCCATCAGAGCGGCCTGGTCGACCTTGTAGTATTGATGCAGACAGTGCCAGCCTTCGCTCATGCAAACGGTCGGGGCTGGCAGATTGGCGGGGGCGTGTGGTCGATTCACGGGTTACCTCGGGGTGGTGGTGGCGTTGTATCCCTGCGAACAACACCACAAAAAAAGAATGGGCCGTGTCGAACCGATCCGTGCGGCCACCCACGACTCTGCGACGTTCGACGATTCTAACCGGCAGAAGTCAGTTGCGTGTCACTGGACAGTGCGGTCAACAATTCAGCAGCGAACGCGTCGCGTTCATCGTCAGACACGCCGTCCAGGTATGAAGCAAAACGTTCTGTGAACTCGTGAGGTTCCTCTCGCAGACGAATCAGATCCTGAAGTGGCAGTCGCAGTACGGGGGTCTGGTTCTCGGGCAGTCCACGTGACATGCCAACAATTCCCGCCGACGAATAGGACATCGTCCACTGACTTCCGCCCGGCCCCAGCACGTCGATGCCGACTGTTGTTGCATCACTGGAATTGCCAACGGGGGATGAGGCGAAGAAATCGGCTGCCCATTCCGAATTCGACAGTGGTCCCGGACGGCCCTTGCCCCATCGGTCTTCGTTGCCAAAGTCGATGTATCGGTGAATCACCGTCTTGTCAATTTCCGGACAGACAATGTCCCCGGCAAAACGCTTCGTGTTGGTCATGTCGAACGTGTTGTCTGTGCGTTCGTACGGCTCGTAAGTTCCCATATTTTCCATCAGCAGACGTTCGAACATCCATTGATCCTCGTCGCCTTCCCGAGTGGCTTCGTCGTGCACAAAGTCATGGCCACAGAGTTGGGCTCCTGTCGCCTGAAAATAGTCTTCACACCATTCAATCATGTCTCCGGACGTCATCTTCTTATCGGGAGCCATGTGATAAGTACCACCACGAGCCTCCTGTGTTTCGAACAGGCGGACGGTGATGGCAGACACCCATTCGACGGGAATGATGTTCCGGCATTCGCTTCCGTCCATGCGCAGACGGACGGGCACGTGACGCCACCCGTTCGGACCAACCGGTTGTGGCGGAATCATCAGCGCCATCAGCCTCAGGTACAGATAAATGCCGTGATAGGTATTCGTGTATCCCGTAACTGAATCTCCCGAGATCACTGCGGGACGATAGACGGTGACATGGTCCGCAAAGTCAATGGCGCGGACTTCTGATTCCGCAAGGAACTTGCTTTCCTCATAGTCGTTTCGGAACGACTGACCGGCGTCGAGCGAGTCTTCCATCACGCGTTCCGTCTGCAGACCGGCGACGTAGCATGTGGACACATAGTGGATGTCGTGAATCTTCAGATCACGACAAAGCTCGATCATATTGCGCGTACCACCCAGGTTCGTGCGCCACGGTTCGCCGGTGCGATCCGCACCATAGAATTCAAGAATCGCAGCACTATGGATGATGCTGTCAACGTTGTCATGGACCCATTGACGATCGTCGTCCGAAAGGTCAAACCCGGGTTCTGCAATGTCGCCACTCAAGACCACCGGCCGGGGCAGAGACCGACCAAGCTCTTCTTCCCAATGCTGCAGAATCTGTTCCATGCGTTCCCGGGGACCGCACTTCTTCGACGGCCGCACCACAACGGCAAGGTTGTGACCATTCAACAGAAGGTCGCGAACAACGTATCGCCCCACCAAACCAGTAGCCCCAGTCAACAATGTATACATCTTTTTCCCTGATGGATGTGACGAATTCGTTTGTCAACGATGAGTTATCGTGAACACGCAAAGGTCAACGACGTCCGGCTGCAGCGGATGCTCGAACGGTAAATCGATATGTTGTACTCACCCGGGGAATCGCCCCTTGGCGCGGGCCACGTGCGGAAGCTGTTGTGTCCACTGAGCACGATCTCCAGCATCCGGCCTCACCGACATATTTACCGCATTCCAACAGGAATGCCCCCAAAAACAGCCCAGAAAACTGTGCACACTGCTGCGTAGCTCGAATTGAGGGTTAGCCTCGGCGGAATCGAAACGATTACACTTACAAAGCTAATCGATACGGATCCCGCATTGTTCCTATTCGTGCGCTGAAGTCCAGCAATTCTGTAGCCATCGAAGACATCTCGGCAAAATCAGCCGCCGGACGGACTTTTCGTCACGAAACATCGGTTTCCGCAGGGAAAATCCCTCACGAGCCGCGGTTTTGCGTCAGTCCTGTTTATGAGAACGAATGACACCTACCGTCCGGCCTTCAACGGTTTCGTGGCGTCCATCCCCAGGGCAGCGATGGCGGCGACAAAGAATGCGCTGGCGCAAACGACAAAAACAAGGGTTTGACCGCTACCGTCTGCAGCTCCGTAATTCATCAGTTTCGGGACCATGATGGCACTCACGGAAGCCCCAAAATTACCCCACATGTTGGCCCAGCCAAAGATCGCGCCGGTGTTTCGTCCGCCGACGTCCTGCATGAACCCCCAGACGGAGGGACTACCCACGTCCGTCATCAGCGACACCATGGCGCAGCAAGCAACAATGCCCCAGACGGAATCAATAAACGGGCAACACAGATAAGAAATTCCGGCAATCGTACAGGCGATAGTGATGGGCAGTACCCGACCGCGGCGCAGTCCAAACCGTCTGACGCTACGATCTGTCGCCCACCCACCAATCAGTTGTCCCAGCATTCCGGTAGCCAGCACGATCGTCACCATCACTGCGCCACGTGTTTCGGAAAGGCCTTTCGATTCCTTCAGGTACGTTGGCAGCCAGGTGATCAGGAATGCCCAGCCAATGTTGATGGAAAACTGGCTGAGTGAATTCAACCACAGACTTCGGCTGGTACAGCAGGCACCAAGCATCGTCAGGATGTCTTTGATCTGTGGACGATGATCGTCTGTGAGAGGCCCGATGTAATCCTGCTCCGCAGAATCACAATCCGGATGTTCCGTCGGGCGATCCCGAACAGTCCACCAGTATCCGATGGCAATCAGAATCCCAACGACTCCGTACAACCACAAAGTCTCGCGCCACCCTCCGATGTACAGAATCAGCATTGTCGTAAGGAACGGTGCCAGGGTGCCGCCCAGACGACCACCAAACGAAATCAGCGAATTGGCCACACCCCTTTGTTCCAGCCGCGTCCACCGGCGCACGATCGCGTTGCTGGTTGGGTAAGCGCCGGCCTGGGCGATGCCGCAACCAAGTCTCGTCACCAGCAGACCGAACGAGCTGGTCATGAACCCCGTGAGCGCCGTCAGTGCCGACCACGCCAGAATGTAGCCAGTCAACATTCTGCGGGCACCAAACCGATCACTGACCCAGCCGGCCGGAACCTGAAACAAGGCGTACGTGAAGAAGAACGATCCCAGGATGCTGCCGATCTGCTCCTTCGACAACTTCACGTCATTGTTAAACGAGTTGGACTTGACGATTTCGCCTAGGCAAACGCGGTCCAGATACAGGCTGAAGGCCATCAGCACACTGACTGCGACAATGCGATAGCGAATCGTTGACATCACCACACCGCCCCGGTGTGGTGATGCCAATGAACCGGTGCCGAGGGGAGGTTCATATGGGGACTTCGTCGTCTCGTCACCTGTCATTCAATATCCTCGTGTTCGTTAATTGAAAGTGAGGTGAGGTCCTGTCCACTACAACTTTCCGGAAGTTCACGTACGATATCTTTTTTAAAGCATACCGATTGCCTGTGATTTGCCCACCGAATCAGCAAGGATCTTCCGATGAACACAGCCCTCCGTCAGGCGATTCCGTCAGTTTTTGCAGCTACCATTCTGGTTGCGTGTGCCGTTGCTGAAGAGCCGTCTGGTACCGACTGGGTGAAGCACACCATCTTTGAAGGCGAAGGATGCATGACGGCGGTGGCCGGAGATTACACCGGCGACGGTGTTATCGACGTGATCGCGGACACTGGCAGCGGCGTCACCCGATTGTTTGTCGGGCCCGACTGGAAAGAAACACGGCTGGATGACGACCACGGAGGACGTTACATCCACAGTGAAACATGGGACGTGGATGGCGACGGCGATGCTGACTACATCGGCGCTCGGTATAAGCCCGGGTTGATCATGTGGTACGAACAGCCGGATGAACCGCTCACCCAGGAATGGACACGCCGTTTGATCGATAACCAGGTGCACGGAATCCATGGTGTCATCAAGGGTGATGTGGATCTGGATGGACGAATTGATTTGCTGGCAACCAGTGCTCAGCCGATGGATCCGTTTCCCGATTCTCTGGCATGGATCGCCCCGCCAAAGAAAGTCCGTTCGGCTGATCCCTGGACGCGGACCATTTTTGCCGACGGCGATGCTCCGGGACTGACGCACTATTTGGGTGTTGGCGATATCAACGGCGACGGTCGACCGGATGCCGCCACCGGTGCCAAGGGCGGGCCAACGGACAAATCCGGAAGTGGAGAGTGGTTTGCATGGTGGGAGGCTCCCGGAAATCCTCGGGACACATGGAAAAAACACCTACTGCCGGGAAAACATCCCGGCGCCACCAATATTCACCCCGCCGACATCAACGGCGATGGCAAAGTCGACCTGCTGGCCTCGCGAGGTCACGGCCAGGGTGTCATCTGGTTTGAAGCTCCGTCATGGAGCGTTCACACGATTGACTCAGAAATCAAAGAACCACACTGTCTGGCCGTTCTGGACATCGACAAAGATGGCGACACTGACGCAGCGACCTGTGCGTATGGCAGTAAGTTGTGTGTATGGTATGAAAACGCAGGCGACGGAAAGTTTAGCCGGCACGTTGTCGGAGAGAATCAGGAGGCGTACGATATTCGAGTTGTCGACATCGACAGAGATGGCGACCTTGACTTTCTGGTCGCTGGCCGCGGCAGCAACAACGTCGTCTGGTATCAGAATCCGATCAGGTAATCGAACTTCACATACCTTGTAACGCCCCCCAACAGCTACCGATGAATTTTTCGCAGTATCCCCCAGCCACAGCAGTCATCTCTATTGGAAGTCCCCGTGATGAAATCGTTCCCACTGTACCTGACCACCTTGCTTGTCATCGGTGCCATCAACGCTCAGGCCGATAACTGGCCGTCGTGGCGAGGACCAACCAGTAACGGAATCTGCCTGGAGAAAGACCTCCCCACGGAATGGGGCCCGGACCAGAACGTTGCATGGCGAATCGCCTTGCCGGGACCGGCTGGAGCCACCCCGGTCGTCTGGGACGACCAGATCTTTCTGACCACGATCGATGGCGACAGCCTGCTGTTGATGTGCTTCGGCACGGATGGAAAAGAACAATGGCGGCAGGAAGTCGGGCGAGGTAACAGAAATGTTCGTGTTGATGAAGGCAACTCAGCATCGCCGTCACCCGTGACTGACGGGAAGCACGTCTGGAGCCTGATGGGCACGGGACAGTTGGCGTGTTTCGACCTGTCCGGGAAACCTGTATGGCAAGTGGACCTGCAGAAACGTTACGGCGACTTCGACATCGCATTTGGCATGTCATCGACACCCGTGCTGCACAACGGGCGTCTGTTTCTGCAACTTATTCACGGGGATGGAAGATCAGACACACATGAAGCCCTCACGGCCGCACTGGACGCCGAAACAGGCAAAGAGCTCTGGAAGTCGGATCGAGTGACGCAGGCAAGCAACGAAAACGAGCATTCATACGCATCGCCGATGTTATACAACTTTGGCGGCGTGAGCTTCCTGATTACACACGGTGCAGACTACACAATCGCGCACTCGCTGGACGACGGAAAAGAACTCTGGCGGCTGGGTGGACTGAATCCTCATGACGATCCGTCGCGACGCTATCATCCCACGCTGCGTTTTGTGGCATCACCGGCCGCAGCAGATGGCATTATCGTCTGTCCGACCGCAAAGAATGGTCCTGTGTTCGCCGTCCGACCGGACCGAAGTGGCGACCTGACGAACAGCAAAGAAGCCCTGCTGTGGAGTCGCGAGAAGAACACTCCGGACGTACCATCGCCGCTGATTCACGGCGATCTGGTCTACCTCTGCCGCGAAAATGGCATGCTGCTTTGTCTGGACCGAAAGACGGGCGAGGAAGTCTATCATGAGCGAACCAATAACGGACGCCACCGAGCTTCTCCCCTGCTTGCGCACGGCCACATCTACCTCACCGCACGAGACAAAGGCACGATCACTGTCATCAAGACCGGTCGGGAATTCAAAATGGTTGCTCAGAACGAAACGAACGAAGTGATGTCTTCGTCACCGGCAGTGTCCGACGGCACGATCTACCTGCGAACGTTCGACGCGTTGTGGGCGATTCGGGAGAAATAATGTCGCCCAGTGGCGAGCCGGGTACGTTAGGGCCCGGCTGACGACTGCCCTCTGTGACGAGGATGTCCATGCGAATCGAAGGGTGAGAATTCACGCTCGGATTCCTGGCGGCTGTTGTGCGGAACCTGTGTTCGAATCAGTTATGTTGGTCATGACCTGTCCTGACGCGATCATGACCGCCAGGACAGACCCTGGCCTGCGCAACTTAGAACTGGATGGCGTAGAGGATGTAGAGAAACCATGATTCGTGAACTCTGTTCTCTCTGCTGCCTTCTGTTCAAGATTTGACCAGCGATCCCAAGGAATGGGACCGAATCTCCTGCCACAAAAAACACGACAAGACGCAGGAACTTGCCCGCATAAACCAAACCAAATGTGTGGTACAGTGAGCCCGCGTTGTGCGGGTGGCCCAGGTTCAGTTAAGCAGCATTGAGCTTACGTCGTCGCCAGCCGGAGCGTTCACTTCGTATTTCGCGAGGCGATGAGAGAGCATGCGATGTGTTGCTCCGCCCGTTCTGTCTTCGCCGCGGTCGCCGCACGAATAAATGTGTGGGGCCAACAATGGCGACTGCTAGCCACGCGAAGGCCTACCGCGAGAAGTCCGTTGGAGTCTCAGGCCCACGGGGGAATCACTCAGCAAGCAATTTCGGGTGGCAACGTTTGCTTGCAAACGGAGTGCCGGAGGCACCGGAGGCTGCAGCTGGGACGGTCTGTGGCAATTGGACGGTTCTGACACAGGGCTCTTGTTGCTGCGCAACACTGGTTGCAAGCAACCGTGCTACCCGGTGAGGCACACGCAGCCTGCGCGCTGACGATGACTGATTGCCCCGCTGGCAGCGGGCACTAAGCCAGAATCGGTGAGATGATCTCACCGTGGACATCGGTCAGGCGGAAACGTCGTCCCTGATAGCGGAACGTCAGCTGTTTGTGATCGATTCCCAGTTGGTGCAGCAGTGTGGCGTGCAGATCGTGAATAGATACGGGATCAGTGGCTATATTGTAACACCACTCATCCGTCTGACCGTATGTGGTGCCGGCCTTGACGCCTCCACCTGCCATCCACATGGTGAAACATCTGGGATGGTGGTCCCGTCCGAAATTCTTTGTCAGATGCCCTGGCAATAATTCGTCCGACCAAACTCGCCGCCCCAGATGACCAGCGTGTCGCCCAGCAGTCCTCGCTGTCTCAGATCCAGCACCAGCGCCGCCGATGCACGATCTGTTTCGAGACACTGCTTTGTGATGCCGCCAGGCAGTCCACCATGCTGATCCCAGCCGGGATGATACAGCTGGATAAACCGGACACCTCGTTCGCAAAGTCGCCGCGCCACCAGGCAATTGGCAGTAAATGTCCCGGGCGTCCTGGCGTCGTCGCCATAAAGCTTGAACGAGTAATCCGACTCAGAGGACAGGTCCGTCACGTCAGGTACGGATGCCTGCATACGGAACGCCAGTTCGTGCTGAGCAATCTGCGTTTCCACAATCGGGTCTGGACGTTCGGCTGTCTTCGACAGATGAAGCTTCTGCAGCGCGTCCAGCATTCGGCGCTTGCTGGCACGATCAAGACCGTCCGGATTGTTGACGTACAACACGGGCTCTTTGCCGGCACGGAATCGCACGCCCTGATGGCGGGATGACAGAAATCCACTGCCCCACAGACGAGACACAAGCGGCTGGCCGCCTTTGCCCTTTGTCACCATCACGACAAAGGCCGGCAGGTTGCGGTTTTCTGATCCCAGACCGTAGTCCAGCCACGCCCCCATACCGGGACGACAGGAAACTGACTGCCCGATTGCATAGACGTAACAGCTGGCCGTGGTTAATTGCAGGGGTGTGAAGTGACTTAATGAAGCACAGATCGTCGGCGATGCGGGCCGTCTGCGGCAGTAACTCGCTGAACCATGCGCCACTGTCCCCGTGCTGTTGAAACTGAAACGGAGAGCCCACCAGCGGCAGTGTGGCCTGATTACCGCTCATCGCGGTCAATCGCTGTCCCTGTCGCACCTCAGCAGGGAGTTCCTGGCCGTGCAAGTCGTTCAGCAACGGTTTGTGGTCAAACAGGTCCATTTGCGACGGACCTCCACTTTGGAACAGATAGATGACGCGTTTCACCCGCGGAGCTGCGGTGCGATCTATGGACCCATCGCTTCCCGCAGCGCTTGCTGAAGACGAGTTGAGAAGGTCTGTCAGTGCGATGCTGCCAAAACCCAATCCAAAATTCTGCAGAATCGACCGCCGCGACATCGTAGACGCATCATCGAAACCCGTACACTGAGAAACCCCGGCTGGAATTGACATTTTGATCATTGTCGTCGTGTCTGATGCAGGCATTCCATTCGTGGCAAAACGCTGTCGCAGCTGTATATGATTACCCGGCCACATCATATTGTCCCCAACGGCAGGACCCAACACGATGGAACTCATCCAGAAATGATTCGACCCCACCACTGCCCGGTTTGCGAAAAAGCGTTTCCGGCAGCTGCCGCGCCGGACAAATCGAGTTTTCCATTCTGCAGCGAGCGGTGCCGAAAGGTGGATCTGCTCCGCTGGTGCGATGGCCGTTACGCCATCGTTGAGGAAATTGACCCGCAGGTTGCGCAATTCCTGAGCGACAACGCTCCCCTGACAGATCAGGGCGAAGACTCCGCAGGCGACACGATTTCCGGGTAACGTTGCGGTGACGTGATCGTCATGCAGTTGGCCGTAACAGCTCGCTTGTCGCTCTGCCGAGGCTCGTTGGCGATGACACGATGCCCAGAGCCGTCAGCGGCGTGTTATTCCACTTCGTCGATCTGAATCGAAAGATCCCGCAATTGCTGTGAGTCGACGGCAGCCGGCGCTCCGGTTAGCAAATCCGAGGCACGCTGTGTCTTCGGAAATGCCACAATGTCGCGGATGTTGTCATCACCGGCCAGCAGCATGACCCATCGGTCCAGCCCCAACGCTACTCCCGCATGAGGTGGTGCTCCATAGCGGAGCGCTTCCAGCAGGAACCCAAAGCGTGCTTCCGCTTCTTCTTCTTTGATATTCAGAAGATCGAAAACTCTCTGCTGAATCGCTGAATCGTGAATACGGACGCTTCCGCTGGCTGCTTCGTAGCCGTTGATCACAAGGTCATACGAATCAGCTCGCACCTTTGCCGGGTCACTGTCCAGCAGTTCTGCGTCGTCTTTGTGGGGCTGACAGAACGGATGGTGTTCTGCATCGTATCGCTTCTCATCTTCGTTCCACATCAGCAGTGGGAAGTCCACGACCCAGAGCGCGCTGAACGTGTCTGGACCGTACAATTCCAGATCTTTGCCAAGTCGGTTTCGCAGTGCTGCCAGAGCATTTGACGTCACTTTGGCCTCGTCGGCGACAAACAGCAACAGGTCGCCGTCTTCACCATTCATGCGTTCAATAATCTGCTGTTGCTGTTCTTCATTGAAAAACTTGGCGATCGTGGATTCCAGTTTGCCCCCGGCGACCTTCATGTAGGCCAGACCTTTGGCTCCATATTCGCCGACAAAATCCTTCAGGTCCTTGTCCAGCAGGCGACGACTGTACTTGCCGGCAGCTCCTTTGGCATTGATGCCCCGAACACGACCGCCACTGCCGACGACAGACTTAAAGACGCCAAAATCGCTGGCAGCCCCGATATCACCGATGTCAATCAACTCCAGCCCGAAGCGCAGATCAGGTTTGTCGGAACCGTAGCGTTCCATCACCTCAGCATGCGTGTATCGCGGCAGCGGTGTTGGCAGGTCAATGTCGCGGACCTGCTTCACAGCGTAGGACAGCAGACCATCTATGGTCTCCAGAATGTCGTCGCGTTCCACGAACGCCATTTCAACGTCGATCTGCGTGAACTCCGGCTGACGGTCTGCCCGCAGATCTTCGTCACGAAAACACCGAGCAATCTGATAGTAGCGATCGAAGCCGGACACCATGAGAATCTGTTTGTAGATCTGCGGTGATTGTGGCAATGCGTAAAAAGCACCCTGATGCACTCGGCTGGGCACAAGGTAGTCTCGTGCCCCCTCCGGAGTGCTGCGGCCCAGGATGGGAGTTTCAATTTCCAGGAACTCACGTCCGTCAAAGTACTGCCGAACAGCCTGAGTCAGTTTGTGGCGAAGAATGATGTTCTGCTGCAGGGCCGGTCGTCTCAGGTCGACAAACCGGTACTTCAACCGCAGTTCTTCGTTGGGCAGATCAGATCCGTCGACTTCAAATGGGGGTGTCTTGCTGGTACTGAACACCGTCAACGTTTCGACGCGTACTTCAATATCGCCGGTGGTCAGTTTGGGGTTTACAAGGCCGTCGCCACGATAGCGGACGACTCCCACGACCTGGATAACGTCTTCGCGACGCAGCTTGCGAGCGATGGAGTCGATTTCGCTGTTTTCTTCGGTATTGAAGACAATCTGAGTCTTACCGTAGCGGTCTCTCAGGTCAACAAAAACGAGGTTCTCTCCGTGATCCCGGTAACCGTGGACCCAACCGGAGAGAGTAACGGTTTCGTCTTCGTGAGAGCGGCGTAATTCACCGCAGGTGTGTGATCTGAGCACAATGAGTGTCCAACGAAAAAGACAACGAAACTGAGGCAGGATTATAGACCCGCCAATTTCCCAGGAAACAAGCCAGCGAAAAGTCTCCGCAACAGTTCGCCAGCCAATTCGAGTTGAAGCGAATGTCGGGCATCCTGGTATCCGCACGGACGAAGCTTACCGGCGTTGGCGCTTCCGATCGGAACGGCAAGCTACTGGCGTCTGCCGCAACAAGACGCCCTGCGCGTGCCTGACGAAACCAGGACGGCTCGAAGCGACTCGTCAATCATCATCATCGTCGATGATCGGCAGCTCAGAGTTTCGTTCGCGTTCCATCGTGAGCTTAGTCCCGCCTTCGCCATATTCAACGAAATTCAGGTACGCCCTCATCAACATCACGCCACGCCCGCAGGCCCGGTCAATGAAGTCCTCAGCCGTCGGGTCAGGAACAGCTTCCGGGACAAAGCCTTCGCCTTCATCCGAGACCTCGACTCGAAGTTTGTCATCGCTGACGTCAGCAAAAACGGTCACTTTCTTCTGCAGGTCATTACCGTTGCCATGCTTGATGGCATTAGTGATTCCCTCTTCCAGCGAGAGCCGCATCGCAAAGATGTCTCTCATACTGTAATCATGCTTTTCCATCAGCGCTATGATTTGCTCCTGAACAGCCAATCCCTCCGTTGTATCGCTCGGAATTTGCACGTTGAGCTGAGACGCTGCTGGCATGTAAAAGCTCGTGTGAGACGGGAAGATGGACAGAAAGGGATAGAGTCGAGGAGAGATCGCTTCGGTGCAACAGTATCCTGCACCGACGATCAGTTCATAGAATCATCCGGACGTCAAAACTTCGACAACGCGTCATCCAAATCGCCGCATAGAGTCAACACTTTGTGTAGCTGCGTAATCTTGAAAACATCCATGATGTCTTTCTGGATATTACACAATGCACACTTTCCGCCGGCCGCGGTGACTTTCTTGTGCATGGTAATCAACTTCCCAAGGGCTGCACTCGACAGGTACTCCACCAGGGAAAAATCCAACACGATCTGTTTTCGACCATCCTGCTCGACAAGTCCGAACAATTCCTGTCCGATCTTGTCGATATTGGCTTCATCGAGAATCTTCTTATCGAGAAATCGGGCTACCGTAACGGATCCCACTTCTTCGATGTCAAGTCGTTGTTCTGACATTCAACAGCCTCAATCAATTGCTGTACGGACAGCTGCCCATGACCCACAGGTCTGCAGCGAAATCGTCGCCATGAAGTTTATATTACCGCGAAATGGGCTGCTGAGTCATCTTGCGACCACAACAACCCATTTCCTGCCAGATCATTACCCCATCCCACGCACCTGTCAACCCAACTGCTGTCTACATAACGCCCTTCGCCAATAGTCTTGAGCGTAATTCCAATTACCCGGAACAGAGCTTCGATTCAGGAGCCAATTCGATTCACCTCTGGTGGCAGCGGGTGGTCAGGCACTCAACAACTCAGTTGCCCCCATTCACCAACTCCCTGGCACCCGGAGTGATGCCCCAGGCGAAGAGGAACGAAGTACCACGTGGCGTCCAAAGAAGAAAAAGCTGAGAAACCGGAAAAGATACCCGAAAACGCTGTTTGACGGAGTGGCCGGTCGCCGATATCCTGCTCCGCTTCAAGTCCAGTCGTGACAGGAAGTTTTGTCACGCCGGGAGTAACCACCCCCGATTCAATGGTGGTGTGATGTTTGTTGGAGAATCGAAACTCGACCTTCAACAATCACACAATTGTTCTGTTCGAAAGCCGCAGATCGCGGCGTTCGGAGCGATAGCCGACCGTTTGATGGTGGACTACCGCAAAACACAGGAGATCGGCTATGGCTGAGATTGTCGTGAAAGAGATTCTGGAAGCTGGTGTACACTACGGACACCGTTCCAGCCGCTGGAACCCAAAAATGCGACCGTATATTTACGGTCGTCGTAATCAGATCCACATTATCGACATCAAGGAAACGATTCGTGGTCTGATTCGCGCGAAGAAATATCTGATGCGAGTTGCCGCACAGGGAAGCTTGATCCTGTTTGTCGGCACGAAACGTCAGGCGGCCGCAGCTCTGGAGGAACTGGCTGCCGACTGCAACATGCCGTTCTGTACCGAACGCTGGCTGGGTGGCACGCTGACCAATTTCCGAACGGTCCGCAGTCGCCTGAAGCGGCTGGAAGAACTTGAGTCGCTTCGGGAATCCGGCGAATTGGCGACATACAGCAAGAAAATGCAGTCCACGTTGCTGCGGGAATACCGCAAGATTTACCGCAATCTGAACGGCATTCGAGACATGAATCGCCTGCCGGAATGTCTGGTTGTGGTGGACCCGAACAAAGAAAAGAACGCGGTCCACGAAGCTCACTTGCTGGGTATCAAGGTTGTTGCTCTGATCGATACGGATTCCGATCCGGACATTGTCGACCTGCCAATTCCCGGCAACGACGACAGTCTGCGTTCCATTCGGCTGATTGCTCAACACCTTTGTGATGCCGTCAAGCAGGGCAAGTCTCTGCGACCGAATGAGCCGAAGAAGGTCGATCCGTCAGCTGAGCCGAAGCCGGTCCCCACCATTGGTTAGGGTATCTTCGGAATCAAACGAGCTTAGCCCGGCGCTTCAACAGCGCCGGGTTTACCGTTTCATCTATTGACATCAGACCAGGAACCAAACGCCTGCGGTCCGTGTTATAGCTGTTTCTTTAATACGACCCCATTTCCACATGGACGTTTTCTCACTCACCCACCGTTGAGTTCATCACGGGAAAACTCAACTGCCGACCGCCTGTTTTGACGGTGGCTAGAATTTCAGGAGACTCAAAAAATGGCAGACATCACAGCCGCTGCTGTCAAGGCTTTAAGGGATCGAACCGACCTTCCAATGATGGAGTGCAAAAAAGCTCTCGTCGCAGCTGAAGGTGACGCCGAAAAGGCGATCGAAATCCTCAAAGAACAGTTCAAGAAAATCGCGGACAAGCGAGCAGACAATGCGACCGAAGAAGGCCGCATCTTCTTCGCGGCCAAAGACGACGGTTCGGAAGCCGCAATGGTTGAGATTCAATGTGAATCACCACCGGTTGCCACCGGAGAATCGCTGGAAGCTCTGGGGACCGCAATGGTCAACCAGTTACTCAACGGCCCCGGAGCGGATTCACCGGACGAACTGATGGGACAGACACCAGACGGTTCCGATGTTTCTCTGAAGACCATGTACGAAGAGTTCGTCAATAAGATTCGTGAGAAAACAGTCGTTAATCGAATCCATCGGGCAGCCGGTCCGGTCGGTGGTTACATCCACCATGACTATAAGACGGGCGTCATGTTTCAGGCGAAAGGCGAAGCGAAGAATCCTGAGATACTACGCGACGTCGCCATGCATGTTGCTGCGTTGCAGCCGACCGTCTGCACACCGGACGGACTGGACACAGCTGCCGTTCAGGAGGAACGGAATCGTCTGTCGGAAGAGGCGAAAGCCACCGGCAAGCCGGAGAACATTATTGACAAAATCGTTGATGGCCGCATGAAGAATTACTACGTCGAACAGGGTGTATTGCTGGCCCAGGCCTTCGCAAAAGACGACACGAAGTCTGTCGAAAAAGCCCTGTCCGAGGCAGGCCTTGAGGCCGTTTCCTTCTGCCGCTGGCAGGTTGGTGGCGCGTAGTTCAATCCCATTCTGAGGCGTGATGATGTCCGAAAGCAAAATTGTACCGGCCTACAAACGAGTTCTGTTGAAGCTCAGTGGCGAGAGTTTCTGCCGCGAAAATGAGACCGGTATCGCGATGGCAGAGCTGTCCAGTGTGGCACAACAGCTCAAGGAAGTGGTTGACGCAGGTATTGAGCTGGCCATCGTCTGTGGTGGCGGGAACATCATGCGCGGCAAGCAGTTTTCGGAAGCCAGTGACACGATCATCCCGTCGACAGCCCACTACATGGGTATGCTGGCCACTGTTATCAACGCCCTGGCACTGCAGGACGCGTTGGAAAGCGTGGGAGTGGCCACTCGAATTCAGAGTGCGATCAGGATGGAAGGTGTGGCGGAGCCGTTTATTCGACGTCGCTGCATCCGGCACCTGGAAAAAGGTCGAGTCGTCATTCTGGCGGCCGGCACGGGTAGTCCCTTCGTCACAACCGATACCGCCGCCGCTCTGAGGGCTCGCGAAATCGATGCAGAGATCGTCCTGAAAGGCACAAAAGTAGACGGAGTCTATTCCGACGACCCCCTGAAAAATCCACACGCAATTCGGTATACGGAAATCTCGTACAAAGAAGTGCTGGATCAGAACCTGCAGGTCATGGATGCACAGGCGTTTCACCACTGCATGGAACAGAAGCTGCCGATTATTGTCTTCAACTACAAACGAGTGGGCAACATTGGGCGCGTGATTGCGGGTGAAGCCATCGGCACGAAAGTGTCTGCCGAGGGCAAGCAATCCTGATCGGTGAAACACGTTAGATGTGAGCCCGGGGCTGTCTTCGCTGCCGCGCTTCGTCAATGCGCCGATCGCGTCGGAAAAGCTGTAACCGGGGCGTTTTGGTCAGCACAACGCGGATTGTTGCGCCGATTCCGTCAGCCGCACGCGCCGTGCGGAGTGCGCCGTCCCAGGCCCGGGACCTGTTCCTCGTCTGCAATTCGGAGGGACGCTGCCAATCCAGTTCAGGTGCTGCAGGTTCGCTATACCGCCCGCCATCTCACCCGGAAAAAGCTGCTCCGGCGGCCATCGTTCTACAGCGGACGGATCACCACGTTCAGCAGAACTGCTGCTGATTGGCGGTGTCAGGTGCCGTTTCTGTGGATTCCGCCGAATGCACCGACAGAGTCGTATTTGCCAGGGTGTTGCCTTACGAAAACACCCATCCCAGTAGGGGTCACGCTGAAAGCATGACCTACCTTGGAGTGTTGAAAAAGAACGGGGAATTCATGCGCAGTCAGGAAACTGACACGCAGATTCCGCTTCTGATTCGCAGCTGACACGAGCGCTCTGCCCCGTGTTCTGCTGAACCGCAACCCGCGAATACTGATTCATGCCGTCCCATTACCAACGAATCAAGCGAAACACTCGCCTGCTTGTCAGCGAAGCCCTGAACGCCGTGCGTCATGGCATTGCCGACGATCGGCACATCGCACTGCGCCCACTGGAAATCTCTCAGCTTGAACAACGAATCCTGATGAGCGCCTCGCCAATCGCGGTGATGCCGGAGCCGGCAACGGACAATGAGACTGCAAATAATCTGACGCCCCACGACCCGCAGTCGTCGATGGACGTTGCTCAAACAGCGTCCGCGGAACAGCACGTCGACGAAGCGACCGCCGCAGACGTCCAGGCAACTGTAGAGCTGGTGGTGATTGATCCATCGGCGGACGAATACCAACAGATGGTGGCGGACCTGCAGACCGACGCAGGACGAGTATTCGAAATCCTGGTGCTTGATCCACACAAGGACGGCATTGGTCAGATCACGGATACATTGAAAGAACTCAACGACGTGTCCGCTGTTCATCTTGTGTCCCATGGTGATGATGGAGAACTGCTGCTGGGAACCAGTGTCCTGAGCCAGCAGTCCGTCGCACAATACGCGGCCGAGATGATCAGCTGGCAGCAATCGATGACAGCCGATGCCGACCTGTTGATCTACGGGTGTGATCTGGCGGCGACTCAATCGGGACGGGACCTCCTTGAATCGCTGAAAATCCTGACGGACGCTGATCTGGCGGCCAGTGATGATGATACCGGACATGCCCGGCTGGGCGGAGACTGGGATCTCGAATTCACATCGGGGGCCATCGAAACAACGATCGCGTTCAGCAGCAACCTGCAACAGAACTGGATGGAACTACTGGCAGTGCCGCTGGCCGTCAACGACGCTTACAGTGTGAATGAAGACACGGCTCTGGATTCGAACGATTCCTGGTTCGACAGCGACTGGTCGTTTCGCCGAACGTTATCGTTTGACAATACCGCACAGACCGAAAATCTGGCCGATGTTCCTGTGTTGGTGACCCTGGACGCAACACGAATCGACTACGGCCAGACTCAGAACAACGGGGAAGACCTGCGTTTTGTAGACGGCGACGGGACCGTGTTAGCCCATGAAATCGAAGAATGGAACGAAGGCGGCACCTCGTACGTCTGGGTCAAGGTGCAGCAGGTCGACGGGTCCTCTGACACCGACTTTATTCACATGTATTACGGCAACGCCGTGGCCGCCGACGGCCAGAACGCACGAACGTCTGGGACTCGAACCACCAGGCAGTCTGGCACGTGGACGAAACGGCGGGGGCACATTCCGATTCGACGGCCAACGGCTTTGATGCGACTGCCGGCGGAGGTGTCGACCAGTCCGCCGTGGGCCAGATAGACGGTGCCGATGGCTTCGACGGAGTGGACGATTACCTGCAGGTCACCGGAGCTGATGCCGGCTTGCAGATAACAGGTGACCTGACCCTTGAAGCCTGGATCTGGCTGGACGCCTATCCCGCCAGCAGTGGTTTTGACCAGGATGCTGCGATCGTCAAATTTGCGGGCTCCGGGGATGGGGACTCCGCCGAGAATTATCTGTATTCCCTTGGTGTAAAGAACAATGGAGATATCTACGTCGGTCATGAGTCGGGTACGGGCGCGGACCATTTCCAGGACATGGGCGTTACGCTCAACGTCAGCCAATGGTATCAGGTGACCGCCGTGCGGGATGCCACAGCAAAGGAATGGAACCTGTTCATTGACGGTGCCGCAGTGGGCGGTGCATTTTCCTATTCGACGAACGCCAATGACGGAAGCAACGGCGATTTGTGGATGGGTTGGGACAACGAATTCCTCGACGGCACGATCGCCGAGGTTCGCGTGTCAGATACGGTCAGAAGTGCTGACTGGATTGCCGCCCAACATGCTTCCGGAATCGACTCCTTCGTGAGCTACGGCTACGAACACGCTGTTGCCGGTGTACTCGGGAACGACGTGGATCCCGATGGCGACACGTTGACTGCAACCGTCGTCTCCGGACCATCCAACGCCGCTTCTTTCTCATTGAATGCCGACGGTTCGTTTGACTACACGCCGGTCGCCAGCTTCGACGGCATTGACAGCTTCACGTATAAAGCCAACGATGGAGGACTTGATTCCAACGTTGCGACCGTAACGATCAACGTTCTTGACGTGACTGCCCCGACAATCTCGGCGCGGGAAACCATCGACAGCGACGGTAACGGTCAGATCGATCAGATCAGGATCACCACTGACGATAATCTGGATGATGACTTCACCGGCCTGACGATGACAGTCGCCGGCTACACGGTGACCGGTTATTCCAGCGGCACTGCCAACGACAACATCTTCTATGCCGATCTGACTGAAAGCGGCACCCCGGATTCCAGCGCCACTCCAACCGTCACGGTGGCGGCGAATACGTCCCTCAGCGATGCCAGCGACAACAACATAGCCGTAGACGCCGGGGTGTCCGCCACGGACAAGGCCGCTCCCGTGCTGCTGTCAAGGGCGGTCGCCGACCTGGATACCGACAACTTTATTGATGCCATCCATCTGACGTTCTCTGAGGTGATCAGCGACGCCTCGGTCCAGGTCAGCGACTTCACACTAAGCGCACCGGGGGTGACGGGACTGACGTTCAACCCGACGACGAATGGAGACACCGCTGACGACGAGGATTTCTACCTCACCTTCGACGACGGCGTCCACGCGGTCGACATCACGCCCAGGGTGTCCTACGCGCAGAGCGGGGGCACGGACCTGGAGGACAAGGCCGCTTCTGCAAACGCGGTCGCCAATTTCACGGCCAACGACGATCCTGTTAATTCCGTGCCAGGAACGCAATCTACCAACGAAAACACAGCTTTGGTGTTTGATACCGGCGGCAGCAATCTGATCTCGATCAGCGATGCGGATGCGGGCGGCAATCCGCTTGAAGTCACCCTGAACGGTGCCAATGGCGAAATCACGCTTAACGGTACAGCCGGCCTGGCCTTCAGCACAGGTGACGGCACGGCCGATGCCAACATGACCTTTGCTGGTACGATCGCAGACATTAACGCGGCGTTGGACGGACTGTCATTCAACCCCACTCCCGCCTTCAACGGCGCAGCCAGTCTGCAGATCGTCACCAACGATCAGGGCAACAGCGGTGCCGGAGGACCTTTGAACGACGACGACACGATCGCAATCATCGTCAACGGCAGACCCACAATCACCTCGTCCAGTACCGCCAACGTCGTCGAAAACTCAACCACCGTGTTGACGGTCACCGCGACTGACCCGGAATTGGACCCGATCTCCTATAGCCTCACCGGCGGAAATGATCAGGCGAGGTTCTCAATCAATGCCACAACAGGCGACCTGACATTCAATGCGGCCCCTGATTTCGAGGCTCCGACCGACGTCGGCAGTGATAATGTGTACGACGTTCAGGTCACAGCAGCCGACGGCAGCGGCAACAACGACGTGCAGTCGATCACCGTCACCGACGCCAACGACGCACCTTTGATTACATCCGCCTCTTCCACGAGCGTGCCAGAGAATCAGACGGCCGTTCTGACGGTCACGGCCTCCGACGAAGATCTGCCCGCCGACACAGTGACGTTTTCGCTGACAGGTGGAGCCGATCAGGCGAAGTTCTCAATCAACGCCACAACAGGCGACTTGATCTTCAACTCCGCTCCCGACTATGAGACACCGACCGACGTCGACACCGATAATACCTACGAAGTACAGGTCACCGCCGACGACGGCAATGGCGGTACCGATGCACAGTTGATCAGCATTTCCGTCAATCCGCTCAACGATAACAGTCCGGTGTTCACCACGCCCGCGACAGTCAACACCGACGAGAACTTAACGTTTGTGCAGACCGTCACTGCCACGGACGCAGATCTTCCGGCACAGACAGTGACATATGCGATCAGCGGCGGCAGCGACGCCGGAATGTTCACGATCGACAGTTCGACCGGCAATCTGTCGTTTCTGACCGCTCCTGATTTCGAAACACCTGCCGATTCTGACACCAACAATATCTATGAAGTCCAGGTGACTGCCGACGACAACGCCGGCAACACAACGGCGCAGTCAATCAGTGTGACAGTCGACGATGTCAACGACGACCCGGTGATTACTTCCAGTTCCACGGCGTCCGTTTCAGAGAACCAGACAGCCGTATTAACTGTTACGACAACCGACGAAGATCTGCCGACGCAGACGGTGTCCTTCGCAATCACCGGCGGAGCGGATGCAGGTAGATTCGCTGTTAATGCCACGACCGGCGCCCTGGCCTTCAACACGGCGCCCGATTACGAAATCCCAACCGACGCCGGCACGAATAACGTCTACCAGGTTCAGGTCACTGCCAGTGATGGCAACGGTGGTACCGGTATTCAGTCAATCAGCGTCACGGTGAATCCCGTCAACGACAACGCCCCCGTGTTTACCAGCTCTGCTACGGGCAGTCTCAACGAAAACACCACGTTCGTGCAGACGGTCCATGCTAACGACGCAGATCAGCCCGGGCAAACCGTGACCTACTCGATCAGTGGCGGCATCGACGCGGGATTCTTTTCCGTTAACAGCACCACGGGCAACCTGTCGTTTGTGACCGCTCCCGACTTTGAAGCCCCCGCAGACGCTGATGCCAACAATATTTACGAAGTCCAGGTGACGGCCGACGATAACTCCGGCAGTACAACTCCACAATCAATCAGCGTGACCGTTGCAGACATGGGAGGCATTGTCGTCGACAATACCACAAACGACGTCGTGGACGGTAACACCTCCTCCATACCGCTGCTTCTCGCCAACAGGGGGGCCGACGGACTCATCTCGCTGCGCGAAGCGATCATTGCCGCAAACAAAGCAAACGATGGTGTCCCGGATCAGATCATTCTGTCGGCGGGAACCTACCTGCTGAATCGTGGATCCGGCGACGACAACGCGACCAACGGCGACCTGGACATCAAGGACGATGTGACTATCACGGGAGCCGGTGCGCGCACCACGATTATTGATGGCAACGGTCTGGATCGTGTGTTTCAGCTTCGCGACAACAGTACGGCCACCATATCGGGAATCACAGTACAGGGCGGGGACAGTGGCAGCGGCGGGGGTATACATGTCGAGCATTCCAGCACTTTGTTTCTGACCGATGCAGTTCTGACCGGTAACAATCAGAACGGTGGAAGTGGAGGCAGTGCGATTCACGTCCATGGTACGCTGCATCTCGATCGAGTGCTGATCAGCAACAACACGGGGGTTGACCGAGGAGCAGTCACATTCCACAACGCTGACGGCGGCTCACTGACCAACGTCACGATCTCCGGTAACACGACAACAAATCAGGGCGGAGGTCTGTGGACGAATTCGGCGATCACGGTGACCAACTCAACGATCGCATTCAACACGGCGTCAACAGGTGGCGGCATATTTGATGAACACGGACTGGATGTGACGATCTCAAATACGATCCTGCACAACCCAGGTTCAAGCAACAGCAACAAAGCGCTGGCATCAGGCAACTATAACATCGACAGTGATGGCACAGCCTCACTGGGCGGGCTGAATGATGTAGTTGCCGACCCGTTGCTTAACGCACTGGCCGACAACGGTGGCCCCACCGACACACACTCCTTTCATGCCAACAGCGCTGCAAGGGACCCAGCCGGTCTTGGCGGAGCTCCCGTCGTGGACCAGCGAAGCGTCGCCCGAATCTTCGCACCGGATATCGGAGCTTTCGAATCCATGGGAGTCGGCTCGGTAAGTGACTCCGACGCCGCGGCCAGCGAAGTTGCTGAAAATGCAGCCAACGCTTCACTGGTCGGAATGACGGCCTTTGCCACAGACCCGAACGTCGGCGACACCGTCACCTACGGTCTGGACGACGACGCTGGCGGCCGCTTCACGATCGACACAACGACGGGTGTCGTGTCTGTGGCAAACGGCAGCCTGCTGGACTACGAGACCTCCACCAGCCACAACATCACCGTCCGTGCTTCCAGCACAGACGCAACTTCTACCACGCAGGTCTTCACGATCAACCTGACTCCGGTTGATGATAACATTCCAGTCATCACGTCGACCGACTCGCCGACGGCCCCTGAAAATCAGACCAATGTCCTGACCGTCACCGCTTCTGACGCTGACCTGCCCGGCGACACGATCACGTTTGCGATCACGGGGGGAAGCGATCAGGCGAAATTTTCCATCAACGCCACAACCGGTGCCCTGACATTCAACGCAGCGCCTGATTTCGAAACGCCCACTGATGTGGGTGCCAACAACGTCTACGAAGTACAGGTCACGGCGGACGACGGTAACGGCGGCACGGACGCGCAGTTAATCAGCGTTACCGTCATCGACGGCAACGGCACCCCGATGATTGTCTCGAGTGCCACACCGTCCGTGGCGGAAAACCAGACTGCGGTCCTGACGGTGGCTGCTGTCGACGAAGACGTTCCTGGAGACACACTCAATTTCGTGGTAACCGGCGGCGCCGACCAGGCAACGTTCTCGATCAACGCTGCCACCGGCGACTTAGTATTCGTCGCCGCACCCGACTTCGAAGTGCCGAGCGATGTGGGTGGCAATAACGTGTACGAAGTTCAGGTCACCGTCGACGATGGCACCGGCAATTTTGATGTTCAGCTGATCAGCGTCAACGTCACCGCCGTAAACGACCTCAATCCGGTTTTCATCAGCCCGGCGGCCGTTAACGTCAACGAAAACACGACGTTTGTGCAGACGGTCAGTGCAACTGACGCCGACCTGCCCGCACAGCTCGTGACTTACCTGATCAGCGGCGGCAACGATGCTGCGTTTTTCACGATCAATGCCTCCACGGGCGACCTCTCGTTCGTGGCGAAGCCTGATTTTGAAACAGCCGCAGACTTTGACGCCGACAACATTTATGAAGTCCAGGTCACTGCCGATGATAACGCCGGCGGTACAACTCCACAGTTAATCAGTGTTTCCATCAACGATGTCAACGATGCACCGTCTATCACTTCCAGCCCCACACCTGTGGTTGCGGAGAACCAGACCGCCGTTCTGACAATTACGACAAGCGATACGGACCTTCCGGCACAGGCCATTTCCTACACGATCACCGGCGGCCCGGACGCTGGCGCGTTTTCTCTCAACTCGGCGACCGGTGACTTAACATTCAACACGGCGCCCGATTTTGAAATCCCGGCGAATGTGGATGCCAACAACATCTATGAGGTTCAGGTCACTGCCGACGACGGCAATGGCGGTACAGATGTTCAGTTACTCAGTGTCATTGTCAGTCCGACCAACGACAATAGTCCGGTGTTCACCACGCCGACGGCCGTCAACGTCAACGAGACCACGACATTTGTCCACTCGGTCAACGCCACAGATGCTGACCTGACCGCCCAGGTGGTGACTTACTCCATCAGCGGAGGCAACGACGCCGGCTTCTTCACGGTCGACGCTTCCACGGGAGACCTGTCATTCCTCGCGGCACGCGATTTTGAGTCTGCTGCGGACCTCAACGCGGACAACGTCTATGAAGTCCAGGTCACCGCCGACGACAACTCCGGCAACACCACTGCGCAATCCATCAACGTGACGATTAACGACCTCAACGACGCGCCGCTAATCAACTCCAGCGCGACTGCCAGCGTTACCGAAAACCAGATGGCCGTATTGACCGTTACGACGGCCGATCAGGACCTTCCCGGCGACACGATCACGTTTGCACTGACAGGCGGAGCCGACCAGGCGACCTTTGCCATCAATGCAACTACGGGCGACTTGACGTTCGAAACGGCGCCCGACTTCGAAATCCCCACAGACGTGGGCAGCAATAACGTCTACGACCTCCAGGTCACTGCCAACGACGGCAATGGCGGAGTGGATGTTCAGAACGTCAGCGTCACCGTCACTGCGGTTAACGATTACAACCCGTCGTTCACAACCCCCGCAGCTGTCAATATCGACGAAGACACGACATTCGTGTCGGTAGTCAATGCCTCCGACGCAGACCTTCCCGCACAACTGGTCACCTACGCAATCAGTGGCGGCAACGATGCGGGGTTCTTCACGATCAATGGATCGACCGGCAGCCTGTCGCTGATGGCAGGGGCTGACTTCGAAGCACCGGCCGATTTTGATGCCAACAACATCTATGAGGTCCAGGTGACGGCGGACGACAACGCCGGTAACACGACTGTACAATCCATCAGCGTGACGGTTGACGATGTGAACGATGCCCCGGTCATCACATCGAGCTCAACCCGATTCATGTCGGAGAACCAAACCGCGGTTCTGACCGTCACAACGACGGACGAAGATCTGCCGGCACAGACAATGTCCTACAACATCACCGGCGGCACGGATTCGGGCGCGTTCACGATTAATGCGACGACCGGTGACCTGGCATTCAGCACAGCACCCGACTTTGAGTTTCCAACGGACGTTGGAATCGACAACAGCTACGAAGTTCAGGTGTCCGTGGACGACGGAAACGGTGGTGCTGACGTGCAGTCGATCACCGTCACTGTCACCGACACCAACGACCCTCCGGTAATTACCTCCAATTCCACGGCAGACGCAACCGAGGACCAGACCGCCTCACTGACAATCACTGCGAACGATCAGGACATGCCGGCGCAGACGGTTTCCTACACCATCACTGGCGGTGTGGATGCCGGCCTGTTTGCGTTGGATGCAATAACCGGCGAATTGACTTTCATCACGGCCCCCGACTTCGATGCGCCGACCGACGCGGACTCTGACAGTGTCTATGAAGTCGAGGTCACCGCGGACGACTGTAACGGCGGCACAAAGGTCGAGCTGATCGTTTTCACCATCAGTCCCGCCCCTCTGACCTCTCCTCCGCAGACAGTGGAAGACGCCCCTGCCGAGCCTGACCTTGACAGCGTGGACGATTCCTCGGACGACTCTGAGGTGGAACAGTCTGAAGAAAAAGTGCTGGCACAATTCGCAGGTGGGGGGACCGCGAGGGAATCCACCAGACGCAATAGAACTCAAACCATACAGGAACAGACAGCGACAGAGGCGGCAGCGCCTGCCGTAGGATTGCTGCAGGACGACAATTTCCCCGCGTCTCAGGTGCTGACAGAGATCGTAATTGATGTTGCGATTTCCGAACACGTGGCGGCATCAACGCTGGCCGATCTGTCAACACGACGTGATTTCAATTCGAAGGCGGAGACGAAACAGCTGACTCCGTCCGATCTCGCAAGTATCACGTCGCAACATCTGCTTACGACATTTGCGGCAAACGGGCGTACCTCGATCGGTCTGCACCAGCTGAAGCGTGATATTCATGCTCAGATCAGCTTCGACGACGCGGTCATTGGCAGCGTGGCAACGGTGGGAAGTGGCCTGACTGCAGGATACATCATGTGGGCCATCCGTGGCGGCATGTTGCTGTCCGGACTGCTGGCCCAAATGCCGGTGTGGACAATGATTGACCCATTATTGATCGCGGATCGACTGGGCCCTGAGGGCAACGAAGGCGATTCGCTGGCGGACATCGTGGATGGACAGAAGAACATACCGGAAAACACAACCTCCGGCTTATCGAATAACACATAACAGAGAACATCAGTATCCCCAATCACACACTTGTGTCGGCTCTGATCCGAAAGAAGCACCATGAAGAATATGACCGCCCTCACCCGCATTACGCTTGGACTTGTCAGCTCGATGCTCGGTATTCTCATGGCAGCGAAATTCTGCGGCTTTCTGCCGGACGAGGAACGTTCGGTGATTGACGGCAGAGCTCGGGTGGCTGAGTCACTGGCATTCACAGCAACGGCCATGATCCCCAGCGAGAACCTCGCGGAGCTGAACGTGGTCATCAACGGCATCACGTCTCGTCAGCCGGATCTCGCGTCCATTGGAATTCGCAGCAGTGATTCCACGCTTCTGATGGCGACATCAGGCCATGAACAGGAGTGGCAACTTCAGCCGGGGAAGTCGTCAACACCCCAGTACATGTGGGTTCCGCTGGCACATCCCAACGACCCCGACTGGGGACGCATTGAACTGTGTTTCACGCCAATCCGAGGGGACAGCGTGCTGGCGGTCCTGACCTCTCCTTTCATGTGCCTGCTGTTCATCACGGGAGCGTTGGGCTTTTTCGCATTTCGCACATTCCTGAAGCTGGTGCTGAAGCACCTCGATCCTTCTCAGGCGGTGCCACGACGAGTTCGCGAAGCACTGGACATCCTGGCAGACGGTTTGATGATCATCGGACTGGATGAACGAATACTGCTGGCCAACACGGCCTTGTCGGAAGTGGCCGGTCATGATCCGGAAGACATGCTGGGCAGACACGCTGAGTCACTTGGCTTTCGCGTCTCCGGTGTTCCGATGAGTCTGCCCTGGAAGTGCTGCGCGGAACTCAAGAGTGCAATTTCCGCCGTTCCGATGCAGATTGAGACGACGGACGGCCTGATGTCGTTCAACGTGAACTGTTCGCCATTGATGGGCAACGAAGGCCAGCATCGAGGTGTCCTGGCGACGTTTGACAACATCACGCAGCTTGAAGAGAAGAAACAACAGCTAAGTCTCGCCAGGGACGACGCGGAGGCGGCAAACCGGGCAAAGAGTGATTTTTTGGCAAACATGAGCCACGAGATCCGCAATCCGATGAATGCGATTGTCGGCTTCACCGACATTCTGCGTCGTGGCATGGCCGCCAACGCCGAAACACAACAGGACTACCTGAACACTATCCATGCCAGCGGCGAACACCTGGTCGGACTGATTAACGACATTCTGGATCTGTCAAAGATTGAAGCCGGCAAACTGGAACTTGAAATGCAGCAGTGTCGCCCACATCAGCTTGTTGCAGAAGTTGTCAATGTGATGGGAATGAGAGCCCGGCAGCAGGGCCTGGAACTGCAACACGAGATCATTGGTACGATCCCCGAAACCATTGAAAGCGATCCAACCAGACTTCGCCAGGTACTAATGAATCTGGTCGGCAATGCGGTCAAGTTTACCCAGGCCGGTGGCGTACGAATTGTCATAGACCTGCTGGAATCGACGGCAAACCGCTGTTGCAGTTCAAAGTCGTCGACACTGGAATCGGTATGTCCCCCGAACAATGTAGCAAGGTCTTTCAGGAGTTTGTGCAGGCGGATTCGTCTGTCACACGACGTTTTGGGGGCACAGGACTCGGACTGGCTATCAGCCGGCAACTGTCCAAAGCTCTCGGTGGAGACATCAGAGCTGACAGTCTCCTGGGCGAGGGCAGCACGTTTACGTTCACGACGGATCCGGGTGATGTGTCAGGAGTCGAGCGAATCGACCAGGAACAGGCGTTGGAATCACTCCGCGACTCTCGGCAGCCTCTTAACCTGGGTGTCTCCGTTTACTTCAAACCGGCTCGTATTCTGGTCACCGACGATACAGCAGCGAACAGGCAGCTGGTCAGTGTCGTGCTGCAAAACTCCGGCCTGACCGTTGATCAGGCCGAAAACGGTCAGGTGGCCCTGAACCGGGTGGGTGAACAGGATTATGACCTCCTGTTGATGGATATGCAGATGCCTGTTATGGACGGACTCACAGCAACTCGCAAGCTTCGCGAACAGGGACATGATGTGCCAATCGTTGCCCTGACGGCAAACGTTATGCAGCAGCACCAGCAACGTTGCACAGAAGCCGGTTGCACAACATTCCTGACGAAACCGGTCAATATCGACAGGCTCCTGGAAACGATCGCCGAGTTTCTTCCAACGCAGCCGCCACCCGCAGAACAGAATTCCGCAGACGAACTACCGCAGTGCGAACCTGAGGGCGAAAGTGACCGTCCACCTTCCGTGATCGTGAAGTCGGCGGATTCCGCACAGGCTCTGTCACCTGTCGATCGGTTGGACGGCGTGATGAAGCTCGTCGACGAAGCCTTGTCTGACGTTCAGCCCAAATCCAGAGCTGTTCCCCGGACGTCTCGATTGCAGTCCACGTTGCCGATGGATATCGACGAATTCCGTACGATTGTGTGCGGGTTCGTGGATATTCTGCCAAGCATGATGGCTAAGCTGCGGAAGGCATGGGAGTCCCGCAACTTTGAAGAACTGCACGGACTTGCCCACAAGTTAAAGGGAACTGGAGGCACGGTCGGATTCCCGGCTTTCACCGCACCGGCGGCAGAACTTCAGGACAACGCTGAGGACGAGATCGAAGAAGGAACAGAGGAGCTGTTGCTGACAATTGAGGCACTCGCCGCTTCGGTCGAAGCCCCTGCGCCTGTATGAATCGTTCGTTCGAAGCTTCCGTCCACTCATCTGGACAGCTTCGTCGGACATCCTCACCTGGGACTTAAGTCAAACAACTACACCGACGCACCGTGAAAACGGCGGAGGCCTGGAACTCTCCCCGCCCGCGGTGCGTGCATAGCGAGCGAATGTGGCGACAGGAGTGACGGCCTGGCATCAATACGTCGCGGCATGATGCCGTGCAGTATTTTGCTCATGCAGAATGGCCAGCAGATTCCGAATCGATGCTCACATCGATTCGGCGCTCAAAGGTATCAGGCAGTTCTTCGCCCCAATTCACGCAACACGTGCACCAGCCCTGGTTGAGTGCTGGAAGGAATCCAGGCACACACGTGCTGCGGAACGTGCCTGAACGTCGTGTCCTGACGCGGGCTCTTATTCTCGTGAACCGTTCTGGCTTGTCCGCAGACCGTCGTCTCAGGCTGGAACGCATTTGTCGCTGCCACAAGTCAGCGTGATAGTCGCCAGGTCCGAACTCTGGTAGTTCTGATGAACAAACACCGTTCGGCGGGGTGACGTCACGAAAGGACTACTCCGTGCCAATGTTGACGCCTCACCAACTACTGATCATGTGTACACGCCTATGAAGCCAACAGATGTTCGCAAATCGCTACGTTTTGTTCACGGCAGCATAGTTTCGGCAACATCTGTTGCGACCGGTGATTTGCTGGCGGAAGTCGGGCTTCGACCTAACTCATTAGAGAATATAGGGTTATTAGCATGTTGGAAAAGTACATCGGAATCCGTCGTGTTTCGGTTCACGCTTTGCAAAGTCAAAAGGTCCCCCTCGAAGCATCGAAGCAATGAGCACCCTAATCGGATGGAATGATGAACCGAAAGAAACGACAACGGCTGAATCTCATCGTTGAAGGACAACTGGCAATCGTTGGCCTCGATGGCATTGAGATCTGGGATGGCGCCGATCTGGCACTTCTGCGAGAAGTCCTGACGGACCTGATTGAACGCGAAGAATACAGGTCAATTGCCGTCAATCTGGAATCGGTGAAGTACATTCCCAGCGGTTTCTTTGGCATGCTGTACGAGTGGTATGAAAACGGCATAAACGTCCAGCTGCATTCGCCGCAGCCAAATGTTGAGCAGATGCTGTGGTTCAGAATGTTCTTCCGTCCGCAGAACGGGTTGACGTTTTTCCTGAACGACGAAGCTGTGCGGGACCACACTCCCGGCCAGCAGGTAGAATATCACCGCCAGAAATTCACTTCCGACGTGGATGCAACGGCGTTAATTGACGCGGTCCGCCTGGACGCTCAGCCCGCGAGCAGCTAAGGCAGTAGCTCCCAGTCTGAGAACGATGCGGCCTGGCCGACATATGTGCCGACCGCATCCACGACGTTCCAAACAGTCGCCCTACTGATTTGAAAGCGTCGTCCAGACGATGAAATGCGAATTCCCGAGTAGTCGTCAATGAATCCGAATCGCTTCGTCCTTCGAAGCAATTCTGCCCGCTCGCTGTGATGGACTGATTCTGCGGTCTTGCGGGACGGCGTCCCCAGTAATTCGCTCAACGACATTTCCCAAAGCTCCAGTGCCGCCTGATTTCCGTAATTCAACAGCGGGTCTGCCTCACCACCGTGAGCCACGACAACGAACGGACTCTGGAACAGCATTTGTGCATCGGACTCTGGCGTCAGGCGTGGTATCAGCGGCCTCCCCACCCATTTCTCATAAGAATTCAGAAGTAACTGCGTGTGCTGCTGCCATTTTTCGGCCTGCCATGGAGGTGGCGAGTCATAAGCTGGCGGGATTGGAGAGTCATTGGGCATTGAAATTCCTGGCCTGACGGCATTCCGAACGCGAATCGTACGGACCTGCAACATGCGACGCCCTCTTCGTGGCGATCGCCTCAGAATTTGGCTAGGCTATCGCCACTGCCGAGACTCTGTCGACGCAGATAACCTTTTCGACCGCGTTTTGGCAAGAGTGTTGCTCCGTGATCGGAAATATCAAGCAAGACAGATCGGTGATGTAGATGGCTAAGAAAAAAGCACCTGCAAAGGCCAAAAAGGCGGCTACGGTGAAGAAGAAGGCTGCAAAGAAAAAGGCGGCTCCCAGGAAAGCGGCAGCGAAGAAAAACAACGTCAAGAAACCGGCCGCTAAGAAGCCCGCCGCCAGGAAAGTGCAGAAAAAACCGCCTAAAGGCGCAACAAAACCTGCGAAAAAGAAGGGTGTGCGACGCGCGACGATGACTACGGGCATCCGCACCAAGAAAGCCGGCAAGAAGATGGGCCGGTCGCGAATTCCCACCGATGCTCCTCTGGCGGTCGTCTTTCAAAACGATCTGGACGCTCAGGAAGCGTTCGCGTTTCTGGGCATTCACACAATTCGTGAGTTGGAAGAATTTCCGCCCGATGAGCTGGTGATGCGATTGACCAGCCCAGCAAAGCAGACCGTTGGCAGGATTCGGAAGATCCTGGCGATGAATAACCGCTGCCTGTCAGATGACGAAGCCTTCGCCCTGGAGTTTCAGGAACGTCTGGCGCTCAAACTGAGGTAGTGTGACTTCGGTCTGGTCTGTGTTGATCAAACGTCGAAAGAGTCTCCGAACTGTGGAATCTCGGGCGGCGTGTCGCAGGCGTCGTCAATAAGATCTGCCATTGCGTTGGCGGCATCCTGTTCGCCGTGCACGATGAAGGCGCGACCACAACCACCGTTCCGTTTCAGCGTGTCGAACCACCACCTGAAGTCTACCGCATCTGCATGTGCAGAGAGGCCGTTAACGGTCTCAACATTGGCTTCCAGACGATATCGCCGACCATGAATGTAGACGTGCTCCTTACGCTGAATCAGCTGGCGGCCGAGCGTGCCCCTGGCCTGGTAACCGATGATCATCACCGTGTTTTGCGGGCCTGAAACCGTATGTTTGAGATGATGGACCACGCGGCCGTTTTCGCACATGCCACTGGCGGAAATGACCACAAGCGGCCCTTCCTGACGGTTTAGAGCGATACTCTCGTCTCGCGACCGCACATAAGTCAGGCCGTCAAAACCGAAAATGTCGTCGTCAAACCTCAGCGTTTCCTGAACGTCGGCGTCCAGACCGTCCTGATGATCACGATAAATGTCAGTCAGCCGAGTCGCCAGGGGACTGTCAATATACACCGGAACCCGACACATTGCGTTTTCGTTGCGTAGCTCGTTAAGCAGATAAACCAGCAATTGCGTGCGGCCCAGGCTAAACGCAGGGATGATGACTTTTCCGCCGCTCCGCGACGCCTCACAAATGATCCGCTGCAACGCGGTTTTGACATCGCCGGCATCGGGGTGAACTCGGTTTCCGTAGGTCGATTCCGTGATGACCACATCGCAGCGTTCGACGGTGACCGGATCGTTCAGCAGAGGCTTTCCCCGGCGCCCCAGATCGCCGGTGAACACCAGTCGTTTCCACGTGCCCTCGTCCAGCAACTCCAGCTCGCAGATCGCCGATCCCAAAATGTGGCCCGCGTGATGAAAACGCAGCCGGACATCGTCGCCGAGCGTTTCCCATTGTCCGAAGGGCACATATTCAAACAACCGGGCGACCTGTCTGGCGTTGTCTTCCGAGTACAACGGTTCGACGGACGGATCTCCCGCGGACGCCTTCTTCGCCAGATATTTTGCATCTTCGCGCTGTATCTTCGCGCTGTCACGCAGCATCATGGTGGCGATGTCCGCGGTCGCTCGCGTGCAGAAGATGGGGCTGTCGAAGCCCGCTTTCACCAGCCCCGGAAGATTTCCGGAGTGGTCGATGTGAGCGTGCGACAGAATGACGGCATCCAACTTTCGTGGCACGCAGTGAAACGTCATGTTCTTCGGGCGAGTTTCCTCGTCGCTCCCTTGAAACAGACCGCAGTCCAGAAGAATCCGCCGTGTTTCCGTCTCAATCAGATGTTGGCTGCCCGTGACTTCACCGGCAGCCCCCAGGAACGTAATCTGCATTAGTGAACACCTGAACAGTATCTATGGCCGTTTTCCGCAGAACGAGAGAAAGTCAGCAGCGTTAAGTCAGCACTGTTACTTGACTTGTGTACCCCGATAAGGCGTATCACAGAGGCGTGTCCGTGGCTGATGTGTTTTCTGTCTTTTGATAGATTAACTCAGGGAATACGACGAACACAATGACAAATTGATGGTGTACCTTTCTGAAAAGACCCCCTTACTGCCCGCAAGATTGCGACGGAGTCAAAAGATATGAGCCATTTGCCTAGATGGATTCAGCGAATTACTGGTGCGACTTTGAGCGCCGGTTTTTTTGTCGCTGGCGTCGCAGCGTGCAATATGGGAACCAGCGTGGACGCGGCAGAACTGTCCATTGTTGAATTCATTGATTCCAGTATTCAACAGGCCTACGAGGACAACGAGATTAAACCATCGGCGGTTGCTGACGATGGCGAATGGGTGCGTCGCGTGTATCTGGACATCGTTGGACGAATTCCAACTCTGGAAGAGGCACGGCGATACTTGTCCGACGAAAATCCCAGAAAAAAGGACGTGTTGATCGGCGAGCTGCTGGATGGCCAGGACTACGTTCGTAACTTCACGACCATCTGGACGAATAACTGCATCGGTCGAAGAACACCTCGGCGAGTCAGTCGCAGCGGGATGGAAAAGTTCTTTCGTGAAGCATTCGCGAAGAACCGTCCGTGGAATGACATCGTGGTCGACATCGTGACGGGCGAAGGTCACTTTCAGGAGAACGGCGCAGTCAACTACACGTTGGCTCAGATGCAGATGCCGGACGATGCGGTACAGCTAACTGCCAAGACCACGAAGTTGTTTCTGGGGCTGCAGGTGCAATGCACTCAGTGCCACAATCATCCATTCAATAACTGGCAGCAAAGTCAATTCTGGGAGTTTAACAGTTTCTTTCGTCAGGTCAGGAAGATCGATCATCGAAAGGTCGACCCGAATACCGGACGGCGTGTTGACGATTTTTCGGAAGTCGTCACTCGTGACTTCAGTGGACCAGTCTATTATGAAAAGCGAAGTGGCCTGATGCAGGTCGCGTTTCCCAGTTACATGGGTAAGAAGATCGATCCCAGTGCATTCGATCGTCGCAAGGAATTCGGGAAGCTGCTGGTTGCTGTCGACAACGGAGAAACGCCGTTGATCGCCAAAGCACTCGTTAACCGCCTCTGGGGTCAGTTCTTTGGTTACGGCTTCACTCGCCCTGTCGACGACATGGGACCGCACAATCCGGCGTCACACCCGGAAGTTCTGGACCGCCTTGCTGCGGAATTCGTAAAGAACGACTACGACATGAAAAAGCTGATCGGGTGGATTGCCAGCAGTGCTCCCTATTCGCTGACCAGTCAGTTTGGGGAAGACAACGCAGTCGATAATCCTTCCGCCGGTGAGATGCCGCTGTTCAGCCACATGTACATCAAATCCATGCAGGCCGAACAACTCTACGACTCACTGATTTCCGCCACGAATGCTCACAAGTCCGGCAAGGGTGGCTGGGAAGCCCAGGAAAGTCAGCGACGTCGCTGGATGCAGCAGTTTGTGGCTGCCTTCGACACAGATGAGAACGATGAAGCCACTACATTCAATGGCTCGATCCCTCAGGCATTGATGATGATGAACAGCGAACTGATGGAAAAAGCCGTCAACGCCGAACGAGGCAGTTTTCTGTATGAGACGTTCAGCAAGCCGGGTAAAGACTCTGTAAAGCTGCAGGATTTGTATCTGGCAGCGTTAAGTCGACGACCGTCTCGTGGTGAGATCGGTAAGGCTCAGCGGCTGATCAGCGCCTATGGCCCACGTGGAAAAGTCTATGCTTACCAGGATCTGTTCTGGGCGCTACTGAACTCAAACGAGTTCATCTTCGTTCACTAAGGCACTCATGAAGTACTCGACCCGCGTCCGGTCATGAGAGTCAGCGTTCTACAATCGCAGCTCGTTTGTGTCCGAACGAATTTCGCTCTGGTCAAACCCTTCAGCAACGCTCTTTAATACAAGTACTCACTTCCAATCTGGAGAACAGAGAAATGTCAATCTGGAATAATTATGGAATGGGTCGTCGTCACTTCATGCAGCACATGGCCACTGCCGCAGCTACGCTTCCGGCGATGAACTTCCTGTCGCACCTGCAGGCCAACGCAGCTGCACTGAAGGCCAACAACAAGGCCTGCATCCTGATGTGGATGAGCGGCGGGCCACCGACCATTGACATCTGGGACCTGAAGAAGGGTTCCAAGAACGGTGGAGAGTTCAATCCCATCGATACGGCTGCTCCCGGTGTGCAGATCAGCGAACACATGCCGGAAACCGCAAAGGTGTTCAAAGACCTTTCCATTGTCCGCTCCATGAGTACTCGTGAAGCCGACCATGGCCGTGGCCGTTACTTCATGCACACAGGTTACGTGCCAAACCCCACGGTGACGCACCCGACGTTCGGTTCAGTTGTTAGCTACGAAATCGGTCGCACGCGATCGGCTCTTGAGATTCCTTCCTTTGTCTCTGTCGGTGGCGGTTCCGGGCAGGCCGGGTTCCTCGGAATGTCACACGCTCCATTCGTTGTTGGCAGCGACGGTCGAATTAACAATGCTCCGTCGGAAGAGATTAAGAAACGTCTGCCTGGTCGACTGGAGATGCTGGCAGTGGTGGAGTCTAACTTCATCAAATCCAAACGAGGCGAATTGCCTGAGGCTCACAAGGACGTCTACAAGAGTGCCGTCAACCTGATGACCTCTCAGCAGATGGTCGCCTTCGACGTCGACAAAGCCGACGCCTCTCTGGGGCTCGAAGCAGAAACCGCAGAGACCAAAGCCCTGTATAATCCGCCTGCTGCTGACGGTGGAGCGGCGGGCGCGCAGGGCGGCAACGGGTTCGGCCAGAGTCTGCTGATGGCCCGAAGGCTGGTGCAGACGGGGGTACCGTTTGTCGAAGTGAATCTTGGTGGCTGGGACCTGCACCAGGACGTCTTCAACACGCTCAGCCAGCAGCGGCTTCCTGTGCTGGACCGAGGGATTTCGGGCCTCGTCACAGACCTGAAGCAGCGAGGCATGCTGGATGATACGGTTATTGTCTGGATGGGCGAATTTGGGCGCACTCCGCGAATCAACCAGAACACTGGTCGCGACCACTGGGCAGCCAGCTGGTCGAATATGATTGGTGGCGGCGGATTGGCCAATGGTCAGGCCGTTGGTGCAACTGATTTCGACGGTGTTCGAGTTGCCGATAACAGCAAGGCCTACCTGCCAGGCGATATCTGGGCTACCGTCGCGCATGCGATGGAAATCCCACTGAACACGGTACATACTTCAAAGCGTGGTCGTCCTATGAAGCTGGCAAACGGCGGTACACCAATTAGGGAGCTGCTTGGTTAGTTCGCTTCCTGCGGATTCGAACAACACATGCCTCAATCACTAGTGCTTTGTCACAGGCAAAAGTCAGGGTGGAAGCAATCGCCGGCAAAGGGGGTCAGGTACCAAAAATGCAAAGCACCCTTCGGGCCGTTCCGGTTTTTGGTACCTGACCCCGTTTTCCTCCACGGCCACAAGTCAGCGTGAAACGCTGTAAACGATTGAGGCTTGTGTTTTGGCCTGTCGCGACTATTTCATATTTCCAATGTTTGATCCTGCCAACAATATTGATCGCGCGCGAGTTTCTTTGGAAACGCCGAACGGCGACGTACCAGGAGAAGCGTTCATTCGCGAGTTCACGCAGTCACAACGCCCACTGTATCTGTACATTCTGCCTCTGGTCGGCAATTCTGCGGACGCCGATGAAGTACTGCAGGAAGCCAATCTTGTGATCTGGGCAAAGTGGCACCAATTTGAATTGGGGTCGAATTTCCTGGCCTGGGGACGGGCCATCGCCCGACTGGAAGTCTTTCGTCATCGCCGCAACCGTAGTCGCAAACTGACATTTCTGGACAGCAACGTTCTGGACCTCGTGGCACAACGCTCCGAATCTGTCAACGAGAAGCTGGAGGTCCGACAGGCGGCTCTCTCGAAGTGTCTTGGCCAACTGCGTCCCAAAGACCGCGAGTTGATACAGATGCGATACGCTGCCGGTGCGAACGGCGACAAGGTCGCGAAGAATCTGGGGCGCCCTGCCAATTCCGTCTACCAGTCACTCGGACGGATTCGGCGCGTCCTGATGGAATGTGTGCGAATGCAGCTCGCCGAGGAAGGAGGATTGCAATGACCAGTCCTCGCGACGAAGTCATTCGACTGACAAACCTGCAGATTGAACGTGGGCTCGATGAATCTGAACATCAGCGTTTCAACGAACTGCTGCGGGACAACGATGAATTCGTTTCCCTCTACGTTGAGCTGGTTGCAGTCCACGGTCAGTTGCTGTGGGGCGCTGGCTTGGCAGCGGACACTGCAGCCTGTCGCTCCGTCAGTTCGAAGGACAGCCCGATGGACAGGCTTCGACAGCGGCCGCGACGTCGCAGTCCGGTTGCTGTTGCGGCCACACTATTGATGCTGTTGTGTGGCTGGGTGATTCTGTCCGGCCTTCCGTCTTTATCTGATGCTGTTGTTGAAGACGCACCATACATACCACCTTCACACATTGATGCAGACAATAATATTGCCGTTATCCAGGTTCCTCAACCTCCCCCCGAATCGGGTACCGAACTAAGACCTCTGGTGCTTGACAATCTGAGGTCACCACAAGAAGACGGCGACCGCACACCTGGCGACTCTGTGGCTGAGGCCACCAATTCTGCCCCACCGATCGATTTTTCCGATGCCGCTGTAGTGGACAGAATTGACCGTCTGATTGCCGACAGCTGGCAACAGCACGAATTGACTCCATCCCCAACTGCGTCGGACCAGGAATGGATACGCCGGGCCTGCCTGAGTATTGTCGGACGGATTCCTACGCTTCAGGAATCTACCGCGTTCCTGGCTAGTGACAGTCCTCGAAAACGGCAACAGCTCATCGACGACCTTATTGAGTCAACGGAGCGATCATCACATCTGGCCGTTGTCTGGGCGAACATGCTGATCGGCCGGACGGAACGTCGCGGTGTCAACCGGAGCAAGCTGTTCGAGTTTCTACTCGACGAGTTTCAGCAGAACGCCCCATGGATCGATACTGTCGGCGAACTGATCACCGCCTCTGGCCGAAACGACCGGAATGGTGCCACAAACTTTCTGCTGGCCCATCTGAACAACGAAGCGACTCCAGCCACCGCCGTCACCGCCCGGCTGTTTCTGGGGGAACAGATGAGTTGTCTGCAATGTCATGACCACCCGTTCGCCAGAGGGATTGCACAGTCCAGGTATTGGGCGTTGAACGCCTTCTTCAAAGATACGGACCGCGTCACCGTGCCCGTGGCAATGACCGATTCTGCAGTTCGACCGTCGCTGCAAAACGCGGCGTGGAAACTTGTCGATCGTCGTCGCGAGGAACGCATGACGTTCTTCGAAAATCGTGCCGGACGGCAGCAGGCCGTACTACCGGCCTATGATGGGCACATCATTCCGGCTGACAGCGACGTCGACCGCCGCGAGGAACTGGCAAGGCTGCTGGCGGCTGATTCAGAATCAAAAGTTGCCAAAGCGATGGTCAATCGCATGTGGGCCCACTTCTTCGGTTACGGATTCACCAATCCAATCGACGACATGGGGCCTCATTCCGTGCTCAGCCACCCGGAACTGCTGGACAGTCTGACCGATGCATTTGTGGCCTCCGGCTATGATCTTCAACGACTGATGAGATGGGTCGCCTCATCACAGGCGTGGCAGTTAAGCAGCGAGGGGGACCTGGAGAATACGATAGATTGTCCCGAACACGGCTTGATGCCGCTATTCAGTCGAGTCTACGTGCGACGCATGACTCCCGAACAGGTGTATGAATCAATTCGCGTTGCTGTGCGATCTGTGGGACAGCTGCCAGCGACGGCCACTGAGATCACTTCGAAGCATCGACGGGAATGGGTCCGTCAGTTCGCCCGAGCCTATGAAACAGATGAAAATGACGAAGCGATAGATTTTGACGGAACAATCGCTCAGGCAATGGTCATGATGAATGGGGGCGAAGTTGATGACGCCATTCGCCAGGCCAGCCGTGCTATCGTGGAACACGGCGGGACACCGGTAACCTCAGGCACTCAGGCGCTCGAACGTGTGGCGCTGGCCATGTTGACGCGCCAGCCCACGTCGGACGAAGAACGCGTGTTCCGACGTCATTATCGACAGCGGGCACAGGGATCGCGGGCCGCTGTGGCAATCCCAACGGCTGTCGAGGACATGATGTGGGCCTATCTGAACAGCAGTGAATTCGTGCTGGTTCACTGATTACCCGCTGAAACCGTTCTTTCTTTCGGAATTCGATTCCCGAACCACTGAAAGCGGTTGCGCGCACGATCACGTTGCCGTATTCTTCGTCGACTCGCGCAGCGCGGCTGGGCAAACAGGCAGGTTTTCGGGCTTTCAATCGACTTCAGGTGATCCGTGTCAATCGTTGTTCAGAAATTCGGTGGGACCAGCGTCGCTGACGCAGAGAGAATCCGACGGGCCGCAAAGAAAGCGGTCGACACAAAACGCTCCGGGCAACAGGTCGTCATGGTCGTTAGTGCTCGGGGCAAAAAGACGGATGAACTGGTGGGCCTGGCGGCTGAAATCACCGCACAGCCTCGTCCGCGTGAAATGGACATGCTGCTGTCGACGGGGGAACAGGAATCTGTCGCACTCATGGCGATGGCCGTCCATGAACTGGGCGAAGAAGCCATCAGCCTGACCGGCGCTCAGATTGGCGTTCGCACGGACGGAAGTCACACGAAAGCACGCATTATCAGCATTTCCACGCAACGAATGAAGGATGCGCTGGATGCAGGTCAAATTGTAATTGCCGCCGGGTTCCAGGGGGTCGATGAAGACTTCAACATCACCACGCTGGGTCGAGGCGGCAGTGATACCACTGCTGCGGCACTGGCAGCAGCGCTTGATGCAGAGATGTGCGAGATTTATACGGACGTCGAAGGTGTCTTCACCACGGATCCACGCGTGGTCTCGTCCGCCTCAAAGATCGAACGAGTGTCATACGACGAAATGCTGGAACTGGCCAGCCTGGGTGCCGGCGTCATGCATTCCCGATCGATCGAATTCGCCAAGAAATATCGAGTCAGCCTGCGAGTCAAGCCGTCTTTTGCCGCAGGACCAGGAACCTTAATTGCACCTCGGCCGGCGCAACCAACTCCCATGGTGACCGGCCTGGCGTTCGTTCGCAGCGAAGCACGCGTCAGCCTGATCGGAATCCCCGATCACCCTGGTGTGATGAAGAGAATTTTCTCCCTGCTGTGCGACAACAGGATCCCTGTCGACATGGTTGTTCAGAACGTCGGCATTGCCGGAACTGCCAACGTTTCGTTCACTGTTGCTGCAGAGGACCTGGACAGGACACTCACCGTCGCGAAAACCGCGACCAGCGACATGGGTGGCACGGTTCAGCACAACGGGAATCTTTCGAAAGTGTCCGTTGTGGGTCATGGCATGCAGACACATACTGGCGTCGCTGCACAGATGTTTCGCGTGCTGGCCGACAATTCAATCAACATTCATATCGTCACAACCAGCGAAATCAAGATATCGGTCCTCATCGATCACGAATTGTGCGATCTTGCAGTACAGGCCGTCCATGAGGGTTTTCAGCTGTCGCAGCAGATAGTTCACACGCCACATGTCGGCGTTCCGTCCGAGCTGTCGCAGACGGCAACTCGCCGGGACACGTCCGAACTGGAAGCGGACATTGTCTCTCAACTGAGCGGCATGGAAGAGATCGTCGTCAGCGATATCTACAGCGATACGGATCAGGCCCGTGTCACGATTACACACCTGGACGATACTCCGGGGGTGGCGGCCGATGTTTTCTGTGCGGTAGCCAATGGTGGCGTGCTGGTCGATATGATCATTCAAAACGTCGCATTGGACGGACAGGCGAACATCTCCTTCACCGTTCCCCCGGAGGACGTGGCGAAAACGATTCAGGTGCTGAAGACACCGCTGAAGAAGCACGCGGCAGCTCAGGTCTCATGCGACGAAAGCATTGGTAAGCTCTCCGTCGTGGGAATCGGATTGCGCAGTCATACCGACGTCGGCGCCCGCATGTTTCAAGCGTTGGGCGACAGCGCCATCAACGTGCAGATGGTGAACACCAGCGAAATCAAAGTCAGCGTTGTCGTGGCTGCCGATCAAACCGCCACTGCCCTGAACGCGCTGAGATCTTCATTTAACCTGAACGACGATGAAGACGTTCAGCCGTCCGACAGCCCCGCCCCCACCGCCTGAGGCGGCAGTTTTGCGTGGACCCTAACGGAAGTCACAGTTTTCGCAGGGCAACCTGTCCTGCCGATAATGGTCGGTCATCAACAGGTCCTGACCTACCTGACTGAGGCGGCGATTCGACGAAGTTGGTACGTGACCTAACCCGAACAAAGACGCTACTCCGCTGACTGGCCGGTGAAGTATTCGGGTTCGGCACCTGCCTTCCACTTGATGTTGCAGCCAATGCCAGGCTGCTGGACGCCGGCAACGTTCTGCCCGGACAGAACGGCGTCACAGGCCGCTTTGAGATCCTGGCCAGTCACGGCAATATCGTTGCCCGGTCGACTGGAATCGAACTGTCCCCGATAGACCAACGAGTGGTCTGCATCGAACAGAAAAAAGTCGGGCGTACAGGCTGCTTTGTAGGCTTTCGCTACGCTCTGGTCGCTGTCGTACAGGTACGCGAATCGATACCCGGCATCCTGAGCTTCCTTCTTCATTTCCTCCGGCCCGTCCTGCGGATAGTTTCTGACGTCGTTGGAGCTGATCCCGATGATCGCCAGGCCCTTTGCCTGGTACTCGTCACCAAACGCAGCCAGCGCTCCACGAAGGTGCACCACAAAGGGACAGTGGTTGCACATAAAAATGACCAACAGCGGCTTACCGACGGAGTCTGTGTTTGAAACCGTCGTGCCGTCGACATTGGGCAGAGAAAATGACGGAGCCGGGGTTCCCAGTGGCAACATCGTAGACGCAGTTTTGACCATCGTCGAATCCTTGTCGTTTGGACAGAAGGAGGGTGTGAAATGTCGGCGGAGGAAAGGCCAACGGTGAATACGAATGAACAGAAGTCTCTGAAGGAAATCCGCTACAGCGTTTCACACTGACGTGTGGCCGTGAAGAGTGTTTTCTAACAGAAGTTTCGTCACTCCCACGAGCCAGTATCGCTCACGAAATCAAGTAAATCGCTCTAAGCCGCCTGTACCCGCTCCAGCAGAGGATCGATGATACATGCAGGCAGGAAGTCCTTTAGTCGATCGCGGACATTCCCCTGAGCCATTCTGGCGATTTGCTTGATCAAAGAACTGGAAATATGGTTGTAGCGTTCTCCTGACATCAGAAACACAGATTCAATGTCGTCATCCAGCACCCGATTTGCCAGCGTCATGGTGAATTCCGCGTCGATATCGGTCAGGCTGCGGACACCACGCAGCAGCACCCGGCTGCCGCAGTTGCGGACGAATTCCACTGCCAGACCTTCAAACGCTCTTACATCAACATTCGGCAGATCTGTCACGGCGGACTGACACAGGCGAATCCTCAGGTCTGTCGGAAAGAACGGCTCTTTGTCGGGATTGACGCCAATGCCGACAGTCAGCCGGTCAAAGATTCGAGCACCGCGGGATATAATGTCGAGATGCCCCAGCGTCAGAGGATCGAAACTGCCCACATAGACGGCATGTGAAGGACCAGGATCGCGGACCATAAGCGGGTTCTTTCGAACTGAGAAGGCAGGTGCAGAGTCGACGAGAGCGAACCTCGGATTGCCACCGAGATTAAGCCACCCTGCGTCGGATTCTCTGGGCTACTGCTCGCGTGGCAACACCGTTGGCCGTTTGGGTGTAAAATTGGCAGGGAAATTTTCCTTCGCCGCTATCATCGGCCCCAACCGCAGCAGCTCTTAAACCCTGTCCTAATCAGACGTTACGACAATCCCGGGGAGGCAGAAAACCAGATCCGGCACGTGATTTTCGTGCAACGGCACGTTCTGTGCAGCTAGTGATATCGCTAAGTAGGCTCGTCCGTCGCGGTCCCGCCCACCTTGGCATACAACCAACTGCCCCGTCGCCACAGTCGAGGCCCACGCCGGAACGCCACGACTGAGGCAACAGATCATTCGACGTCGCCGCGAGCGTTAAGAACTCGATTTTAAAATTCGACTTTTCCCGGCTTGTCAATAATGCGTAACGTCGTGCCACCCTATCCGATCGTTCACTGGCACAATCCATAAGGGATAGGACGGGCGTTTGCCGGACGGTTGTCTGCGGAAAATTCGAAGTTCGCGTGTTTCCTCTGGTTTTGGAGAATACGGATGCCTGTTTTTAGATGGGGACAAAACTGGGACCCACTTCTGGACCTCGAGCGTGAAGTTGATCGATTGCTGCAGGGCATGAATCTCACTTTGCAGGGAAGGTCTTCGCGCCGTTTTCCGTTGATCAACCTACTGGACGGTGGTGATTGTTTCCTGTTGACTGCAGAGCTTCCCGGCGTGCAACTGGAAGACCTGGAACTGACAGCGGCAAACGGCGTCCTGACGCTTAAGGGTGTCAGAAAAGCTCCGCCGGAAGCGCAAACAGAATCATTTCGACGGCAGGAAAGATTTCAGGGCAATTGGTCGCGAAGTGTCCATTTGCCGGATCGAATTGATGAAGATGGCATGAAGGCCGAATACTCGGCGGGTGTGCTCCGTGTGATTCTACCGAAGGTCGCCGGTTCGGTTGCTCGAAGCATTCCGGTCACGGAAGGCTCAGATTGCAGTCAGTCGGAAACGACGAATAGTTAATTTTGCGACATCTCTACGGCGGTCACGCACCGCGCCAACATTTTTGTGAGCCGTAGCTCAAACAGACCGTCGAAGACAGCTTCCAGGAAGTCGGGACGATGCGGCTTAACCTCGCAGCTGCCTGTGAATCAAGGGAGACAGGAAATGAGCAATTCTGAACAAGACATGCGCCACACGACTCCTGAGATTCAGGCAACACCTGCAGGTGTTGCCGATAGTGAGCCACGGATATTGTTCAATCCGCCGATCGATATCTACGAAACCGACGATGGACTTGTACTGTATGCTGATCTACCGGGTGTAACAACGGAGGGGCTTGAGCTGCAGGTTCAGGACAACCGACTGGCACTCTTCGGCCGAGTCCGTAACGATCAGAATGGTCGCGCCATTCTACATGAAGAATACAAGGTCGGTGACTTTCTACGGTCATTCATTCTAAGCGACGAAGTCGACCACGAGAACATTTCCGCTCGACTGACCAATGGGGTCCTTCGGGTGGAACTGCCCCGAAGTCAGCGAACGGAGCCGCGAAGAATTCAGGTTTCCACCGACTAGTGCTTTGTCACAGGCAAAAGTCAGGGTGGAAGCATTCCCCGGAAAAGGGGGTCAGGTACCAAAAATGCAAAGCACCCTTCGGGCCGTTCCGGTTTTCGGTACCTGACCCCGTTTTCCTCGCCAACCCTAAGACCTGGCTGTGACGATACACTGGCAGGCTGTCCGGATACGTCGGTTGTTGTGTGCGGTGCACCTGTCTTCCGTTTTCTCAACAGTTTGGCGATCCTGTCGTCAGGCCGATAGAATGGGGAAATGTCCGCATGGCCGTACAACCTGACTCCGCGGTTCCATCGTTTTGGCGGCAGGGCCTGTTCGCCTGTGTTCCCCATCTACTTGGTCGCCGCTCTGGTCCTGCTGTCAATATCACACCTGCCCGGGGCCGGTGCTTACGACGCAGATGGCGATCGGGCTGACCGACTGTTTCTGCGTCAACTGACGGAACGTCAGTTGTTTGATCTCGCCGAACAGCACTGTGTCCAGCAGATGCTTCGATCACCGGATGTCGACCAACAGGCTCAATGGCAATTGCGGCTTTGCCGGACCTACCAACAACACGCATGGTTCGCGGCATCAGTCGACAGAGAAGAGCTGCTCAACCAGTCTCTGGAACAGCTGACCGACTTCCTGCACGGCAATGTCCCGTCGGCGGTACGTCAGCTGGAACTTCGGCTGCAACAGGCGCGGATACTGGGACAGAGCATTCAAATGAGGATCTACGTTGCCGAAGCGGGGCATTTGTTTGGTCGCCACGATGGAGCGGGAGCCACGGTGGCACCAGAATTGGCGAATGACAAACCCGATGCCTCTCTGATACCTGTGGCCAACAGCGCGATTGTCATTGCGGAGTCCCTGCTGGAACAACTTGATGGAATCCAGAAGGACCTTGAACCGAAAATGGTCCAGAGATTTCGAGCTGATGGGCGATTGGCGCTCGCAGAACTGTACTCTCTGAAATGGCAGTTGCAGTTGTGGTCGAAGAAATCGGCTGACGACGCTGACGACACACTGCGACAGGCCGAGACGCTTCTGAACCTGACCTCAAAAACCGTTGGCAGCATCGCCACCAAATCAGCGGCCCGATGGATCGCCGCCGAACTCGCGCTGAAGGCCGGTGACAACGTAAACTTCGACCTGAGAATCGGCGGGCTGACGCCGTCGTCTCACCCGCACCAGCCCGCTGCACTGCTTCGCGTCCGAGCACTATTGAGTCAACAGGAAGCAACGGAGGCATCACGATTGCTGTCTACGTCACACGACGCGACGGCACTCGCACGTCAGCATTTGCTGTGGTTGCAACTGGAAGCTTTGCTTGGCCGTCTTGAGCTGGTCTCGCAGCTCAATGATCCGTTGCTGCTGGCTGATGCCACCGCGGCATTCCGGACAGCCCACAGAAAACTCCAACCGACTCTTCGAGGCGTCTTCCTCGATTGCGTGGAACGAACAGTACAGAGATTTCATCTGGTCCGGGAGGTTGGTGGCGAGATCGCAAACATGGTTGAACAGGTGGAGTATGTTCGCGCGACAAAAGATGCTGCGGCAGCATTGCGGCTGATCGACGTTGCCATCGGTCGCCTGCCAACAACAGATTACGATCGTCCGCGGGCAGCGCTGCTGCTGCGTGCCGGTGAATTCCTGATCGAAGAACGAAAGTGGGCGGAAGCTCACAAGCGCCTGAGCGAATCTGCGCTGCTTTACGCACGCATCGGCGCTTCCAGCCGGTGCGCAGCCGCTGATCTGCTGAAGATCTTTGCGTTGGCCCAGTTGTCTACTCAGGGCGATCCGGCGGCAACTTCACAGGACTACGTCGCGGCCATTGAACAACACATTTCCAATTTTGCAGAACAACCGACTGCCCGTCGTGCCCGTCAGTGGTTATTGCAGCATATTCGATCTAACGATCCGCTGCGTGCCGCGATGTTGGTATTCGACATGCTGAACGGCGCCGAAAACAACGACCGTGAGCTGGAATTGCTGCTGGATTGCGGCCGTCTTCTGTCGGCGGTGCCGACTGAAGGGCGCGACGATAACCGATTAAAGGCGATACACATGTTCACGGAACATGCGCAGCAGCTCACTGAACGCTCCGAGCAATTTGAAGAGACCGGCCTTGCTGCGCTGGCGCTTCGTATGCTGAGCTTCGACGTCGGCGAGCAGGCACCCGGAAGTCTTGATTGGCACAACGTCAACCTACGTCTGGAGCAGCTTCGCGGTCACCTGCCTTCGTCCATACTCAGTCAGGATGTGGAATTGCTTGAACAATTCGTCATTCTTGATGCCGTCACCGCAGCGCGAACGGCCTCTCCTGAGACACGGCTACAGACGGCATTGCAGAATTTACTCGCCCTGCCCGTCACAAAACTGGCGAACGCCATCACGTTTCTACACTCACAGTTTGTGAATGACAATCCGGTTGTCGGCGACCCCTGGCTGGCACGGGCGACAGGATCACTGGTGCGACAACTGCTGGAAGAGGAGAAACCGAACCTGGCGGCGCAGACGGTGCTGTTTGTTCTACCCCCTGTAGTCTCCGCGTCGAATCTAACCGGGCAATACGAACTTCAGGACGAAATCCTGGCGGCCGTCACTGAACACACTTTTGACAACTCGATTCTGATCAGCATCGCCGACACGCTGACAACGGCGGGCGTCGCGCAACAGCGAACAACAGCCAGTAGCCCGGGTGTTCGACGGTTCTGGCTGAAAGTCATGGAGGCGAATCCTCCCGGATCCGACTCATGGTTGGAAGCATCGTTCCAACTGGCAAAGATATCTGCGTTGCACGATCAGCCGGCTGCAGCAAAACGCCGCCTTGGCGTGGTGCAGGCTCTGTACCCCGAATGGGGCTCTGCCGCGCGAAAACGCAGCGCGGCAGAACTGACGAAACAACTGCAGCAATAGCGCAGTTCACCTGTTCAGGTGAACCGTTTCAGCCTGTTGAACAGGCTGAAACGCGCCTGTCACGTTCATCAGCCAACGCAACATGCCGCAGACCAATGACCGCTCTGGTTGCCATCTTCTCGGCTGCAGGAGTTAGCATAGGTGAATACAAACATATCCCTTGCCAACCGATTCCATGAATCGGGGCTACATAGAATCGTCGGAGCCAGCGTCTGGCGTCTATCCACCAGACGATTCGCGGAACTGGAAGCCATCAATGCGAAAGATTTCCAGTGGCGCTGCAGCACCTCGTCCCCGGGGAGCGGCAAATCCATAGGCGATCACAGCCCCGGATGTCAGTTCAGCAACGTAAATGAGACCGTTCGCAGGCTGAATGCCTCCGGATGTTTGAAGCTGGGCGTCGCCGGCGACGATCGAGTACTTCGGCTCCGGGGTGGCTGGATTCAACCGAAAGTCGAGAGCAACAGTGCGGATATACCTGTGCGAGAAACTCTTGGTCTGGCTGTTTAGATAACCACCGCTAAGGACACCGGTCAGATGGTCCAGCACGAAGACGGCTTCTGATTCCCCCAATGTCACTCGACACGTGCACATTGAAAACTTGTCATTGCCGTTGGCTGCCGAGGCCTTGACGGGCTGATGCGGCTTCAAAAACAAAAAGCCGGCCCCCAGCACGATTCCCAGAGCCAACAGCACGAACGGGTGTTTCTGCAGTGTCTTCATTTTCGCCTCGCTTTATGTTGAGATGCCGTAAGTCCGCGCCACAAATGAACCCGAAAACGGCGTATCATCTGTCTGACGCAGTAAATTGTATGACGCCGGGGTTGATTTCACCAGATTCCCGCTGATGATCTGCGTTCACAAAACGAATTCCCCACAGATCCTCCGCCCAAATTCTGAAAAACAGCACCGTTCAACTGCTATTTTAATGCCGGGAACCTACGCGACAGATGGGTGTCCTTCTGCGAACAGGACTGTTGACACCGAACTATGCACGCCGGCCAAGCGACACAAAACATGACCATAGCCTCAGATCAGTCACCGACCAGCGGACTATGTGTCTGGAAATCTATTCGTGAAGCGGCCGTGGAACACGTGCGCAAAGAGCCTATGCTCGCCAGTTTCCTGCATGCCACGATCCTCAATCACGACCGTTTCGAAGACGCAGTCAGCTTTCACCTGGCTGGAAAGTTGCAATCCAATTCGCTGTCCGGCATGCAATTGCGGGAAGTGATTGATCATGCGTTGTCACAGGACACGCAGATTTCGGAGTGCATTCAGGCAGACATATCCGCTGTGCGCGAACGCGATCCGGCGGTGAAATGCTGTATGGTGCCACTGCTTTATCTAAAGGGACTCCATTCGCTGGCCAGCTACCGAATTGCTCACTGGCTCTGGAATGATGGTCGACAACTACTGGCGTTGCATCTGCAGAATCGGATGTCTGAAGTGTTCGCAGCGGACATTCATCCTGCGGCCGGAATCGGACGTGGAATTCTGATAGACCATGGAACTTCAGTGGTGATCGGAGAAACGGCGATTGTAGAAGACAACGTGTCGATGCTGCACGAGGTAACTTTAGGGGGCACGGGCAAGGAATCCGGTGATCGCCATCCCAAAGTCCGGCGCAACGTTCTGATCGGTGCCGGAGCAAAGATCCTGGGCAACGTCGAAATCGGGGAAGGAGCCAAAATCGGGGCCGGCAGCGTCGTGCTTACAGAAGTTCCACCACACTGCACGTTTGCGGGAGTCCCCGCCATACTGGTTGGCCGACCGCAATCAGAAGAACCGTCGCTGGAAATGAACCACGGCATCGACATCTGACATGTCATGGATTCAATAAATGCCTCGTGACCTTCTTACCAATCCACTTTTCCGCGCCGACCATCTGGGTGCCTGTATTCCCGATGATCCGCACGCGGTGTCGGCCTGCCTGCCGCATTGGAAAGACAATGTTGGCTATGAGGAAGGAGATCCATTCGTCCTGCAGAAGTTGCAGGCGGCCTATCCACGATTCTGCTTTCACCCCATCGTTCAGAGGTTGTGCGACAAACTGCTGAATGAAAACGATCTGAAGGGTCTGCCGTTCGCATCGGCACGCTGTGCAAACAGAGCTGTTGAATACATTCGGAACGCTGGCGGCGGCCAGACAAGTCTGGTTCCCTTTGACGGTCAGTCGGCCTGCGGCGTGGTCGTGGCGAACGAGCATTTTCCGCTGTTGAAGCAGTACTGGCAGCACGCTGGCGAAAACGTCTCGTCGCGAGTGGCCGAACAGATTCTGGCGGGCACTCCGGCACTGGCAACTGATACGGAAGCGAGGACGAGCGTACGAAAAAAGGTCGCCCAACTGACGGGCGCCACCCCCGACGATGTCCGGCTGTTTCCATCCGGCATGGCAGCGATTGCCTGTGCCTGGCGAGCAGTTCTGGCGATCCGCCCCGGGCAAACGTGCCAATTCGGTTTTCCATATGTTGACACGCTGAAAATCCAACAACGCTTTCCTGCGGCCAGCGTTGAGTTTCTGCCGATTGGCGACGATGCCGATATCGCGAAACTGGAACTGCAGTGTAAGACGTCTCCCCCCGTAGCCGTCTTCTGCGAGGTTCCCACAAATCCGCTGCTGGAAACTCCGAACCTGCCGCGACTACGCAGTATTGCCGATCGACACGACATACTGTTGGTTGTTGATGACACGTTAGCCGCCTGCGGCAACCTTCAGGTACTACGCTACGCCGACCTTCTGGTGACCAGTCTGACGAAATATTTCAGCGGCTATGGAAATGTCCTGGCAGGTTCTCTGGTTGTTAATCCGCATGCGAAACACTCAGCAGACCTGCATCACGCGATACGCCGCGACTTCGAGGAAACTCTGAGCGATTTGGATATTGCAGTTCTGGCCGCCAATTCGCAGGACCTCGCTCAGCGAACTGCTGCCATCAACAGTAACGCGAAGCTGGTTGTGGAGTATTTACTCAGGCACCCATCGGTGGCGTCAGTCTTTCATCCCTCCATCGCCCGCGGCAATTATGACGTTCTGAAATCTGCCAAAGGTGGGTATGGCGGTCTATTATCGATCGTGCTTAATGACGCGCAAAACTCGACGCCAAAAGTCTTTGACGCACTGGAAGTCTGCAAGGGGCCAAATCTGGGGACGCACTTCACGCTGTGCTGCCCGTACACCCTGCTGGCACACTATCAGGAACTTGACTTCGCTGAATCCTGCGGCGTTTCTCGCTGGCTGCTGAGAATCAGTATCGGCGTAGAGCCGGTTGACGAACTGATCAGGCGATTCGATAAAGCACTCGCTCACGGCACGCGTTAGCTGGACACCGCCAAAGCGCGGCCCGCTGGGCAACCGGTTAAACAAATCGAAACCGTGCCCTCAAATCGTTTAACCGCGTGGGCACCGCCCTTAGGTTTAGGCACATTTATTGCGTGACTAACCGAATGGTGACTAGAAACTGAAATGCGAAGTAATTTTTACCACGATGGATTCCACGAAGTCGTGCGACTTGTGGAGAGTTTTACAACAGGACGTGGGATGATCTTCACGCGGAGGCGCGCCGGTTTGAGATGCCGGGACCGAAATTGTGAAGGAATGGAGCCCCACTATGAAGAACACGGACACGCTGCGTCATTGTAAACAATCAAATCAGTCCGGGAGCTTTGGTGAACTGACACCACTTTCAAAGACCGGGGCGTGGGACATCGGCGCCATCGGTTTCGTCAAAGAGCAAAAGCAATAAGCCACTTTCATCGGCCGGCCACTTCGCGCCCAACAGTCCAACGAGTGACGATGGGACGGGGTGAGAATTTTGGTAAGACGACCTTTTTCGGCCGCCGTTAACGGTGACGGTAGCCGATGCAGCGGTCGATGGTACCGGAGTCAATTGGTCAGGTTGCGACTGTGCCATCAACGCCGTACCTGGACGATACGATTGTGCACGGTTCACTCTTTCCCTGGTTGTGATCAGCCGAGTAGCCAACTCTCAGTGGGCGATCAATTCCACACCGCTTAAAAGGGGCGGAAGATCGGTGGATGACCGAAATTCGATCGAGAGTTGACCATTTTCAACCGCTGCTTGAAATGTATGACTGACCGAACGCTGTGAGCTTCCCGCAGCTTTCACAATGTCGAATTCAGCAAGGACTAACTTGCCTTCCAGAATCACGTCGAACACACGATCCCCTTCATTTGCCGTTTCGGGTTCGAGGAACAGTAATCGAACCTCATAATTTTTTCCCGGTTCCACATTAATGGTCATCCGTTCGAGACCCTCCACACCCGAAGCCGCCACCCAGCTTAATTCTCCCTGATGAACCGTGCTGGCATGATGCCGGAATATTCTGGGACGTTCCGGATCAAACTTCACGGAGATTTTCTCAGACTCGCCTCCCGTACTCGGCACGTCCAGCCAGAGTGTTCCCCGCTCGTCACGCCGATCGCCGGGAGCCCCCAGATTGATTCCCGTACGTCCCTTCTGGAGGGTGCCGCCAAATGTCCAGAACTCCGCTTCGGGCATGTGAATCAAGGCAAGCGATGTCTGGTTCTGGTAAGCACAACTGCAGGTCCGCGTATAGTCGGGAGCATTGAGGACACCGTCGGCGACGATCAGATTTGAAGTACAACTCGATTTGAAGCCGCCTAAGTTCCCCGTTCCCGAATCATTCAGCAGATCGTAGAAACCGGCCGCACCGGAACGGAACGTCAAAAGATGTTCGGATCCCACAGCGGTGTTGCACCCATAGTGGCGACTATAGTCCCACCCAGTTGCCTCCCCCGTTTTGATGTCGAGCGCGACTCCTCCACCGCCATTGGTGAGAATCAGATCTTTCCACAACAAACACGGACCTCCATGCACGAAATCTCTTTTGGTCCAGAGAGCTTCGCCGTCGGCGCCGCGATAGGCGATCATGCCGGTGTTCACCTCATCCCTGGCTCGGTCACGATAACTGCTCCCCGCCTGAATGAGAGTGTCGTGTGTTTCGTTGTAATTGAGGAATGTCCCGAAAACATTCTTCTCCGTTTTCCAGATGGTCGTGCCCGTCGCGAGGTCGAACGAATAGAGCACCGGGGCACCTGTCGGTACGCGTCCGCGACGCCGTAATGCGGCCAGCCGCTCGTCCGTCAGTCGATCGATACAAAACAGGCGGTCGTTCGTAACCGCGATATTGTTGTGTCGGAAATTGAACAGAGCATCCCGGTGCCATAACTTCTCACCCGTCTTCCGATTGAACACCACCAAACGACGACTTCCCGCCGCATATTGTCCTCCGGCCAGCTGTTCAAAGGCCGAGGCAATCGCGTTGGATGCCGGATTGTCCTGCGGGGTCTTCTTCGTCGCAGTCGGCTGCTGGTTACGATTGGTGAAGACAAGATAAGGATCAAGAGTGAAATCGCTGCTGGTTGTTCGTGTATTGTGTCCGACGATCGAAAGCAGATTCTTCCCTGGCGTCAGCAGTTTGATCCCCTGTTCGATCTCAATAAACTCGTGTCCGCTCGCTTCATGGCTCGATACCTTCGCCTGTTTGCCGTTCCTATTCACACCGCGACGCAGTATTTCCTTGCCGTTGAGATAGGCGACGAAAGCATCATCGTAATTGATCATCAGTCCCAGCCGATCGGCGTTCTTTAACACTGCTCGATCGAACTCATGGCGAATGTAGACCCGCGCGTACTTTCCTTTCATATCCAGAACGGTCGCGTCATCGTTGTCGCCGTAACCGAAACCTGCTTTGCCTGTCTTCCACTTAGAGTCCTCAAACTCCGGGGAATTCCAATCATCGGGGGGATCACTCCCTGCCAGATAGCTCCAGACATCGCCTGGCGGGATCGCCGCCAGGTACTCCGAAGGTGCACTGTTCTTCGGCTGACGTTCCGTCTTTTTGAGGGAAACTTCCAAGGGGTCAGAGGTGGCGACAAGATAATCTCCCGAGACTCCCAGGTATCCCCAGTGAGACGCAGGTTGACCGTTTTCAGGCTGAAGCTGAAATCGTTGTGTTTCCTGTCCCGAACTTGCATCAAGTTCGAGAATCGCGTCTCCATAAACCACATAAAGATGGTCTTGAAGCGAGACGTAGTTGCTGCCGATCTCACCAGCCCCTGGATGGTGTGATGTGTTGTCGTAGAATTTTCCCACTTCGGGTAACGACTTCTCCCATAACAATCGTCCGGTGTAGACATCGACAGAACGCAGCATCTCTGGCCCTTCGATGAACAGCCTCCCCCCGGCAACCTGAGGCGAAGGACCATGTCCGTGTCGAGGAAGAATGCCCGCGTGAGAAGGGCCTCCATACCACAGGAGTCCCAGAGGAGCTTTGACTAGACGATCGTGCGAAACGACAGATTGAGCTGAGTCGCCATATTGATGCGTCCAGTCATCGGACCCAGGTAACGCCCCGCTTCGTACGATTTTTGTGAGTTGGTCCTTTCGTTCGATCACGGCATTCGGCAGATTGATTTCAGCGAGCCGATTGGTGATCGTTTGATGGATTTCGGGATCGAGTGCGAACACCATCGTGCCGCCATAGGGACGCAGCGCTTCAAAAAGATGCGGAAAGGTCTGTGGATGTTTTGTCAGTTTCTCGCTGTCGGGGGTCTCACTGAAAATCAGCCCGGCAATGTAGTTGGGAAACGCAAACGAATAGGGATCCCCTTGATGAGCCGACACCCGCCGACCGTACAACCCCGCTGCCGTCATCTTCTTGCGGAATGCCGCGACTCGCGCGCCATCCGGATCGACGGCGATCACAGAATAATCGGTTCGGGTGAGCATTTCCTCAATCAAGGCTCCGGTTCCGATACCGAGCGCCAAGGCATATCCGTGTTCGGCGCGATTCGGAGGGGCGATCTGTTGTACCCGGTCCAACTGACTCTCATCGATGGAGAGCTGGAGTGGTTCAAGTTTGTGTCGGGTGGGCTTTTCTGATCCTGTTCCGAAACAATACAGCCGGCAGGATTCGTCCACCACAAACAGTTTCTCGTCGGCCGCCAGCATTGTGACGGCGGTTCCTTCCAGTGGACCGGTCCAGACAGGTTTTCCCGCCTCAGGCAAGTTGTAGGCGGCAACCTGTCCTGCTCCCGCCGAGTAAAGTCGCTCACCAGCACGAAGAAACAGATCGCCTGGCGTGTCCTCCAGGGGAGATGAATAGTGTTCTTCCTGATCCCACGATTTGGTTGTCACCTCTTCGCCTCGGCGGTCTTTTTTGGTGGTCAGTACGACCTTTCCCTGTACCGCACGTGAAACGAGTCGATCATCAGAAACATAGAGCAATGAATTTTCATCCGAGACGACCGGTTCTCCGCTGCCAAGATGCTGGCCCGTTTCCCGCTCGAAGGTGTTTCCCGCCACGAAGTAAGTGTTGCCTCTGACGCTGATCGCGTGAGAGCCGATGCGTTTGTCGAATGCGAAATGACGCAGTTCTCCTGTGCGGGCATCGTAGACCGCAGGAGTCGAACGGCCTCCCGGAACAACGAGCGAGTCACCCATCGCGGCAAAATGTCCTTGAGGGACGACTGTTCCGAAGGAAGGCGCGTTGTGAGGATGTACGATAAAGTTGGTGCCGTCACCCGAATTAGTCCACAAGACGCGTCCCGTCTCGGGTTCCACACAGTGAACGAAAATTCCCATGAACGGCCAGATGCTTGCCGAGAAATATAGACGTCCTTCGTGCAAAACAGGACCACCCCGCGCTGGCCAACTGGAGACCAATCGGTTGTTCCCCAGAATTCGGCGATCGGCAGGACCGCCATTGAACGACCACAACAGCTTTCCTGTTGGGGCATCAAGAGCATACAGGTGCCCGTCGTCGCTCACAAAGAAGACTCTCCCTGCATCGACGACCGGTGCAAATCGAACAGGAGCATCTGCATAGAATCGCCAGACTTTGTTCCCCGTTTCCGTCTCGTAGGCCGTTAGAGTGTCCGTCACGTTCGAGGGAACATAGATCAGATCCCCCGCAGCAACCGGTTCAGGTACCAAATCGAATTGAAGTTTGTCCTGGGTGCGAGGCCAGGCAGGTTGCGATGGTTGGAGTTGACGCACCCAGCGCAGAGTCATCTCTTCGGGTAATGCATCGGGAGTCGATGCGCCCCGCCCCGCGTCGAACCTCCACATGGGCCAGTCACCTGCGAAGAGCATGCTAGTCGTCAGACAACACATCAAGAGGATGAAAGAAAACAGAGCGTTACGAAGCATGACGATTGGCCTCCTCAAATGTTCACGTCCAGATTTCATGCGACTATTTATGAGGAACTGAGAGCGCTTTGGATAACCTGGCCCCCAAAGACTGTGCTTCATCCGGCCGGATGAGCCCCGATTTTCTCACCACCATTGGTACAGATTCGGGGAGCAGGTCAGCCTAAGAAGAAGATAGTGGGAGCGTTTTACTTACGTGCTTTGGAGAACATCCAGTCGTAGTGTTCCTGCGACAGACGCACCATGGTGCCCATGTTATGCCCTTTTTCCGGATGAACAAACAAATTGACTTTCGTTCCCCCGGCTTCCTTAATCGCTGCGACCATCCGTTCGGACCGCTCCGCGGGTACCACCTTGTCCATCGCGCCCGCATAGGCGTAGACCGGAACGGTGGCCAGGTTTGCCGCCCATGCTTCGAGATTCGGCGTGACGTCCATTGGCCCATTGCGCCCAATCCCTCCGGAGATCGGGGCGATGGCCGCGAAATGTTCGGGATTGCTTCCGCCCCAGGCCCACGAGCCAGCCCCTCCCATGCTGCTTCCACTTAAGTAAATACGACTCGTGTCTACCGGCAGCGTCTCTTTCAAGTGCGCGAGCAACACGTTGAGCTCTTCGGGAATCCATCCCGATTTCTCAGGCGCGTCTTTCCTTTTCTTCATGGCCTGCGGCGTAACCACAATGCATGGGCCCTTGCCCGCTTTCTGGATGCCAGTCCAGGATATCGACGATTTTTTCCTGGTCCGATGAATGTCGTCACCGCGCCCGCCCCCGCCATGTAGAAAAATCAGCATGGGCAGTTTCTGATCACCCTCGACCTCGGACATGAACACCAGATACTCGGGATTCAAAGACGGCGTCTTGGCTCGCAGTTCAGCCGGAAGGGTACCCACTTCCACGGGAAGTTCCTCCTCGGCCCTCGCGACGCCGCAGGACAACAACAATAGTAACGACACGATTCCAGATCGATTAAACCAACGCTTCATAATCATCATTCCTTACTTACGCCCTTTCATGTTCGCTCTATCTTTTATCTTAATTCCACTCAACAAGCGGACCGTTTAATCTGAAGCAGCACTGGATTCAGTCGCGTCCAGCGCCGCGAATCTGAAGGTGCTTCAGTTGCGCCGATCAGTTGAATTTAAGTTCGCTTATCTCTGTTATTTGGTGAGCTTCTGTGCGAATATCCATTTCAAAAACACCGGCTCGGGATCACACCGATCGCTGCTGAATTGGGTCATTCCATTATCAGCGCCGGTAATCATTTGGGGTGCAACTGGATGACCGTCACCGACCCAGGTGGTGAATTTCATGTTTCCGCCAATGTCCTGCATCTTCACGAATATCTTTTGATATTTTTCAATGGGGCAGATTTTGTCCTGGTCGCCATGAAATGACCACACGGGAAGATACTTGAACAAAGACGGATCAATAGCGCTTTCACCGTTGGGCAAACCGCTTCCAGCTGAGGTGCCTGCAGCTGCAAAATAGTTGGGATCAGATTGGATGAATGTATAGGTGCCAGCGCCACCCATTGAGTGACCGAAGACATATCTCTTTTTGTTGTCAACCGACGGCAAATCGTTAATGATCTCTTTAATGTTTTGAAGGCGTGTTGAGTTCCACCCGCCCTCCGACTGCGGGGCCACGATATAGCAGGGGTAATCTTTACGATGCTGCTCTTCAGTAAGAAACTGGAGTTCGGGTTTCATCTGTTTGAGATTATCTGAACCTTTGAAACCGCCATGGTGCAGCGAAACGATAACCGGATATTTTGTAACAGGGTCGCGGCTTAACGGTCTTAGAAGCCTGTAGGGCATCTCCTTGTAAACGTGAGGCTTATGGCGTTTTATCCAGCCTGCTTTATCCTGGCCGTTGGCAACTGCGGCGATGCCCAATAATACGAATACAAATAGTGGTGACTTTTTCATTTTTTGTTTGCTTTCGCAAAAGGAACATAGAATTTCCAATGCTTCAGCCAATGATGATTGTAAACGGCGGCGAGAAAGTGTGGCGCTTGGCGGAGTTGGCGGGCGGTGAGATTGTGTAGCGCTCAAATGTTCATCTGTTGAATCTGGATTCACTCGAAAAAGCCGTCAAAGTGGCGGATTTTCGGTGTATTCGGGAT
>JAAERP010000511.1 GCA_024230215.1 Fuerstiella sp. | reverse complement strand
CTTCCTTCGAGCCACCGGAAAGGACTCCAACTCGGTAAAGCATTACTGCTTAACGACTTCCGAAATCGGGGTGCGCGCGAATTGTTACGAAGAGGGTTCTGTACGGGGAGGAGTAAATCGGTGTCTGTTTCAACGGAGCGCGCACCTTCACCGCAGAATGACCACGATTCGGTGCAGCTCCGAATCAAGCGGCGCGACGGTGGTAGTACTTGAGCATGCCACCAAGTCGTTCTCGGCACTCGATTTTGCCAGCAACAGAACCAGCATCACCGTTCGGCTCAATCAACTCATTGCCGAGTCCCGGATGATTTCGCTCGCGGTGGCAATGCTCGACGTATTCACGCACGGCATTCTTCAGTGACTTCTGGCCAAAGAAGATCATCCTGTCGAGGCATTCGGATTTGAGACTTCTGAACCATCGCTCCATGTATGCGTTCATGTTGGGAGTCTTTGTTGGCAGCAGGACGACCTCAGTCTCAGTATGCTGCTCCATAAATCCACGCATCGGGATGAGGCTGGTGTCCCGATCCAGGATCAAATGAGAAGCTTCTTTCAGAAACCCGTCTTCGCAGTCTGTCAGATTACGGCACGCCTGTCTGATCCATGTGGCATTCGGACTCGGCGTGATACCTGCGATGTGCACACGACGTGTTTTCAGATGCATGACTGCGAGGAGGTAGAAGGTGATCAGCCCGTTTCGCGTCCACACTTCGACGGTCGTGAAATCCGTGGCAAAGATCGAGTCCCAGTGTGCTTTCAGGAATGTGGACCACGCGGGCGTTCGCTGGCGGTCGGGTGCTGGTTCGATGCCGTGAGCTCTCAGTACGTTGGCCACGGTGGAATCGGCGATGTGGTAATTCAGGCTCTTCAGTGCACCCTTAATTCGGACGTATCCCCGGAACGGGTTGTCCTTTGCGAAGCGAATGATGGCATCCACGATGCCCTGTCGGATGCGTGGTCGACCAGGTTGGCGTTTGTTGCTGGAGTCGAACTTCTTCGCGACCAGTTTCCGGTGCCAGCGGAGAATCGTGTCTGGCGTGACGATGGTCGTCAGTTCCAGCAGAGCCTTGCGGCCAATAGCGTGAGCCTTTACCGCCAGTAACCGACGCTGATTGTCATCCAGCAGCAGACGCTTCTTTCCGAGCTTTTTGAGCAAAGCCTCGATCTGTGCGTTCTGGAACTCAATGATCCGTTGCTGACGCTGGTTCACGAGGCCGCAGAGGGCAGCCAGCAGGATGTGCCAGGGTTGGAGCAGGAATGGCATGTTCGGCGCCGAAAATCGCCAGTTTCCGGTGCCGAGAGGTGAAATCAAGCGGCGGAGATAAGAGACTCTGAGTCGATGAAAATGCCAGTATATTTCACGGCGTCTTGAGTTCGGCGTAGTTTTTTGACCATACGCGTTCGACGTTAAAGCCGATGGCTAGACTTTTCCATCCTTTTCTTGCATCTATCCCAGTGGTTGTTACCATCGAATCTTTAGCTGAAATTGTGACATGCACTGAATTGGAAGGGGAAATACGCGAGGTTGGTCGGCTGGCGAACGGCATGTGCGGGTTTTTGCGACTGAAGAACAGTGAAGGTCGTTGTCGATACGGCCGATACAATCGACAGATGCGGTACTTGGTGAGGCGCGGCTAGCGTTGCTGGTGTGGCTTACTTTGTGGCCGAGTGCTGATTGTTCAATAAGGGCTAAATTGTGAATATTCGACTCCCCCTAGCACTTCTGCTGGCCGTGTCCGCAACGGCGACTCGGGCACAAGATCAGCCCGTTTTTGAATTCGAATCAGTCGAACTTGATTTCGATCCACGTCCTCAGGACTTAAGTAATCAGCGGCTTTTTCTATCAGTCGGGGCCTTGGGGGGGCACAGTTGGCTTTGGCCTAGAGCGGTCCAGCTCTCCAACGACGTTGCGGCAGATTTTGACACGACGGGTGCGCGGGGCTCAGACCTGTCGTCGCAAATCGTGCAGACTCAGTACTCGGTTCCTTCCGCGTCCTACTGCCACACGGATGGCTGTTGTCCACAATTCGGCAGTTGTGGGTGTGGAGAAGGGTGCTCGTGCGACTGCTATCCGCTATTTACCGGAAGTGTGGAAATTCCATTTCTCCGAGCTCGCCTAAGTGGCGCGGCGCCTGTGTTTAATGTATCGCCGGGAGCACAGCGGCTGGTGGATCCCAACTATGATCCGGCCGTTCGCTATGTGGCTGAGTTGCGACCGGAAGAATCATTCGGCATTCGCGGACGCTATTTTCGCTACGATCACACATTTGCTTTTGATCCGCCGTTTCAGCCCGCCGAACTTGGAATCGCACTATACACGGCGGATCTTGAATTCGTGTTTCATCGCGACTCATGCCGGTGGAGTTTCGATTTTTCTGCAGGGCTGGAATATGGAAAACTGCAGTATTCTGCTGATATCGCGACCGCTGTGATTGGAGCTGGTCGAACGACGTTTGAGGGGCTGGGTCCGGTCTTTGGTTTGAATGCAGAACACGCGATGGGCGATACAAATCTGTCATTCTTTGGTTCTGTCCGAGCCTCATTTTTGATGGGATCGATCAACAACAGCGCGTTGCTGATCAATATGCCGCGGGCGGAAATCAAGGACGAAATGGCGCAGGTGTATCAAAACCAATTAGGCGTCGTGTGGCAGCCGAAACTGTCTGGTCGCGTTGATATCGCTGTGCGAGCGGCTTGGGAAACGCAATTCTGGCTGAATGAAACGTTCTCGGACGACAGCTTCGGCATCGGTTCAAACCTGAGCCTGACCGGACCGATGGTTTCCGCCGAACTTTCGTTTTAGCAATCGCCGCAGCAAGGTTGAGCTGACGTTTGCTAAGGAAGGGCCGCAGATGGAATCACCGTTTCAACATTCTGATTATGTCGAAATGACGGTGCATTTTCGCTGCAACCTGAAATGCAAACACTGCATGATCCTGGACAGCATGCACTGGCTGAAACCCGCCGACGACACAGAACTCGAAGAACTGCTGGACGAGAATCGGCAGGCTCGGAAGTGGAAGGGCCTCATTCTGACCGGCGCAGAAGTCACGCTGCGGAAAGATCTGCCGGAGTTGGCACAGCGAGCTCGAGCAGCGGGTTTCGAACATGTTCGCATTCAAACGCATGCGATGAGACTGGCGGACCTGAGCTATTGCGAGACTCTGGTTGAAAGCGGCATCGATGAATATTTCGTCAGTGTCACGGCGGGCAACGCTGAACGCCACGATCACATCACCGAAATTCCAGGCTCGTTCGCAAAGACGCTGCAGGCGCTGCGCAATCTGGACACATTCGACAATGTGCGGCTGATGACCAATACCGTGGTGACGCGATTAAGTTATGAGTGTCTGCCTCGTGTCGTCGAACTGTTGAAGGATCTGCGGAATCTGGTGCAGATGGATTTCTGGAACTACTGGCCGATGGAAGAAGAGGGCAACCCGGAGCTGCTGGTTTCTCACTTTGATGTTCAGCCGTTCTTGAAGCAGTCGATTCAGCTGGCCCGACAATACGGGCGTCATGTGGAGGTCAAGAATTTCCCGCATTGTCTGATGGGCGAAACGGCCAACGCGCTGCAAAACGATCAGCCGGAACTACGAATCGATCCAAAGTTCTGGGACGAATTCAATCGCAACGGGTTTGAGCAGTGTGCTTATCGCGACGTGTGCGGTTCGAAACAGTGTCTGGGACTGAACACGGCCTACGTGAATCACTTCGGCTGGCACGAAGACCAGCTTTCTCCTCTGCCGCGATCCGCCTGAAACAGGTTCTCACCGAAGATGGCCAACCAAGCTCTGCGAAGCGAGGACCACGCTGCCAACCGCATCGAAGACGGAGCCGCGCGGATCGTCATTGTTGGCGGCGGCACGGCCGGGTGGATGACTGCGGCACTGCTGAGTCATTCGCTGACGACTCAGGAATGTGTCATCACCGTCGTCGATGACGGCGCGGGAGGCATCGGTGTTGGTGAAGCCACCATTCCGTCGATCGTTCAGTTGGTGCGAACGCTGGGTGGCGACGAAGCCGAATTTATGCGAGCGTGCGATGCGACGTGGAAGCTTGGGATTCAGTTCTGCAATTGGAAGAACGAAGGACACACCACGTGGCATCCCTTCGGGCAGTGCGGCGCTGTACTCGACGAACGCGATCTGTTTTCCTACTGGCTGGCCGATCAGCAGCGTCCGTATCATTCGTATTCAGTGAATTGGGCCGCGGCGCTGGCTGGCAAGAGTCCTCACGCGCGGAACTCGCTGTCGCCGATTTCTGCCACGGGATCCTACGCGTTTCATCTCAACGCGGCGCAGCTCGTGGAGTGGCTAAAAAAACGAGCTCTGGCGAACGGGACGCTGGTGGTCCATCAGCGGGTTGAAAGGGTCGAAGCCAATGGCGAGGGGCAGGTGGCGTCCGTCAGGCTCCGCGATGGCCACCAGGTTTCCGGAGACCTGTTCGTCGACTGTTCCGGTTTTGATGGTGTGCTGATGCGCACCTGTGCTCAGCAAAAATGGGTTGATTCCGATGCTCAGCTGCTGTGCGACAAAGCCGTGACCCTGCGGCTGCCCGCGACGAACGTCAAGCCGCCCTTCACGACGGCAACCGCGCTGTCTGCGGGCTGGGCGTGGGAAATTCCGCTGATGACTCGGCGAGGCGTCGGCTATGTGTACAGCAGTCAATTCGTTTCTGATGAAGACGCTGTTGAGGAACTGAAAGTCAATGTCGGTCCGTCTGAAAACACAGTAGCAATCGAGCCTCAATTCCTGACGATGCAGGTAGGTCGTCACGCTCAAGCGTGGATTGGAAACGTCGTGGCGATTGGTCTGTCGGCAGGATTCGTGGAACCGCTGGAATCCAGTGGTCTGCATTTGATTCAGACCGCGATCGAACGACTTCTGCAGTACCTGCCAACACCAAACACAACTGAGAAAGCTCAAGACGCATTGCGAACGCAGTACAATGCGGAAGCGGCCAAGCAGTACGACGAAGTTCGAGACTTCGTGCAACTGCACTATCTCGTGAGCGAACGGGACGAACCGTTTTGGAAAGCGGCTCGCGAAACGCTACAGAGCGCGGCCCTGCAGCATCGTCTTCGCCTGTACAAAGAAATTGGGATGCTGGATGTTCTGCAGTCCAGCGCTTTCCCTGACGCCAGTTACTACTACCTCCTGGCGGGCAATGGCTGGCTGCCGAAGAGACCGGCCGCTCTGTCACTTTCGGTGGAACGCGAGCAATTGCAGATCGTTCTGCAGGCGATTCTGGATCAGAACCAAAGTGCGCTTCGGCAACTGCCGCTGCACGAAGAAATGCTGCAGCACGTGCACGCGACCGGTGCTGCCAAGGCGTCGTAGACGAAATTCCGCTGGGTCTTCAAGAACAATATGACATCTTCATTCCGAGACATTCGCCGCCTCGCGCTGGTGTGTTTGACTCCATCTGTGGACAGCCATGAACACGACGGATCTGAACTTCCGTCGTATGGAATCCATCGGATTATGGCTGCTGTGGTTGCTCATCCACAACTTTCCGACTGCGAAGTGCAGCTCTTCGATTTGGAGACGGCCGACGTCGACAGCTACGTCGCCGACCTGCTGGAATTTGATCCACAAGTCGTTGGCTTTTCGCTGTTTGTGTGGTCGACCAAATGTCTGGTCGAAGTTGCTCGGCGTATCAAGCAGCGATCACCGCACTGCGTGATCGTCTTCGGCGGACCGTCGGCTCGACCGCCCCTTCTGGATCTCACGCCTTATCAGAAAGCCATTGATTACGTCGACGCCGTCGTCACGCGCGAAGGCGAAGAGACGTTCTGCGATCTCATCATCGCCTTGCAGGAAAAGCTCGCGACAGTTGACGTGTTCGACACACTTGTCAACGTTCCGGGGCTCGACCTACCCACGCCGCTGAGCTGGCGAAACACGGGATTCCGTCCGCCACCGCAAAGTCTGAACGACATCGCTTCTCCGTATCAGATGGGGCTGATGAGTTATCAGGCCGTGGGGTATCTGGAATCGTTTCGTGGTTGTCCGATGTCGTGCACCTTCTGCGAATGGGGCGCCAAAGACATTTCGAAAGGTTGTTTTTCGGAAGAATACCTGACTCGAGAACTCGCCGCGCTTCAGGCACACGATTGTCCGGCGGTGTTCAATGTGGATGCCGGTCTGAACCTGAATGCAGCTGCCTTTCGCAACCTGGCCAATGCCGAACGCAATGTCGGATTCTTGAAAGACAGCCAGCTGTGGTGCGAAATCTATCCTTCGATGATCAAGGATGAACACATTGAATTCCTATCGCAATGCGGACCATCGTATCTGGGCGTTGGGCTTCAATCCTTCAATCCGGAACTGCTGAAACGACTGCAGCGACCCTATGGCCGCGAAAAATTCGGGCCGGCGATTGAGAAGCTGCACACCGTAGCAGCGAACATCGAAGTGCAGATCATCTTCGGACTGCCGACGGATACGTGGGACGGACTCATTGAAACATTGAACTACGCGCTCACGCTGCCGGTCACGGTACGCGTGTATCACACGCTGGTGCTGCCTGATGCTTTGATGACGCGCGGGTTGCCGGAGTGGGAAATGAAGTACGATCCGTACACTCTTTCGATGCAGTCCTGTGTGGGCTGGACGGAACAGCAACTTCTCGACATGCGCGACCTGCTGACGCGAGAAACCACTCTGTGCGGCGGAACGGCAGGCGACTTCTGGTGGTCGTTTCCGCCGGCCAGCCGACGCGCCACGATTCCCAATCTGTCACAGAAACACTTCGCGCCTGCTCCCGAAGCGGGGGGTCGCAAGAGTGCCTGAGGCAACCGTCCATTTATCTGATGTACAGAAACGAACGGGGCGCCACGTGGCTTTGGTCGCCATGTATCCCATTCCTGATCCCGCCATGCCCGAATTCATTTCGAATCATGGCGTCCGCATGGTTGAGGCAACTTTGCGAGCATCGGAACTGGACGGGCTGGATGTTGTTGTGTTCGATCTGCATGATGCGGCGGCCGACGATCTGACACAGACGCTGATCGATATCGATCCGGATATCGTGGGTTTTTCCTGCTATTTGTGGTCATTTCCGCTATTCGCCGAAGTCGCCGAAAGGCTGGCGAATGACGACCCCGCCCGCATGCTGCTGTTCGGCGGTCCGTCCGCTCAGCCATCCATGCTGGATCAGGCACCGTTCCACACCACGCGCGCCGCAATCGACGCGTTGATTGTTGGCGAAGGCGAACTCACGTTTCTGGAACTGGTGACTCGACAACATCGTCAACCGCGGAACATCGCCGATGTGCGAGGCATCGCGCAATGGGATGGCGCTGAGTGGCACCAAACCCCAAAGCGGCCTCTGGCCGATCTGAATGAACTGCCGTCGCCATATGTGATGCAACTCGTTCCACCGGGCGGTCTGGGAGTTCTGCAGACCTATCGCGGCTGTCCGTACACGTGTTCGTTTTGCGAATGGGGCACGATGGAATCTCCCAAACGTGTTCGCACGGCCGATCATTTGGCTCAGGAATTTGACGCGATGGATTCCCTGGGAGTCGACGGCGCATTGCTGGTCGACGCCGGGCTGAATCTGAATTCGAAAGCCTTCGAACAACTGGACAAGGCAGCTCAGCAGACGGATTTCTTCCGTCATCGCAAGCTGATTTCAGAAGTGTATCCGGCGAAGATTCAGGATCCTCACATTCGTTTTCTGGAACGGATCGGCAATCCGCTGGTGGGCATAGGACTGCAGTCGTTCGACAACGATGTGCTGGCCAATGTCGAACGTTCGTTCGAAGAATCTCGCTTCATCACGAACGTTCAGCAGTTGACCGAGGTTGCTCGTGTGGCGATCGAAATCATTATGGGACTCCCGGGTGATTCTCCCGAACAGTTTCGTGAAAGTTTCCATCGTGCGCGTTCGTTTCCGTGTGCGCTGCGAGTCTACCACTGTTGCGTTTTGCCATCCGCTCTGATGGTAAGGTCTCCGCCTGAACACGCGCTGAACTACGATCCAGTGTCGCTGAAAATTCGGTCGTGCCTGGGCTGGTCAGAAGACGATGTGCGTCGGGAATGTGATTTTCTGAATGCGGAGGCTCACGGAAACACGGGACAAATCGGCGATTATTTCTGGGTCTTTTCCGCTCCTCAGAATCCTGCCATTCAACCGCGGAGGTCCACGGCAGCATGACATCAACGACATCCGTTCACGAACAGACTGCCCTTGTCGGAGCACCGCAGCCATTCCTGCGCCTGTTGGAGTTCGACTGCGACGATACTGACCAGCATCTCGACAGCATTGGTCACATTCGAGACGGTCGGCTCACCGGCATCATTGTCCGCCGTGTCTATGATGCCGAATTCATGGCCTCAGTGACCGTTCGACTCGAACGACACGACCCGCCATTCTTAAAGACGCCATTTCCGAAAAAGTTCCGTTCCTGGTTTTATGGTCATAATCTGAATTTGATGGACACGGATCCGAAATCGTACTTTCGCCACGCGGGGGCGTTTCATGATCAGATGGATGAACTGTTTCCTGCAGAACGCGGCATCAATCAGCATTTGATGCGTGTGTTGTCGCGTCTGGACGGTGGCCGCCGCTATTGTGCAGCACCGGGGCCGGAAGTCGGACAGAACTATATGTTGACGACGTTTCGAGGCCACGCGGAAGGCGGATATATTCCCGCTCATTGCGACAACGAACAGTCAGTTCGGCCGGCCTATGAACATCTAAACACTCTGGTTTCTGATCACATGTATTCCGTGGTCCTGATGATCGGTGCCGCAGACGACGGTGGCGATCTTGAAATCTTTGATCACCGCATCGAACCATCGGAGGCGAGCGACGATCAGAGCAGCAACACGGGAGCCAACGCTGGAAAGATCGATCTGTCGCAGTTGTCATCGGCAAAGATTCCACTGCGGCCCGGCGACCTGATCGTTGTCGATTCCGGACGCTATCTGCACCACGTGACGCCGATCCAGGGACCGAAAACTCGGTGGGTGGCCTGCAGCTTTATGGCTCATTCACTGGATCGCAACGCGGTCTACTGTTGGGGATAACATGACTTTGCAAACCACCAGTGAACCGCGATCACCTGTGTACTTCGATCGCATGATCGACGCTTTCCACGCTGGAACGACGGGCCGTCATGCGCATCTGGGACATTGGAATCTGCGCGACGACGGCACGGCTGACGACTACGGGACCGAAGATCCCAACGCCTTCGCACGAGCTCAATCACGACTGAATTCGGAAGTGATTCGGATGGCCAGTGTCGCTCCGGGCACGCGAATCCTGGACGTTGCCTGCGGTTTCGGAGGACTTATCCAAACGCTGGACGAACTGCTGACAAACGCAGATCTGACGGGCATCAATATCGACATCCGGCAGTTGGAGATCTGCCAGCGACTGCCGTCTGTAAACGACAATGCGCTCCGCTGGCAGGAAGCGGATGCATGTGACCTGCCGTTTGCTGATGCGACGTTCGATACGCTGTTTTGCATCGAAGCGATGTTTCACTTTGCGTCGCGAGACCAGTTTCTGGCGGAAACGCGGCGAGTTCTGAAGCCCGGTGGAGTGCTGGTGCTGACGGATGTCGTCCTTCTTCAGGACGACCGGATGCCGTCGTTCTGTTTCGATGCGATTTTGAATGACGGCTACGGTCCCTGGCCCGATCCGTGGTGCGAATCGGGTGACGCCACAACATTGTTGAAGTCGTCCGGGAACTGGACTGACATCGCCAGGATCGATGCGACTCAAAACACGCTGCCCAGCTACGGATACATCGCACCACAACACGTTCGCGACCATCATGCGCCCAATGACGTGGCCGCCCGTTCTGCGTTGTTGCTGCAATGGCTGCATACCAATCAGCTGCTGCGTTACGAATACGTTTCGGCCACAGTGGGAGCGAAATCATGAACCATGTCGTCGCAATTTGCGGAACGATGGGCAGCGGTAAGTCGACCATGCTGGAACGACTGTCGTCACAGCTGGAAGGTTGCATCGTGCTGCAGGAAGATGATTACAACCCCGCGACGCTGCAGTCGGTTGACGAAGTGCAGGCTTGGTGGGACCGCGGTGGGGAACTCGACGAGTTCGATCTGTCGCCGCTGGTGGCGAAGTTGAACGCGGAAACTGCGGGTGCGGACAGCATCGTGTTTCTGGAAACGCAATTCGGACGGCTGCATCCGGCGCTTCGGCCGTTGATCGATCTGCAGATTTGGATCGACGTTGACGCCGACATCGCGTTCGCTCGCAAGGTGGCTCAGCTGAGTCGCGAGATGCTGAGCCAGCGTGAGTCGGAGGCGTCTGACGATTCGCTGGAATGGCTTGCTGGGTTTTGTGACAGCTATGTGCACACAACACGGAAACTGTTCGCCAAGCAGCGGATACAGGTCGGACAGCAGGCTGATGAACGCATCGATGGAAGCGGGGCGCCGGAAGTGACGTTTGGACGGATACAGGCCGTGCTTGCACCGTTGTTTGGTTTCGAACAAGCGGAAGTGATCGTAAAGGAAAGTTTATTATGAACGACGAGTCACAGAAACGTCCGGCCGATTTTCCGCCGGTACGATTCCCCAAACGAGTCGTGATTCTGGGAGATGACGCGTGTGCATGGATGTCGGCAACGATGCTGCAGCGGCACTGCGGTCGATTGGGGATTCAAGTCACTGTGTGTTCGCATGGACCGACGGTGCCTGGCAACTTCCGGACGTATTCAACAACGCCAGCACTGAGTGGTCTGCTAAAGAACCTGGGTATTGACGAACACGATCTGCTGCGCGCGTGTCGCGGCACGTATAAACTGGCCACTCAGTATTCTGACTGGACCAGCGAGGGGCGAGATTTCTGGCAGCCGATGGGGATGCATTCGCAACGCATCGAAGGTCTGCCACTCTTCGATGCGTGGTTCTCTGAACGCAAAGCCGGACGACTTTTGCGGCCTCTGCATTCGTATGCGGCTCACTGGACCGCGTCGCTTGCCGGAAAGAGTCCTCATTCTTTTTCGGCGACGTCAATGTTCGCAGAAACGGGGACGTATGGGTTTCATGTGGATGCGCCGGAGCTTGCCGAGTGGTTCCGCAAAGTCGCGCTGAAGTCCGGCGTGGAAGAAGTGCCGGCTCCGATTGCAAAAGTCGCTCCGAATGGCCGCGGAGGAGTGGCTCAAGTTGTCTGCGACGATGGAAAGGCGGTTCCTGGGGACTTGTTTCTGGATTGCCGAGCAGTCGATGCAGCGTTGCGCGAGTCATCGTCGAAAGACTGGACGTCGTGGCAGGCACAGTTCTCATGCGATTGCGTCGCCACCTCCCGTACCCCAGCCACACGACAAGTGCCTGTTTTTACTCGACTTTGCGGTCACGAAAACGGCTGGTCGCGGACGGTTCCGCTGGCGACTGAGATGGAATGGACGTACGCGTTTGACAGCCAACACGAATCAGATCGGGAGGCAGGGCAGCGGTTGCGGATGATCAGCAGTCCTTCCGGCCCACGCGATGACCGCGCCGAAGCCGCCATCGAATTTCAGTCGATTCATTACGGCCGCCGCACGAAATTCTGGAAAGACAACGTCGTGAATCTCGGAACCGCCGCCTGCCGGTTCGCGCCGGTTGTATCTGCAGACCTGCACCTACAGCAGGCGGGAACCGAACTGCTGCTGGAGTTGTTTCCGGATCGAAAAATTGGCCGCGCGACACGGGCGGAATATAACGCTCGCATGGCGTCTATCGCAGATGAAGCTCGAGAAGCCGCGCAGCTGACGCACGTTATGCGTCGATCTTCGGTGGCTCAGTCGCAGCACGCTACGGAAGCGATGACTGACGCTTTGCAGCAGGCGCTGTCATTGTATGACGCTTGCGGAGTCGTGAATGTGACGAACGCCGAATCGATGCCAGCGGAGGAAATTCGTTGGTTTCTGGCGGGCTGCGGCCGGTTGCCGGATCGCCCTGCGCTGTCGGTGCGAGCGGTCGATCCCAATCAGATTCAACATGGTCTGCGAGAGGCCGTGAAACGTAGTGAGGCGATTGTCAAAGAACTTCCACTGCACGAAGAACTGCTGGACTGGATCCACACCGGTCCGTTTCAGCAGAGCGTCGGATAGGTGTTCTGATGTCGCGCGACTACCTGATCATCGAACAGTTTCTTATAGACGCGTTGCAGGCGCGAGCTCTGCAGGCAGCGTTCGATCTGCAGATCATTGATGCATTGGCTGACATCGACGAGATGTCCGTCGATGGTCTACTGAGGGGACGCAATTGCGATTTCAGCGGTGGGCAGTTTCTGCTGCAAATGCTGGCGCAGAACGACGTTGTTGCGACCGCTGCTGCAGGCGGTCAGCGTTTTCGAGACGGCGATTCAGTTCGCCTGACAGACGTGTTCCGTCGGGCGCTGCCGTTCCGCGACTTGCTGACAACGAAGCTGGAGTTCTCCACACTGGTCGCGGCCGACTACTTCGCGAACCTGCCGAACCTTCTGCGGTCCGAAGACGAATTTACGGCGTCTTCGAAGCTGTTTGAACTGTTTGACTACGGTCGATGTCTGGACATCACGACGGCCAACTGCATGCACGCGGCGCGGTGGATGCAGTTGACGACAATGCTCACCCGGTATGAGGCACGCGTATGTGCGGAGTCTTACGACTTTGCACGTCATTCGCAGATGCTGGATGTTGGCGGGAACAGTGGTGAATTTTCCCTTCAGATCTGTCGACGTCATGCGAATTTGACGGCGCAGGTTGTCGACCTTCCGGTGGTTTGCCACGTGGGAGCGCGGCACATCGGAGGAACTTGTGAGGTGGACCGAATCAGCTTCAGTCCAGGCAATATGCTGGAAGATACGTTTCCGCAGGGATGTGATTTAATCACATGGAAATCCGTACTGCACGACTGGCCGGATGACGTACTTCCCATTCTCCTGCAGAAATCGTACGCGGCGTTGCCGCCCGGAGGTCGCCTGGTGATTTTTGAACGGCAGCGCTGGGATTTCAGTCATGAAGTGACGCCCTACGGTCTGTTGCCCGTGATGCTGTTTTTTCGCTCGTACCGATCGCCGGAGCACTACGTTCAGGTGTTGGCGGACTGCGGATTCGTCGATGTTCATGTCGAAAAGCTGCAACTGGAGGTCCCGTTTCTGCTGATCACGGCAGCGAAAGCTGGTTAACATCAGCGCTGTGGTAAAGCGTGACGAAGGGGATTTGGTAGCGGTTAAGTCCCATCGACAGATGCCCCACCGTGGCCGTCGAATTCTGTTGAATCCACTCCGCCAACTTGTGCGAGTTTCCCTGCTGCTGGTGACTGATGTCGACAAGCAGATTGGCAACGTCTTCAATACTGCGTTCCCGTACATAAACGTTCAGATCGTGGGACAGACGGTCGCTGCCTTCTTCAGTCACCTGCAGCAGTCGCAGATCACTCGCGTCAGAATTCAGGTTAGCTGCGTTCGGGCCGAAGCATTCCAGTAATTCGCCCGAGGCGTCAGCCAGCGGCGTCTGCGGAAAATTCGACAGCATGGCACGCTGGATGTCGTTCCAGCGAGTGGCATTGAGGTTACGATATCGGCTGATGACGGCAAGCGAACTGTCGAGCATCGACCATTTGAAGCCGATAAAGGTGAGTCGCGAGTCTAGTGACTCCCGCAGTGAGGCAGATGGTGACAGTTCCAGATAGCACTTGCCGATTAAATTGTCTCCGGAACATTCGAAACCGAAATGAATGAATTCCGCTGCCGGAAAGAATTGCTGAATTGAATTTCGGTGCGAATTCGGGCTGCTCATCACACGGCAGATCTGCAACACTTCCGACAGGCCGTTCGCGCCGAGAGCTTCAAGAGCGGCCGTTGGCAGACTGAACAAAGCGCGGCGGTCTTCGACGGTGTTCGGCTGCAGTCGCAGCGACCGTTCGAACATCAGTGGCAGCTGGTGATCAACCACCATTCGCCGCAGAGCCTTCAGTCCGCGTTCTGCAAATGTGCCCTGCAGATTCATCCCACGTCCCGGTCTTCATGACTTGTGAAATGTCTCATTCTGACTCCCATCATTTTCTAAACGAACGCATCCGGCCGGGCGATCCATATTTTAACTACTGCTACTGGCCCTACGAACCGCCTGCAGATGGTATCGGAAAACTGCGGGCATCCAGTTTGCTGTTTCGAGCGATTCAGGAGATGCCGGAAGCTCAGTGGCTGACGGACTGCATCCGCGCAATTCAGGCCGGAATCGGTGATTTCCGCAGCGTATACGGGATCAAGCTGCAAAACGGCGAATGGTCGCTGGAAATCTACCTGTATGACTACGAGCGGGAAGATCGCATCGTTTCTGTCGAACGGGTTATGGCGGCATGTCAGGGGAAGTTGGTCTTTCCGGACACCGTTGGAGCTCATGTTCCGTATTTCATGTTTTCGTTCGACCTCGACGCGTCCGTCGCGAAGGCCAATGGAATCATCGACACTGTGCATGTGTACGTTGGGAATCCTGGCAGCACTGTTTCCAGCGGCATCAGCTACGGGTTTACCAGCAATCCGCAGGCAACAGAATTGGAAAACTTCTATTTCTTTTTCGACGCTCAGGACCGCGAACAGATCGTGGACAAGATCCAATGTGCGGCGTGGTTGAATCAGCCCGACACCTTGGTGCAAACGCTGCTGCGTCCCGCGTTGATGGACTGCCAGACGATTTGTCTGGCCAACAAGCGCGTGTCGAACACCGTCTATTTTTCCGGCGTGAATGTCCTTCAGTTGCAGGATTTTCTGCGATGGCAGAAATACCCGCAGTCCTTTCAGGACTTCATTGCAGAACATCAACCGGAACTGGACCACTTACTGTACGACGTGGGTGTGGATTATCAGGTGCGGTCGAATGAAGTGCAGTTTGTGAAATCCGGCATTTACGGCATCGCCTGATCGCCACCGACGGTTCTCACTGTTGTGCGGCTCAAAGTTGGCATCGCTTCCTTGGCCAGTCTGCACGGTCGGCGTGCGTGGAATAATCGGCCGCGACGACGTGCGGAGCAAAATCTTGCCCTTTTCCGCGTTGGCTGACATAACCGGATCTACCGGATAGGGCAATCACGGCAGTTGGGGGTATTTGCGAATGCTGTGACACTTGCGGTTTTTTTTGGGCGCCGATATGTTCTGAGTTGTTATGTGCTATTGACATCGTCCGGCCGAATGTGCGCACCTGTCTGAGCCGGCGATGGAAGGTCGGGTAACTCCTCAAACAGGGCTCCAAGTTGATGTCAAACGGCTTAGTTCGTAGCGACCGTCCTCGAAACCCTGGCAACTTGCGAAACGCAGGATTTGCCAGTCGGCGATTATGGCGAATCGTCTCGCGAATGCTTCAGGCGGCAAAACCCGACTTGGCTTGCCCGTCGCGGCGGAAATTGAAAGAACGTGGCCGCCCCGCAGCATTGCCCATCCAGTCGCTTGAGCAGCGGATGCTTCTGACCACGATCGATCTGGCGGATTACCTGGGTGTTTCGAACTTTGCGCTGTCCGCAGATGCTGCGATTCCGGATCGAGTGGTCCTGAGCGATCGCGTTGCGGGTGGCAGCGGGCCGTGGAACGTCGACGTGACCGGTGGTGCGCTGATCATCAACGGATCCACGGGCGACGATGACCTGCACATTGATCTCAGCAACGTCACTCAAATCGTCGCGGGAACAGTCACGTCGCGATTCGGCAGCAGTGTCACATTCGACGGAATGGGCGGCTCAGATTCCGTAAGTTTCACCGGTAATTCGGCGGTGACCGGAGTTCTGACGGCCAACGCCGAATCCATCACCGTCGGTTCCGGAATTCGAGCGGACGCGACCACAGACGTGACGTTTTCTGCAAAGTCGTCGCTGGGGAACCAGACGAATAGTTCCGCGACCGTGAACGCATCGGGGACAAATTCTGCAGCAATCGCCGTTGCTGGAGACGTCTACGGAGCATCGGTCACGATGCTGGCAGAAACCGCAGGCAGTGTGACGTCGACCAGCACTTCGACGCTTTCGACAGCCACCAACTCCTTCACAGACAACGCAACGATCACCATCAATGGTGCCGCGAAAGTGGTGGCGTCCGGTGACGTTTCGCTGGCGGCGGAACGAAAAACGGCATACTCCGCAAACGCTCGGGAGGCGAGAAATACGATCACGGGTGACGTTGGTGTGACGCTGAGTGGTGCCACGGTGCAATCCGGCGGAGACCTGTCGATCGCGGCGACGGACAATTTGACGGTGACGGCCACGAGTGCTCGTGAATCGTTGAATCCGTCAAACCTTGAGGGTAACATCGTGGCTTCGGTCGCTCAGAATCTGATCACCAGCAATACGCTCGTGACAGTGACTAATTCCACAGTGACACAAACCGGCGCTGGCAAATCGACTGTTGTTTCTGCAGATCGCAAGACGACCGTAAGTGCTCTGGCGGCAGGAGAATCTCTGACAAACGGCGTGCTGCCGGACGGGAAATCGTTCAATCTGGGCGGCATGTTCGCCACTAATCACTTGTCCGGAAACGTCAAAACGGTGGTCAGCGACGGAAGGTTCACGGCCGTTGACGCGACGGTGACGGCAACGGACGACGCTGTTGCGACAGTCATGAGCGAACTGACGATGGGCACCGGCGACCACGAAGCGGCTGTCGGCAACGGTTCCATGACGTTTGGAGCGTCGGTCGCGTTCAACCAGATTGACGACACGACGGTGAGTTCGGCCGTGAAGGAAATCAACGCCATTCTGGGGACGACTTTCGGTGCGAATTCGGCGTCAGACACTTACGCGACCATCGACGGCACGGCGCTGAACGTCAGCGGTGACCTAAATGTCGCGGCGGATTCTGCGGCCCGTGTGAATTCGACGGTCAGCAATGCGGTTGAATCGAAGTCGTCGTCACTTCTTGGCTCGAATGGTTCCGCGGCGGCCGGAGTTCTGGCCAGCAATCTCATTCACACGGCTTCGGAAGCTCACGTTATCTACGCCACATCGACGCCTGCGACGGTGGGTGGAGCCTTCAACATCACGGCTCTGGACAGCGCGGCCATTTTCTCAAACAGCAAGTTGGTGTCATCGGCGATCGTGACCAACGACGGCGGAACGCGGCTGCTTCAGGACTCGCTGAATCTGACACTGAAGTACGACCACAAGTCGTCGCAGGGAAGTCAGAACCTGTCGTTCGGAAAAACAGTGCTGGTCGAAGAGGGCCACACGGCCGGCGGTCAGGAAAACGGCGTCTTCGAATATCTCGGCACTACAGCAATTCTGAACCTCAGCACGACAGACTTTAGTGATCGGGATTTGTGGAAGCCGGTCGACGGCACAGACATCATTCCTCAGGGAAATAACCTGACGTCGTCTTCATCCGTCGCGGTGGGTGGAATTCTGGTTCGCAACGACGTGGAAAGCTCAGCCACCGCAAAGCTTCAGAACGCAACTCTGGCAGCGACGGGAGACGTTTCGGTCACAGCCACAGAATCCGCCACCATCAAAGCCACCGCGGATGCGGCGATCACTTCGTCCGGCGGCAGCGCCTTTGGGACGGGAGACAGCATCGCCAAAGGTGGTGTCATCGCGGCAAACGCCATCCAAAGCGGCGCGGATGCTTCGATCGGGAACAGTTCTATTACCACCAACACCACCGGTTCAAACACCGGCCACATCAACGTTCATGCAGACAACACGTCGTCCATCGAAGCGCTGAACAAGAGCATGGTGCAATCCGGCGACGAAGCGGTGGGAGCTATCATTGCGTTCAATACGATCGGATACCCGCAGTCCAATATACTCAGTCAGACACTCGAAACCCTGATCGCCACCAACATCGGCACGGCGAATCCGGCAAAGACGTCCGCAAACATCACGGATACCGCTGTGAATGCGGCTGGCGATGTCACGGTTTCTGCGGATTCGACGGCGGCCAACAAGGCGACGGTCACCAACGAAACAACGTCTGCCGCATCTGCGCTGATCGATGCTTCGGGTTCGTCGATGGGAGGCATCCTCGCGTCGAACATGGTGAATACGGACGTCGACGCGTTCATCAAGCACACCACGGTACCAGCGGGCACGCTGTCTGCGGCCGGCGATGTTGAAGTTTCAGCGACAGACGACACGTCCATCGCCGCCGACACGGTGTTGAAGTCGATTTCGTCGACCAGCAATGATGGCGGGGCCAGTCTAGTTAACTCTTTCGCCACGAAACTGCTGGAAGATTATCAGTACTCAAGCAAATCCGGCAGCAAGCTGGTGAAGTTTGGCGACAAGGTCCGAGTCGCCTCAGACCACGCCGCGAATAAGGGCGACCGCGAAGCAATCTATGAGTACATGGGAACCAATGTCGCGACGGCCATCGATCTGACCACGGCCGACTATTCGAATTTTGGGTTCTGGCGAAAGCTGGACACGATCAACATCGTTCCCACAGGTTTCAATGTGACGGATTCGGATTCCGTCGGAATCGGTGGGATGGTGGTTCGCAACGACTTGGTGGCTGATGTCGACGCCGTTGTGGAAAATATGACGGTGTCCGATGCTGAAAATATCGCCGTAACAGCCGACGGCAGTCAGAACCTGACGGCGACGTCCGATGCCACCGCCAGCTCGTCCGGAGGCAGCGCTTATGGATCTGGAGAATCTCTGGCCGTCGGCGCGTCGATCGTGACGAACAGCGTTCAGGCCGGCGCAGAAGCTCACGTTCTGAACAGCAACCTCACCACGACCGGAACCGGCACGAATGGCGACGTCGACGTCACGGCGAGCAATTCAGCAACGATCGACGCCACCAACAAGAGCGCGATTACTTCAGGAGACACGGCGGTCGGCGTCACGCTGGCGTTCAACACGCTGGGTTACGCCAGTCAGAATGTGCTCACACGAGCCATCGATGCACTCGTCGGAACGGACATCGGAACGGCCGCTCCCGCCAAAGCGATTGCCTTCATTCGAGACACACCCGTTGTGGCTTCCGGCGACGTCAATGTGACCGCACATTCGGATGCTCAGTTAAAGGCCGAACTCACCAACGAAACCACGTCGGCTGCGTCCGCGATTGTGAACGCCAGCGGCATGGCGATCGGCACGGTTCTGGCCAGCAACATGGTCCAGAGTTCGGCGACAGCAGACATCGATTTTTCGACGAAGGCAGCCGCCAGCAAAGTCACGGCTGGCGGCGATGTGTTGGTGGAAGCTCGCGACCACGCCGGAATCGACGCTAATTCTCAGCTGGACGCGACATCAACCACCACCAATGACGGTGGCGTCAGCACGGGCATCGAATGGCTGAACCAGTTCCTGGATAATCAATACGATTTCACAACAGAATCCGGCACACGCGATCTATCTGGACCTGGGTACTCGTACCTCACCACGTCCGGCTCGCAGACCCTGAGTGCTGGAACTCGGGTGTTGAAACGTGCCAGCGGGGCGGGAGAAACGGATCAAGTTTACCGGTTTGTTGGGGTAACAGGCAGCAGTACGGAACTCGTCGATCTGGGAACGGAAACGTATTCCAACACCGATCGCTGGCTGCCGGTTTATCGGCGTCAGACGACAAAGGTTCGCATCGGAAGTGATTTCGCGACGACCAACATTCGAGGCAACATTTACCGCTTTCTGGGAGCGGCCGAAAACAACGTCGACCTGTCTGCGGAAGACTACACTGTCGCGACGCGGTGGGAACGAGTGCAGGAACAGTCGGCCGACTTTATTCCACAGATTGGCAACATCAGCGATTCCGATTCTATTGGCATCGGCGTGATTGTTGTTCGCAACGATGTCGGCAGCAGCGTTTCAGCGAATCTCGACAAGACCAACGTCACCGCCACCGGCAACGTGACCGTCAGCGCACTCGAACAAGCCGACATCCGTGCGTTGACGCAGAATGTCACGTCGTCTTCCGGAGGCAGTGCATTTGGCGAAGGGACTTCTCTGGCGGTCGGGACAACCGTTGCCACGAATATGGTTCTGAGTTCTGCGTCGTCCACGACCACGAACAGCAACATCGACGCAGACGGCGATCTGACCGTTCACGGCGAAAATCGTTCCGGCGTCGACGCCACAGCCAACACGTCTGTGTCTGCCGGAGACAAGGCCGTCGGTGCCACACTCGCATTCAACACCCTTGGCTACGAAGCGCGAAACGTGCTGTTTGCGGCTGTGGACGCGTTGCTGCAAACCAGCATCGGCGATACTCAGCCGGCAAAAGTCGAAGCCACGATCCACGACACGACTGTGAACGTCGATGGAAATGTGAGTGTCACGGCCGACAACAAAGCCGGGTTGAACGCGACCATTAGCAACGCCGCCGATTCCGCTGCGTCAGCGCTGTACGGAGCCGGCGGGTCGGCGGCCAGTCTGCTGCTGACCAGCAACATGGTGGCGACTGACACCGATGCGTCCATCGATTTCACAGAACCAACCATGGCCACCGCAACGCCCGACGGCGTCGTGACGGTCGGCGGGACGCTGCTGATTAAAGCCACCGACGAAGCACAGGTGTTCAGCAACACCAAACTGGTGGCGAAATCCAGCACGTCCAACAACGGTGGCGTCAGCGTCCTGAAGAACAGCCTGCAGGCACTCGATTCTTCCCCCGCCGATTTCGTCAGTTCTGAAGGAACTCGGACGATTAACTTCGGGCAAACTGTGAAGGTCGCCAATGATCACACGGATGGAGGCGACGCGGGCAGTCGCTATCGATACATGGGGCCGGCATCCACCAGCATGGATCTTTCGAAGGCGGATTATTCCGATATCGGTTACTGGTACGAAGTTTCGGCGACCAAATTTCTGCCGGAAGGTTTGAATCTCACGGACTCTGATTCCATGGCCGTGGGCGGACTGGTCGTTCGCAACGATGTCGTCGCCGATGTCGATGCCGTGCTGAAAAACACGGATGCCAATGTGGTGGGCACCGTGACGATCACAGCCACGGAAGACGCCGTGATTCGTTCGCTGGTCGACGCCGAAACCGCGTCATCCGGCGGCAGTGCGTTTGGTAAAGGCACATCACTGGCCGTCAGCGGAGTGATCGCGGCAAACAACGTGGTTTCGTCGGCCGATGCCATCATTGAAGACAGCGACATCACAACCACGGGCGCTGGAGCAGACATCGATGTCCTGGCCACAAACACGTCGTTCATTAATGCTCGCAACATCTCGTCAACGTCCACGGGCGATACGGCCGTCACCGGAACCGTGGCATTCAACACCATTGGCTGGGCGGCTCAGAATCTGCTGTTCAAAACCGTCAACACACTGCTGGGCCAGACGGCCATCGGAACAGAGCAGCCCGCTCGCACCGGCGCCACGATTGTCGATTCCACGATTTCCGCCGCCGATGCCGTGAACGTCACGGCCGACAACAGCGCGAAGATCCAGGCGACGATCGGCAACAAGACAGATTCGCAGGCCGCCGCACTCACCGGCGCCAGCGGAATGGCGGTCGGTCTGGCAATCACCACGAATCTCGTCAACAGCGATGCGGAAGCGAAGATTCATTCCACATCGACCACGAAACAGAACGTCACGGCCGGCGCGGGCGGCATCACGGTCGACGCTCAGGATCAGGCGGCCATCACGGCCAACAGCAAACTTCAGTCACTGCAGTCCACCACCAACGACGCCGGACTGGGACTCCTGATTGATTCTATCGTCGGGCTGGACGGCGTTGACTTCACCGACCGTTCCGGAAGTCGATCGGTGAAAACCGATGACCTGGTGCTGATCGATTCCGTCGATTATTCGTCCTACGCTCTGCCGGACACCGTCACCAAAGGCGATCGCGTCGAATTGGAATTCGACACCGCCGGAGCCGCTGGCGACGTCATGGAATATATTTCCAGCACGCCTTTGACTGCTGGTGTTGACTTCGAAGAGCAGAATTTTTCCGACACGACAAAATGGCGAAAAGTGACAGGCGCTCCGGAAGAAATCTACAAATTTCTGGGGATCACGCCGACCACAATCACGTTGGCCACAGAAGACTTCACGAATACCGCTCGCTGGTTCCCAATGTCAAAGGTGAATCCGACGAGTGCCATTCCCGGCCTCAGCCTGAGCGTCAGCGAATCGGATTCCGCTGCATTCGGTGGCATGATTGTTCGCAACGACGTCAAAAGTGATGTCGATGCCTACGTCGACGACGTCGCAGCGCTGGCGTCGGGCGACATCTTCATTCATGCCGATCTTTCCGGCGTGATTGAGGCTCAGACACGCAGCACGGTCACGTCCAGTGGCGGCAGCGCGGCGGGCGAAGGAGATTCGATTGCGGTCAACGCTGTGATCGTGGCGAATGTTGTCAACACTTCGGCCGATGCTTATGCCAAAGACAGCAGCCTGACAACGACCGGCAGCGGCGACATCGATCTGCAGGCGGAAAACGAGTCGAAGATCGACGCGACGATTGCCGCCAACGTCGAATCGAATGGACACGGCATCGGCGTTGTCCTGGCGTTTAACACTGTCGGCTGGGCAGCTCAGAACTTCCTGTTCAACACGGTCGACGCCATCATTGGCAGCTCAATCGGCACTATGACGTCCGCATCGATGAATGCTCGCACCGAAAACACAACCATCAATGCGGCCGGCGATGTTTCTGTTACTGCCGATTCTGATGCCGCTATCGACGCTCGCATCACCAATTCCAACAGCACAATTTCTGCGACTCCGGCGGGTGGCAGCGATACGATTTCGGTCGGTGCGATTCTGGCGATGAACAAAGTCGCCACGGACGTTGACGCCAGCATTAAGACTGCGTCAACGCTGTCGGCAGGCAGTGGCCTGACCGTTACCGTCGATGACAATGCGAAGATCACATCAAATGTTGAAGCAAGCAGTGTGGCTATCGGAGCGGGAACCGATGATTCGTCAGGTGTTGCCATTGGTGTCACGCTGGCTCGGAACGAAGTCCACGCTGCCGCCGATGCTTTGATCGAATCGGCCACATCGGGAACTCTGACCGGTGACGTGTTGGTGGAAGCGAAAAAAGATGCTCTCATCGATGCGTCGGTCACGTCCACCGCCATCGGAGTCGCTTTGTCCCCCGGAAAATCGGTCGCGGTCAGTGGCAGCGGAGCTCTTGCTTTTAACACAATCCTGGGCAGCAACAACGCGACGATCAAAAACAGCACGCTCACCACCGTTGCCGGTGCTGGTCAGGCGGGCGACGTGTCGGTGACGACCGACGACGATTCCAGAATCGACGCTCTTGTGCGTTCGGTTTCTGTGTCGGTTGCCGTGGGAGCCAAAACGTCCGCGGGAATTGCCATCGGTCTTTCTGTGGCCAAGAACCAGATCGGCTGGGACACATCGACCACCAGCCACGACCATCTGAGCACAGCGAAGCCGCCGACGTTGACCACCGGCAAGAAGGTCAAAGTGGCGAACGGTCCGCTGGGCAGTCGCATTTTTGAATATCTGGGAGCGAACCTCAGCAACAGCGAGGGCATTGACCTGAGCACGGTCAACTACTTCGACAAAAGCACGTGGGCGCCAGCCGATCTTTCGACTAACGCCGCGGAAGTGTTTGCAACCGTAAACGGCGGCACTATCACGGCCGCCGGTGATCTGGACGTCGCCGCGGATTCTGATTCGGAAATCAACGCAACAGTTCTTTCCGGAGCCGTCGGAGTGGCTGGCGGCAAGACGGCCGTGGCCGTGAGTGCGGCGGGCGTTTACACCGAAAACACGATACGTACAGACGTCCGCGGCCGCATCATCGGCGGGACGATCGTTGCGAAGTCGGTCGGCGTGACGGCCGACGACGGTTCGTCCATCACGTCGGTTGCCGGTGCCGCTTCCGTCGCCGCTTCGGTTGGCAAGACGGCAGTTTCTGTGAGCATCGGGTTGTCTCTGGCGTTCAACGAAATCAGCAGCGAAACAGAAGCATCCGTCAGCAACGGCGCCAGCGTGACGACGAACACGGGCAACGTGGGAGTCTCCGCCATTTCTCGCGGAACCAAACTGTTCGACCTCACATTCGCAGCAAGTCAGCTCGACGATGCCGCTCGCGCCGACGGCGATAACGGCGACACAGCCAGCGTGAATGAAGAAACGGTCGATGCCACGGCCGACGCTGCGATTCTTGCCGCACTGAAGGCCGCGCTGGAAGCAGCTCCAAGCAACGCTCTTTCATTCCCGTTAGTCGAAACCGTTCGCAGTGACTGGGCCTTCACCACGGCCGATGGATCTCAAACGGTCAAGCCGAGGACGCAGGTCAAGCTGGAGACGGGTTACAGCAACGGCGGAGTCGGCGGAGCTATCTATCGTTATCTCGGAACCGGAGAAACGACAATCGATCTGTCAGCCGCCGATTTTTCTGACACAACGAAATGGCAGCTCAAGCCAGTCGACCTGAAGCTCTCCATCCTGCAAAAAGGCAAGTCGTGGTTACTGGTGGCCGGTGATGGCACCAGCTACACGCTGACGCTGCATCCGACCGATTCCACAAAGATCGAAGTCTCAAAGACGAACATCAGCGCCGTCTCGGCCGCGGCTTCTGCGGGAATCGGCGTCGGCAAGACGGGCGTCGCGATCAGCGGCGCGGGGGCTGTCGCGGTCAACAGTATTCTGACGAAAACGGACGCTCAAATCGTCGACGCCATTGTCGCGAGCGCCGGGCAGATGACGATTAATTCTACGAATTCCGCCGTGATCAATTCTGCCGTTGTCGCGGCGTCGCTGGCGATCGGAGGCGGACAGCAGGGTGTCGGCGTTTCTTTGGGAGTCGCTGTGGCTCAGAACCGAATCGGTTCCACCGCTGGCGGAAATCCGGGAACCGCGCGCACTTCGGCTGTGGTCAAAGACAGTTCCGTCGACGCTGTTGGCAAGCTGACGCTGCAGGCGATCAGCAGTCAGAAGATTGGCAGCCTGGTGTTTGCGGGGTCTGTTGGAGTTGGCATCGGACAGGCGGGCGTCGGTCTCAGCGGAGCGGGTGTGTATGCCGAAAACAGTATCGAAATGGATGTACTGTCTCAAATTGACGGCGACGGAAGCGGAGCCAGTCGCAAATTCGAAGCTTCTGCCATCGACGTTCTGGCAACCGATCAGTCATACATCAGCGCGTTTGCCGGAGCCGCATCTGTGGCGGCCGGATTCGGTCAGGTGGGAGTCGCCGTTTCCATCGGTGCCGCGATCGCTCGCAACGACATCGGCAGCACGACCAAAGCCGAAATCAAGAACGCCAACGATTCAATTACGACTCAGTCTGGTCATGTCACCGTGAAGGCGGCTCAGAGTGCGTCGGTTCAGGTCATCGCGGCCGCTGCTTCTGCCGCGATCGCCGCCGGACAAATCGGTGTTGGTCTGAGTGGTGCGGGAGCCGACGCGGCGAACCTGATTCATAGTTCCACGCGAGCACAGGTCGTCGACAGCCATCTGATCTCGGCCGACGACATCGTTGTTGAATCCGCCGGAACCTCAATCATCGATTCATTCGTCTTCAGCGCTTCGGCGGGCGTGGGGATCGGACAAGCGGGCATCGGCGCTTCTATCGGCGTCGGGTTGGCTCGAAACATCATTGGTTACAAATCCAACACTGCCACGACCGCGACTTACCAGTCCGGACAGAACCCTGCGGCACTCAATGCGAATCAATCCGTTCGCATCGCGGGAGGAATTCGCAGCGGCGAGATTTACAAGTACGTTGGAACAGCGTTAACCGAAGCATCCGCCGGTGCCGGAATCGATCTGCAGGCCATGGACTACGGTGACCGTCGAGCGTGGCAGCGAGTCGACCTTGTGGCCGACACTTCGGAAGTCGTCGCGCAGGTGGCGGATTCCAGTCTGAACGCCGCTGACGATATCCGCATTCAGGCGAATTCGACGTCTGCCATCAATGCGAAGGTCGTTTCCGGATCTGTCGCGGTGGGCGGTGGTTTGGTGGGAGCAGGCATCAGTGGTGCCGGCGTCGGCGCAGAAAATCGCATCGCCACCGATGTGACGGCCGAGATTGTCGGCGACGGAGCAACGGGAATTATAGGCGATGCGATCAGCGTGCGTGCCAGCGATACGTCAACCATCAACGCTCTCACGGGAGCGGCTTCAATCGCTGGCGGATTCGGCGGTGCCGGAGTCGCGGCTTCGATTGGAGTGGCGATTGCCTACAACGAAATCGACAACGACATCACGGCTGCCATTCGAAACGCCAATTCGGTTGTCGAAACGCGAACGGGAGTACTCACGGTCAGCGCGACAGACGCCGCGACGATTTCTTCCACGACAACCGCCGCGTCACTTGCCCTGGCGATTGGCGGAATCGCGGCGTCAGTCAGCGGAGCCGGTGCGGATGCCACCAACGTGATTCTGACAGATACCAACGCTTACATTTCGGGCAGCAAGATTGCCACGGCGGGCGATCTGAATGTCCGCGCCAGCAGTTCGGCCGATATTTCGTCGTCGGTCGCGGCGTTGGCAGCATCGCTGGCGTTTTCCGGCGGAGCGGGTGTGGGGCTGGCGATTGGATCGTCGACCGCTCAGAACTTCGTCGGGTACACCGGTTCCGGTGCGGTGAGTTCGTCGATGACGATGGCTTACATCACGGGGTCTCAGGTCACCGGCGGCGGCACGCTGAATCAGTCAGCTGCGTCGACAGCCACCATCACGTCAAACGTCGCCGCCGCGTCGGCCGCAGTCGCCACGGGCACGATTGCCGTCGCTGGCGCAGGTGCCGGAGCCAGCTCGAAGAATCGCATCGGCCAAACGGTGCGGTCGTACATTCAGAATACAACAGGCACTGGTGCGGCCATTCGCAACGCCAATATCAGCGCCACGGACACTTCCACCATTACGTCGTTCTCAGGCGCGGCGGCGCTATCTGCGGCGATCGGAATTGGTGGCGCCGCGGCCGTCAGCGTGGCGCTGGCGGACAATGCGATTACCAATACCGTGGAATCCTGGGTTCACACTTCCAACATCGGTTCTGCCGCAGATCATCTGTCCTCGGCGGGAAGCCAGCTATTGAGCGTCGGAGACCGTGTGCGGATTGCGAACGCTCAAAGTGCGCTGGGGCGCGTTGGGGCGGTTTACGAATTTCTCGGTCACAGCAGCACGTATGCGTCGACGACCGCTCCTGTGGCTGTGAACACTGGCGAAACCGTTCGCGTGGCGACGGGGCATTCTGACGGCGGCACCGTTGGACAGGTCTATCGATACAAAGGGAAAACGGATGACTTCACCACGGACAACGGAGAACAAACCGTCAATAAGAACAATCGCCTTCGACTTTCGGTGCTGTACGATTCTTCGAAGGGTGTTCCGGGAGGCGCTTACAAGTATCTTGGCACGCAAGCGGACATCAATCTTTCGAATGAGAACTTTCTCGACACGACGAAGTGGCAAGACGTCACCAAGCTGAACCTGTCGGGCGAAGACTTTAGCGACACGACATTCTGGACGAACATCAGCAGCGTTAATCTGGGCACAGAGAACTACAAGAACACGACGCTGTGGCGAGCGGTCGACGAAACGCTGTCGATCACCGCCACAGAAAACGCCACCATCAGTGCTCAGGCACACGCGGCGGCATTATCTGGTGGACTTGTGGCAGCCAGCGGCGGTGGTGCGAATGCGTCGAATTCGATCAACACCACAACGCGTGCGTACGTTACAGATTCGAACGTGACTCTGTCGGGCGATCTGAACGTCAATGCTCTGAACACAGCTACCGCTTCCAGCGTGACCGGTTCGTCCAGCATCGCTGTGGGAGTGATCTCCGTTGCGGGCGGAGGTTCGACAACAAACATCACGATCATGCCGACCGTTTCAGCGTCCGTCACAGGCGGGACGCTGGTCGCTGATGATGTCACAATCGGGGCTTCTACGACTCCGAAATCTTCGGCCTTCGCGTATGGCGTTAACGCCGGAACGCTGGCTGTGGGGGCATCCTCAGCCGTTGTCAATGTCTCGCCCGCGGTCTCGACGACGGTTGGTGGCACCGTCACAGCGTCTTCCGTGACGGCACAAGCGATCACCAACAAACCGTCCTCGGGCAAGTCTGCCACGGCGAAGACGACCGGAGCTTCCGGAGGCGTTTTGGTCGGTGCGAATTCCACACGAACGCTGGTGACTCATGGCGGGACCGTCCGCAGCAGTGTGGCCGACGATGCCGTGCTGAGCGTTCTCGGCACGACCAGCATTTTGGCCACCAGCAATGGCGATCACAAAGCCGAAGCCGACAGCTATGCTGGTGGCCTATTGGCCGCCGGTGTGAGTTTCGCTCAGGCGACTTCGTCGACCAGTGTCACGGCAGCAATCGGTGACGACGTGACTCTCACCGGCGGCGCGCTTCGCATCGGTGCCGTGCGAGATCACAAACAATTTTCTGAAAACTTTGCGGGCAGCGGCGGAGCCATTGCTGGAGCCTCCGCCAGTGCGGTCACGAGTCAATCCGGAAACGTCACGACGTCGATCGGAGACAGCACGGTGACTCTGTCGGGCGCTCTCACCGGAAGTGCGATCAGCACGGCGGAACTGAACGGACTCGTGCAAACGTTCTCCGGAGGTTTACTGGCCGGTGCGGGAGCTCGACTTCGCAATGCTGCCAACACGAACGTGCTGGTAGACGTCGGTTCCGGCGCCACTATTCAGGCGAATTCAATCACAATGGATGCCGGCAATGTGTTCCGCAAGCCGGGCCTGAGCACCGACAACATTCGCGGCACCACCGGAGGTCTCGTGAGTGGTGCGAGTGCCAAGAGTGAAACGACGATCGCGTTCGATACCAAGGTTAACATCGGTGGATCGGCTTCGCTGACGGTCACGGGGCAGGAATCAACGGCTGGCGACTTCGCTTTGCGAGCCTTGAACGATATTTCCGGCCGTGACAAAGTGAGTTTCACCACGGGCGGAGCATTCAGTGGAGCCGGAGCGGATTCGATCATCAAGACAACGAAAGACAACGCGACTGTCGCGACAGGAACAAATTCGGTTCTGAACAGCGTCGGTGACATTGTGATTTCGGCTCGCGGCACGGGAGATGTCCGCACGAAAACGAACATCGAAACGTTTGGAGCTGCCACGGTTGGAGTCGCGGATGCCATTTCTGATGTTCGCCCTAACAATACGATTACCGTTGGGACTGGCACGGAAATCACGGCGGATGGAGACGTTCTGGTTTCCGCAGGAACGAACACGAACTTCAATCGCGATCAATACAATCTGGTGGCGATTTCCGATTCCTTCGCCGGCAGCGCGATTCCGATCGATGACATCGATTCGACCGCGCGGCTGTTTCAGACCAACCGCATCGACATCAACAGCGGCGCCGTGGTGAAGTCGGCCGCCGATATCAAGCTGCACGCCGAACGACTTGGTCTGGCCGACATGGAAAGCAAGGCCAAAGCCGTGAACTGGGCCACAGCGGCGGCTGGAGCTGTCAACAGTCTGCTGGGCGGACAGGAAACCTTCGGTGGCTCAATCGACGTCGATGCCGACGGAATCGTCAACGTCAACGGAACACTTCAAACGGGTACCAAACGACATCGTTCGCTGACACTCGGCACACTAACGTCGGGACCGCCGCCCGGCTGGGACGTCGCCACCGGAACGATCACGGCGATCACGGCAACCCCGGGAGTCGCCATCACTCAGGGGAAAGAAATCCTCAGCACCGGCCTGTTCGCTCAGCTCACCAATGCTCGAACTCAGCTGGAACTCTACCGATCCACCAACACGACTCTGCGAAACTTCTATCAGTCAGAAATCACACGGATTCAGGCAGAACTCGTTTCGGAAGGACTGGGGACGCTTCAGTCCGACGGTTCGTTCACAGCGAACGAAGTCTATGTGATGACAGCTGCCGTCCAGCCGCTGCGAGCTCAGGCGGGCATCGTCGATGTCCGCGCCGATGCACTGCTTGGTGGTGGTTCCGGTGTGCTGAACGCTCCGAGCGATGCGAGTGTCACCATCACGAATCACACTCCGGCTCAGCTGCAGATCATAGGAATCAACATTCCTGAACAGAATGGCGGACTGTTCCTGAACGGTGACAACGTGGTCAGTACGGCAGAGATCACCGGGAAGAACGAAACAGGGCACGGCACAGCATCGTTCAGTTCGATCACGGGCGGAACGGGTTCGGCAACGCCGGCGATTACTTTGAGCAACACGTTCGATACCAACACGTATTCCGGGGACGTGACGTATCCGAATCCGGCGATTGTCGTGTCTGGTGAAGTTGTCAACCTGAACGGCGATTTCACGGCCAGCAATCCCAAGGGTGATGTTATCTACAAGGCCAGCATCAAGGCGGCGAATATCACGACAATCGCCGGAGGCACAGTCTTCATCGATGGTGTGTCGAAGCACAGCACGGCCGGAGATCCGTACGGTGATCTCAAGACTCTTGGTGACGGCATCAGCCAGTACGTCGAAGCCGACGCCGTGAGTAAGTTGACGACGGCATCGTCCTCAACGCTGCTCGGTGACACCATCATCATCAACGCGGAATATCTGAACATCAATGGTGTGATTCAGAGTGGCAAGTCGGACTACACGCTCGAAATCACATCAGCGGTCGCGTCGCAGATTGCGTCGATCAAGTCGAACGGATCGACTAACCGCTACACGCCCCTGCAGTCGCCCAATCCGGATTTCAGTCTGCAGTACGATCGCGTGACCGATCGCATCATCGTTCGCGAATTGCGAGTCAGCGGTGGCAACGTACAGTTGACCGGGCATATTCTCAGCACCGGCGGCGGCACGATTCGTGTGCTGAATGGCTATGCCGACATCAAAGTCGACAACAAAACCGCGTTCGATGTAGAAATCGAACGCCTTGACGCTTCCAAACGCGGCTCAGGAACTTTGCTGCTGGCTGACAAGGCCAAAGGCACGAGCGCCAATCCTCAGACTACGCTGTACGGCCAGGCATCAGATGCCACAGCACCAGTGGACGGAACGTACTCGCCGCAAAGCAATTGGCGTTATGGCTTCTCAGTTGGCATGAAGACGGCCACGCGAACCACAACCACGTACGGTTCGTCCGCATGGCTGGGAATTGATGCTCTGGCCGCTGACCCGAGCAACATCACCAGCGGACCTCACACAGAAACGATCTCGCAACCAAAACTGATGGATGAAGGGACATACTTCTACCGCAGCGGCTCTAGTGACGGAGACTACACGTACGGTTCTCAGGCCAACAACACAGAAGCACCTCGAAAATTCAAGACGCGACAGTGGTCAACAAGCACGTGGTACGGCAAGAAGACTCACTATCAGACCTGGGTGGAAGAAAAGAAGCAGGAAACTGTTGCCACGCACACGTTCCGCGCTGACCGGCCGATTGCGATCGATTTTATTGGGCAGGACGAGGCCGATGTGACCGTCACGTCAAATTCCGGCGGACGAATCATTCTGTCAGGCCCGATTCTCAACGCCACCGGCGTGACCACGGTCACATCGTCGGCTGGCATTGTGCAGGCGTCTGAAGATGCAGCGGTGGGCGGTCGACGAGTCGTTCTTTCTTCGAGTGGCGGGCAGATCACCGGTGTCACGACGAACGTACCAGACATCGCGGAGGCGGGCATCAACGCCGTCGCTGCGGGTGCCATCAGTCTTTCCGAAATCAGCGGACCGCTGCATCTGGAACAGGCCAAATCGGCAGGCCGCCACGACGTAACTCTCACCAGTCTGGGCGGAATCGTTCGTCCGACACATTACACGTCCACTCCGAATGTGTACGGCGGTTCTGTTACCCTGACAGCGGGCAGCGGCGGCATCGGTGCCGCCAATCGCTATCTGACGGTTGATTCCGGCACCGCAGACACCAGCGTCTTTGTCGCCACAGCGTCCGGCAGTATCTACCTGGAAGAACTGACCGGCAATCTGCACGTGAAGTCGATCGTTTCGTCGACGGGAGATGTCGGGCTGAAAGTGAAAACGGGTTCGCTGATCGACGGCAACAAACTCGAACAACGCGACGAACGAACCTACAACGAACTTGCCAATGGGCTGTGGAAAGACCTGCAGCTGACCGCGGGAGCTGGAGCCAACGACAAAGTCACAGAAACGCTGAACACCTTCAAAGCCAGCAAGTTAGGTGAGTACCGAACGTATTGGAACTGGCGGAACACCCAGATCGATTCGACCACGTACGATGCGACGTTCCAAATTACACTTTCAGAACAGGAACAGCAGGACTACGACGCTGTTTATCGAGCCGAAGGCACAGCCAACGGACTGACTGGTCAACCGCTGGAAGACTTCATCGCTGCCGCCATCACGACGCTGCAGAATTCACGAACACAGCAATATCACACTCTACACGCCACGTGGGATGCCTACGATCGCGGGGCATACGATGCGGGCGATCTGACGGCAGGGAACGTGGCCAACTTCGAGTACACGCTCTCAACGGCTGAAAATGATGCTCTCGTCGGCAGCATCAAAATCTGGACCGAAGACGAACTGCTGTACACGATCGGTGCCGGACTGCTGAACGAAGTCACCGACACGCAGGCGACTATCGAAGCCGACAACATCAGCGGCAAGAACGTAACTGTCGATGTGACTTCGGGCAACGTCGGCAAATACACCGACGCCATCACAATCGACCTGTCGAAGTCGTCACTCACAACTCCGGAACGTGTCGCTCTTGCAGGAGCCGAACGTGCGGACGTTGTCTTTATCGCGGGTCAAAAATTTACCGACAGCCTGAACTTCACGCCCGACGCGACCAGCGGAGATATCATCGGACGGACCTCAGGCAGCTGGATTACAGATGGCTTTCAGGCCGGTCTGCATATTCGTTTGGAATCCGCGTCCGCCAACATTTCTCCACCGCGTGTGTACTGGGAAATCGCTTCCGTCACGGCCACTGAACTGCGTTTGGCGCAAAAAGGCGTGTTGACGACGGAAACCGGACGAGCGGCCACGGTGACTCAGGTTGCACTGAACCCGAATGCTCCGGGAATCATCCTGACGAAGATCGAAGTCGGTCAACGCGACGACATTGACCTTACAGCCACCACGAAACTGAACGTTTCCGCAACCGGTGCTGTGTTCGTCGGTTCAGAAAATGAGCTGAAAATTGAAAACGTCACAACGGCGGGCATCGTCGCGCTGAAAACCGGCGATGCGATTTCTAAATTCGGTACGGGAACGCCGGCGGTTGAATCCGGAAACCTTGTTCTCGAAGCCGCCGACGGCGGAATCGGAACCACCGCGAAACCATTCGATATCGATCTGCAGGGCACCGGTACGCTCACCGCTCGCGGAAAGAATGACGTCGTGATCGTGGAAACCGCCGGCGATTTACCGCTGGAAACGATTTATTCGCAGCAGGGAAACGTTGTCGTCACATCGTCCACCGGTTCGATTTCCGACTACTTTGACAATGAATTGGTCAACATCAAAGCTGGAACTGGCATTCAGCTGTCGGCGGCAAGCGGCGGCATCGGCATCAGTGGCAATCTGTTGGATATCGATCACGGAAACAGCGGAATTCTGACGGCTGTTGGCAAGACTGGCGTGCATCTCTGGGAAGCACTGGGCAACATGAGAGTTGTCAGCGTGACATCATCCGACGGTGACGTGACGTTAAAGTCTCACCTTTCGATCATCGATGCAGATGCTTCGACGGCCGACGACGTCGACGTGACGGGCGACAGCATTACTCTGACGGCTCTCACCGGCGGTATCGGAGCAGCCTCAAAAGAATTGGAAATCAACACAGGCAGTACGGCAACCGATTCGCTCACCGCTTTCAGCAACCTCGGCAATCTCTACGTCCGAGAACAGAGCGGCGATTTGCATCTGAACACGATTGCAACCGGCGCGTCTTCCACTGCGTTCGTTGACGTCGCAACCGGCAGCATCATTGATGCTCGAGCCACCGGCGTGGACTACAACATTCTTTCGGGAACTGTCTTTCTGTTCGCGGCTCAGGATATCGGCAGTGAGTCGCAGCCATTAACAACCGCTATTTCTACCGTACAGGGGAAGTCAACGCTCGGCAGCAGTCACATTCACAACACCGGATCTCTGACGGTGACCGGCACAGGGCTGATTTCCGGCAGTCAAGTGAATCTGACGGCCGAAAGTCCGATCACGATCGCCAGCGACGTCACCGCGGCCGGGGACATCGAGATCCTGGCAACGGAAGATCCCACAGCGGGCGACGATCTCACTGTGAACTCCGGCATCACCGTCGAATCCACCGGCGGCGACGTCACGTTGCGAGCCGGCGATAATATTTCACTGCAGCCCACTTCTACAGTGATCGCGCAAAACCGGCTGACGATTCAGGCGGCAGATTCTGATGCGGATGCAGTTCCCGTCGGTGCCAACATCGCGCTTCATGGTGCTCTCACGGCACCGCTGGTTGACATTCGTTCAGGAGACCAGGACGACACCATCATCGTCGCAGCCACCGCCAGCACGAGCGGTGTGCTGATCATTCAGGGCCGCGGTGGAGCGGACGCGATTACCACAGCAACGGCGAATACGATCACCACACCGGTCATCGCCTTCGGAGACAGCGGCACCTATGTCTACGACAGTGGCACGCATGTGCTCAGCAGCGTGGCGGCGGCGGCAGCCGGTGGTGGCAACGGCGACACATTCACCAGTTCCAGCACGATGGCGCTGATGATCGGTGGCCCCGGTGGAGATACCATCACGGCTGGCGGCGGCAGTAACACAATTCTGGGTGACGACGGTCAGGTCACCTTCTTTGCTGGTGGAACTGTTCGCAAAATCGAAACCAGCAACAGCGGCGATGGTGCCCGCGATGTGATCGAATTGCAGGGCGGAACGAATACGGTCATCGCCGGCTTCGGAAATGATAAAGTGTCCACCGGCGGCGGCACGAATTATGTGCTGGGTGACGAAGGACAGTTGGAGGTTCTCACCGACGGCGGCGGCAATCCCACCGGAAACACAGAAGTCAAAACGCTGAATCCGAACATCGGTGATGTCGATGATATCGATGTCGGTGCGGGGCGAAATATTGTCATTGGCGGAGCTGCCGGCGACACTATCGACGTCGCAGGAAACACGCCCACCGCCAGCGCAATCGTGCTGGGCGACAACGGCACGATTCTGCTGACGAATTCCGGAACTCTGCTGAACATCGCCAGCACAGACTTCGCTTCCGGAGCCGCGGATATCATCGAACTGACAGCAGGTACGAACGCCGTCATTGGCGGTGCTGGGGCTGACCAGATCACGGCCGGAGCCGGCAGCAACACAATTCTCGGCGACGACGGTCTAGCGTTCTTCTTTGCCAACGGCGACCAGCGTCTGATCGAATCGATCAACCTGGGCAACGGCGACGACGACATCATCACGCTGCAGGATGGAATAAACAGCGTTATCGCGGGAGCCGGAAACGACACCATCAGTGTCGG
>JAAERP010000510.1 GCA_024230215.1 Fuerstiella sp. | reverse complement strand
TCCAATGGAATTACACCGGCCGTCGCGTCCGCTCAGACACCACCAAACGGCCATCCACGTGGAAGGAAAACTGGGCGGCTTCACGAAAAATCAGGCAGACTTCCGCTCTGGTGGCCTAACAACTGAGACTTGCGGCACTAGGACGTTCATTGTTCGAAGCATTCGCCGGAACACCATTTTGGGCAGGTGCACATTCGTTGTTCAGCAAAATCAGAAAAACCATGCCGAACGATGCCGACGGCTTGCTGATGGAAAACAGTCTGTATTCGACCAAGATCGGAGGCAGTGACTACAAGGGAGCAGAGCGTACAGAAATTGTGAATACTCTCGTCACTGCAGTTAAGGAGAAAAATGTCGTCAGTGTCGAGTATCGTTCTGCGGGCAAAGATGAAGTCAAGTCCTTCGACCTGGACCCCATGGGGCTCATTCTTCACAAACGGTCTATCTATCTCCTCGCCAAGAGAAAAGACTCAGATACACCTCGGTGTTTCAAGGCAGATCGATTTAATTCAGTCGAGCTGTCCGAAGAAAAGGCGGATATCCCTGACGGATTTTCCTGCGAAGAATTCATGCATGGCTCTTTTGGTGTTTTCACTCCGGAAGACAATGAGTACGAAGTGAAAGTCCGATTTTCAAAAGCAGTGAGTGGAACGGTTCTGGAATCGGTTTGGCACAAGACGCAGGAAGAGACGGTCCTCGCCGACGGCGAAGTTGAACTGTCCTTTCGGCTTCGAGGCCTCGCCGAAGTCAAGACGTGGATCCTCAGCTGGGGGCCTTGCGCGCAAGTGTTAGCTCCAATGGAGCTGGTAAGCATGGTGCAGGAAGACCTGAGAAAGTGTCTTCAGCAGTACGGCTAATGCATTAGCCGTACTGCTGATGCGGTCCTGTACGTCGCAGAACTCAGAACTTTCGCCGCTACTCCTTCCGCGTCGACGGGTTCGTCTCGATCCAGGCTCCGCTCCGCGGTGGTGAATTCACCACCAGACCGATCGTGTTCCAGGGCAGCACGCTTGAACTCAACTACTCGACGTCCGCTGCCGGCAGTGTGTCTGTCGAAATTCAGGACGTGAACGGCGATCCGATCGATGGTCGCGCACTGGCCGACTGTCACGAAATCTTCGGCGATGAGATTGAGCGCACAGTCACTTGGAAGGACGGCACTGGCCTGAAACAGCTCGCAGGCAGGCCCGTGCGACTACGATTTGTGATGAAGGATGCCGACCTGTTTTCATTTCAATTCGTCGCGCGCAAGGTGACAGAATGATCAGCGTTGGAACTGCAAGGCTGGCAAAGACAGTCCACAGGCCCCGCGTGACGTCGGACTGGTTGAGTGGCGGTTGAATCCAAAGACGGTTAACGTGCGAAAGCACAATCCGAGACGCCGCCTTCGACTCCGATCTGCGCAACGTTTTTGACCCGAAGGGGTAGGTTCATGCTTCGACAAAACAAGTGTCATCGAGACCGTAAAGACATACCATCGGCCTGCACGATGCTAACCGCAGTGCTGTTCATTGCAGGCGGCCTGATTCCTCTCTCGCGTGTGCAGTCCGAGGAACTGTCCGTCTCGCTGCGGGTCAGCCCGCGCGTGGAGAAAGGCCGCATCAAGCCGTACATTTTCGGCGCTGGGATCGACCACAAAACCAATCCATTGCGCACGCCCAGGTATCCGGAGAAAGTTCTCAAGGACATCAAGGACTCCGGCCTGAGGATTGCCCGCTATCCCGGTGGGTTTGTTTTCAATCGCAACGATCACCGCGGCTCCTGGTCAAATTTTTACTGGCAGGATCACATTGGGAAGAATCCTGATCGCAAGCCAACCGAAGTCTATGACCTCGACACGTTTCTCCAGCTCTGCGAACGGTTCAAGATCGAACCGCTGATGCAGGTCAACTTTGTTGGCGAGAAGCAAGAGTCTGTGCAGGGCTACATTGAGTATCTCGTCGGCGAGGGCGACATCGACAAAGACGGCATCGACTGGGCAGCGAAGCGCAAAGCCAACGGTCGAGCCAGGCCGTATAAGATCAAGTATTGGCAACTCGGCAACGAAGTCCACAGCTACGCGCAGGGCTTTCATGAGAATGCCGCCGGGGCGAAGGAATACGCCCGCATGCTGGACCGGCTGGTTCCGGTGATTCGGATGATGTCACCGGGCGCGAAAGTGATCGTGCCCTTCATCAACATTCAGCGTCCGCGCTCCGAGGCGAAGCTGAAACCCGGTGATCCCGACATCAATTTCACGACGAGCCACGAATTCGCGTTGGCTTTTCTGGAAACTCTGAACGTAAAGGTCGACTACTTCGACTGGCATTTTTACCCGGCGAACGGCTGGAACGGGAAATACGCTTTCCTCGACACCGACGACGAATGGAAGCACCTTTACTGCTGGGGCACGAAGTTCCGCGAGTGCCACGAGGTCATCAATAAGTTGATTCGCGAGAAGTGCAAACAGCTACCGCCGCCCAAACTCATCGTCGGCGAATGGTCGGGCGACTGGACCGGCGGAATCTTCCGACAACATGAAAACAGCTTCCGCGGATCGCTGATGCGCACGATGGCGACCGGCGTCTTCATGGCTGACCAGCTTCTGTACATGACGAAAAAAAGCGTCCCTTCCGAAAACATCCACGCAGCGTTCTGGCACAGTTTCTCAAACGATGCCCAGGCGATGTTTTCCATTCAGACAAGTCACGAACAGGGACTCGCTTACAAGGGGAAGAGCACCGACGAAGGCTACGGTTATCGGATGCCCATCTATTGGGTGTTCAAGCTGCTTAGCGAGCAGCG
>JAAERP010000509.1 GCA_024230215.1 Fuerstiella sp. | reverse complement strand
CGCTGCTGAGAAAGCCGCTGCTGAGAAAGCCGCTGCTGAGAAAGCCGCTGCTGAGAAAGCCGCTGCTGAGAAAGCCGCTGCTGAGAAAGCCGCTGCTGAGAAAGCCGCTGCTGAGAAAGCTGCTGCTGAGAAAGCTGCTGCTGACAAGGCTGCTGCTGACAAGGCTGCTGCTGACAAGAAAGCGGCTGACGAAAAAGCGGCTGAATAGGCGAACTCGGGTGATGCCGTTCTCACCGCTAGAATTCAGCTGCGGCCTACTGAGCAGGCTGTTACCGGTTCGTCGAACGTCGAACCGGTATCGGCCGCCAGCTGACTGGTCCGTCGCCCCGGTTCACCACGGGCAGATCCAGAGTCCCGTTTGCTCGATCTGAATGATCCACCCACTGTCGGCCAGCCTCATGCGCACAAGCGGGTCGTTGCGCGTGAAGATCGCCTGATGCAATGTTGGCGCATTGACTCGTTCACAATCGCAGCAGTTCAGGGAGCAGTTCGGCTTGCCGAAAACATTCATGGCGTGAGTGCCGGCCATGCGCATTGACAGGTGCCCCGAGGCTCGTCGCCGCAGGTTGGTGCGTACTTCGTCTTGTTTGTCATACGCAGCCGTCGCCTGTTTCATGGCGTCATGGACGACTTCCGCAGGTATGCGCCGCGGGATGGCACGGCTTAGATTCCTTCGGTCGTTTTGGTTCGTCGCGTTCGGTTTCATTTCCGACCTGGCTGGCCATTGTCTTTTTTATGTGCTGCCGTCGCTCCGGCCCTTGTCATTTTTCCGCTGCGCACAGCTGCCTTCAGTCTGGCAACAATTGATTACATGTCCTCTGGCTTTGACTTCCTGTCCTGACCGTCCTTCCTGATTCGCCCACTCATCGGCGGCAAACTTCTCTTTTCGAGCGAGTTGGATTCCATTGCCCTGGAGGTGTTATCATGGCACCTGGATGTTGGTGATTTCTACGGACTGTTGGGAAACTCAGGTGATGAAGTGGAATATCGACCGACTTATGAGCGTTGCATGGCGCACGGTGTGGCAGGGCGTTGGCGCTCTGTTGTTGACCGTCCCCATCAGTACCCGATTGAATGCCGACGAGTTTACTCCTTTGAATACTCAAGCGGCAGGACAGACGCCGCTTGCGCCGGATGAAGCAATCAGGCGGTTGCACGTGCCCGATGGATTTCAAATCACACTGGCGGCTGCGGAACCAGACGTGCGTCAGCCGATCGCGATTGCATTTGACGATCGAGGGCGGTTGTGGGTGGCCGAAAGTTATTCGTACGACGGCAGTACATTCACCGATAAGCGGCACGACCGAATTCTCATCTTTGAAGACACCAACGGGGACGGCGTGCTGGATCGCCGGCGCGTGTTCAAGGATGGGCTCAGCCATTTGACCGGGCTGCAGCATGGTTTTGGCGGTGTCTGGATTACCGCTCCGCCATATCTGGCTTTTATCCCGGATCGCGATGGAGACGACGTTCCTGATGGTGAAGCCGTCGTGCATCTTGACGGGTGGTCGCTGAAAGCCGAACACAACAGTGTGAACGGGCTGACATGGGGACCGGACGGCTGGCTCTACGGCCGGCATGGCATCAAGCAGCCTTCGCAGGTTGGTCGTCCAGGAGACCCATCCGATAAACGTATTGAATTGAGTTGTTCGATCTGGCGATACCATCCGACGCGTCACGTTTTTGAGGTGGTTGCGGACGGAACGATCAATCCGTGGGGGCTCGATTTCAACGATCAAGGTCAGGGGTTTCTGTCTACCAGCGTCGTTGAACATCTGTGGCATCTGGTGCCGGGCGCACACTATGAACGCTGGAAGGATCGCGGTGTGCATCCGAATCCGTATGTCTATGAGGCGATGTCTGCCACCAGTGACCATCTTCACTGGTCGGCCGGTTCGTGGGATCGGGCAACGCGACAGGCGGATGGGAATCTGGATTTCGGCGGTGGACATTCGCACTGCGACGCCATGATCTATCTTGGTGATCGCTGGCCGTCTGAATTCCGCGGCACGATGTTTATGAGCAATATTCACGGACGACGAATCAACTGTGACCGCCTTGTTCAACCAACGGGACCTTATCAGGCTGTTCATGCCGACGATTTTCTTGTCGCCGATGATCCGTGGTTTCGAGCGGTCTCAATGGAATACGGACCAGACGGTGACGTGTACATGACTGATTGGTCGGACAACGGTGAATGCCACGATCGCGACGGAGTCCACCGCACCAGCGGGCGAATATACAAGATCACGTGGGGTGAACCGATTCGCGTGCACGTGAATCTGGCACAAGCGTCGTCCGAGAAACTCGTCCAGTATCAACTGCACGGCAACGACTGGTATGTTCGGCACGCGCGACGAATTCTGCAGGAACGGGCCGATACGGGACAGGATTTGTCTGAAGTCCATTTGTCGTTGCAACGCATGTTTGACGACAATCCCGACAACACACGCAAGCTCCGAGCGATGTGGGCGCTGTATTCGATCGGCGGTGCCGATGATGAGTGGTTGCTCAGCCGGATGCATCACAACAGCGAACACGTGCGCTCGTGGGCCGTGAGACTTCTGGTTGACGATGGAGCGACATCTGCTGAGGTCGTCAAGGCGATGGCTGAATTGGCTGGAGAGGAGAAGTCCTGGTTGGTCCGCATGAGTCTGGCGTCCGCATTGCAGCAAGTACCGGTAGGCCGGCGATGGACGACAGCGATTGGTCTGACTGCTGCTTCCGGCAGTGACGAGCACCTGAATCTGGTGCGCATGATCTGGTACGCGATTGAGCCCGAAGTGGCTGCGAATCCACAACGGGCCATGCAGGCCCTGGCCGCCTTCTCGCCGCGTCTTCGGCGATGGATGGTACGACGCATCTGTGAGGCCCCCGGTCCGTCTGTGGAACTTTTGTTCGAAGCTCTGGAGCGAACTGTCCGCGCGGACGTTCTGGTTGACCTGCTTGCAGGATTCAACGAAGGCCTTTCCACTGAGCGCCTCGAAAGTCTTCCGGACACGGCCGACCGAATTGTCAAACAGTTGGTTGAGCATCCGGATCCGGATGTTCGCGTTGCGGCGATCACTAGCGCAGCCGTTGTGGGCAATGACGCAACGCTGCAGCACGTACGGCAACTGATGCACACGTCGACGACTGATTCAAAGACACGACAGGCCGCGCTGACGGGGTTGGTTCGTCGCCGGCCATCCGGTTTGGCGGAAGATCTGGTCCGTTTAATCGTAGCGGGACAGTTGACGGTCCCGGCGCTGCAGGCGGGCACGGCCATCAACGATCCTGTGTTGGCCCAAACGGTACTGGGGCGTTTTGTTCGGTTTACGAAATCCGAGCAGAGTGCCGCCATTGATCTGTTGGTGGCCCGCCGGTCGAGTGCCAGGCTGCTGATCGATGCGTTCGAACAGGACGAGATTCCCGCACGAGTCCTGACCGCCGGTCAGGCTCGGCAGATCGCGGCGTTGAATGACAATGCACTGCTGAAACGACTGGAATCCATTTGGGGTACTGTGCGGCCGTCATCCGCCGACCGACTGCGACAGATCAAAGAATGGGCACATAAGCTTGATCCTTCTCGACTTGCGAAGGCCAGTCTTTTGAACGGTCAGCTGGTGTTCAAAGAATCCTGCGGTGCGTGCCACAAGTTGTTCGGCCAGGGCCGCACGATCGGGCCGGAACTCACTGGTGCGAATCGCCGCAACCTGCAGTATCTCGTCTCCAACGTCATCGACCCCAGCGCCGCCGTCCCTGCAGATTTCCGCATGGCCATCGTCGTGACTACAAACGGCCGAGTGATTACCGGGACAATCTCACAGAAAACGGAATCAGTGCTGACCCTGCAGACAGCAACCGAAGTGATTCAGGTCAGGTCACAGGACATCGACACGATGGAGATGTCACCGAAGTCGCTCATGCCGGACGGACTGCTCGACAAACTCAGTGAAACACAGGTGCGCGACCTGTTTGCCTGGATGATGAGCGGCGGTCCGACTCTCACGACGTCCGGGCACGAGCACGGTGACGAACTGCCGACGGTCATTCTGCTCGGTGATTCCATTCGAATCGGCTACCAGAAAGCCGTCGCCAGGCAGCTGCATGGTAAAGCAACCGTTTGGTCACCGCAGGAAAACGGCCAGCATACCGTTTACACGCTGCAGCAAATCGACAAATGGATCATGGGCCGCGACGCAAAGGTCGTGCATATCAACGTGGGACTACACGATCTGTTTCTTAGTTCGAAGACCGACCAGCCCAGACACAGCCTTGAAACCTATTCTGCCAACCTGAGAAAGATCTTCGCAAAGTTGAAGCAGCTGACTGACGCACAGATCATTTTTGCGCTGACGACCCCGGTTGATGAGCTGCGGCAGGCTTCGTCTGAGACGTACAAACGCGTGGTGAGACGCAATCCTGATGTCGTCACGTACAACCGCAGAGCCGTAGAGATCGCCGAGGAATCCGGCATTCTGGTCAATGACGTTCACGCAGTCGCTCTGGAAATTGGTGTGAAAGCTGCAATTCGTGACGACGGAGTGCATCTGACGCCAAAGGGCGTCGACGTTGTTGGCAAGCAGGTTGCTCGCAGTGTAATGTCGGCGCTCAACAGGCAGGTTTCGGAGGCTCAATAGAGTATTCATCGTGGGAAACTCAACCTGGTGGTAACTCTCTCTGGTCCATTTGACACCGATGAAATGAGCGAACGAGTTATTCGTTTGACGAGAGTGTTGTCAGCAAGACGCTGGCAGCGATAATGTGAAGATCTGCGTACGTACAAACGAGGTCGTCACTCCACTACGCAGCATGGCGCGGCAAATGTGATTCCCGAGTAGAAAGTGACAGTAATGGATCGACGCGAATTCCTGCAGATTGGCACGGCGGCGGCCATGGCATCCGGGGCAATGGCAAGGGGACACAACAAAGCTGGCGGAAGACCGCCGAATCTGGTGTTTCTGTTTTCCGATCAGCAATCATGGGACTATCTGGGGGCCTCTGGCTTAAGTGGCGTGCAGACTCCGAATGTTGATCAGCTGGCATCCGAGGGAGCCCTGTTCGACCAGTGTGTTTCGAACTGTCCCGTTTGCACTCCGTATCGTGGCATGCTGATGACGGGGCGTCACCCGCTGAACAACGGTGCCTATGCCAATGATCTGGGTGTCGTGCCGGAACAGGGAGCGACGTTCGCAGAGTCTCTGGGTGCCGCCGGCTACGACACGGCTTATGTTGGCAAATGGCATTTGCAGGGTGGCCTGCGCAACAAGCCGGTTTACAAGTCCAATCGCCTTGGCTTTGATCAGCTCTTTCTGACCAATAATTGCACAGTCGATTTCCATCCAGGCAAGTGCTTCTACTGGAATGAAGACGGAGAACGCAGCTATTTCGACAAATGGGAGCAGGATGGTCAAACCGATCAGGCGGTCAACTATCTGGAATCCAGACGCGATTCGGAGAATCCGTTTGCTTTGTTCGTCTCGTGGCATGCTCCCCATAACCATCGTGGGGGTGTGGGCTACGATGCGCCGGAAGAGCACATGCAACGCTACGACGCCGACACCATCGACTGCCGATTTCATGAAGAACCCAGCGAACGCCTGCGCAGCATACATCATGGCTATTCCGCGCTGTGTTCATCGATCGACGATTGTGTCGGCCGGGTGATGCGTCAGTTGGAAGCCATCGGGGAGGCGGACAATACGATATTTGTGTTTACGTCCGATCACGGGGACACGCTCAGTGGGTATGACCGTCAAACTCACAAATGCTGTCCCGAATCAGCGGCGGTCCGTGTGCCGATGGTGATGCGGTGGCCTGGACAGATTAAAGCCGGCACGAAGCGCGATTTGTTACTGGGAACACTGGATCTGATGCCGTCTCTGTTGTCGATGCTTGGAATCTCGCCACCTCCGGAATGTCAGGGCAACAACCTGGGCAAGGCAATCCTGAGTGGGGATGACGAGGCCGTGCAAAGCCAGCCGCTGTTCTTCTTCTGGTGGAACTGGCGTGGCGTCTATACTCGAGAACATACCTATGCAGTGGGCGGCTTTGGCGCGCCTGATGAAATACAGCGGCAGCATGCTGCGTTCGACGTTTTGTATGAGCACGCCGCCGATCCCTGGAACCGAATCAATCTGTACGACAACGCGGCGGACAGGGCGACACGGCAGCACCTTCACGAGCTTGCGATGTCATGGCTGGATCGCTTCGACGATCCGTTCATGGATGAGCACACCTTGATGTCGAATACCGCCAGGGTCGTTGGTCACAGCCAGCCGTCCAGGCAGCCAATTGCCGACATGACGTTTTCTGAGTCTCCCCTGGCGACCATGAAAAAACTCGGTGTCCAACCTTATCGACCGACACTCTGATCATCCATTACCAAATCCTTTGCGCCCGAATTCAGGAAAACACGCTGTCACATGCCACATCTACGTTCCGTTTCGCGAATCTGTCTGACGGTCGCATTCCTTGTTGCCACCTGCCTGAGCGCAGTCAGTGACGCTCAACGTCGGAAAGAAAAGGCGCCCAATCTGGACTTAACGAAGGGCAACACGCCGTTGCGTCATGTGCCCGACTGGACGTTGGGTGCGACTGGCGCGCGAGGCTGGATGTATGCGTGGAAACTGGAGACGATGGAATCGCGACAGATCTATATCACAGAGGTCGAACAGGGTTCGCCTGCCGCTGGCGTCCTGAGAGTCGGCGACGTGATTCTGGGCGTTAACGGTCAACTTTTCGCCACCGACGCGCGGGTTGCATTTGCAAAGGCCGTAGCCGCGGCCGAAGGGGCCGACGGAGTGTTGAACCTGGTCCACTGGCGAGACAACAAACAGACAGACGTCGTCTTGAAGATTGCGGCGATTGGCCGCTACAGCGCGACTGCTCCATACGATTGTCCCAGGTCAAAACGTATCTTCGAGGACGGGTGCGAGGCATTGGCGAAGAAGATGCAGGTGAATTCTCGTCGTGGCAACCCCATAGAACGATCGTTGAATGCGTTGGCATTACTGGCGAGCGGCAACCCGGATTATCTTCCACTTGTAACAGAAGAAGCCAAATGGGCGGCTGGTTTTTCGATCCCGGCGGAACAGGGGTTCCATTCGTGGTGGTACGGTTACGTCAATTTGTTTCTGGCGGAATATGTTATGGCAACGGGTGATCAATCCGTGGTGCCGGGGATGCGGCGTCTGACGATGGAGACCGTTCGTGGTCAGAGTGCAGTGGGTTCGTGGGGGCACAAGTTTGCGAATCCCGAAACGGGAATTCTGTATGGCTATGGAGCCATGAACTCGCCGGGGCTCAACTTAACGATCTCACTGTGTCTGGCTCGCGAAGCGGGGGTTTCCGACCCGGCGCTCGACATCGCCATCGAAAAGAGCCAGCGGTGGTTGGGCTTTTACATCGGCAAAGGAGCCATACCCTATGGCGACCACCATCCGTGGCTGCAGACTCATGATGACAACGGCAAATGCGGACAGGGGGCAGTTCTGTTCGATCTGCTGGGCAATAGCGAAGGAGCTTCATTCTTTTCTCGCATGAGCACAGCCTGTCATGGGCCCGCACGGGACACGGGGCACACGGGAAATTACTTCAATCTGTTGTGGGCGCTGCCAGGTATATCACGCAGTGGTCCGGCAGCGACGGGTGCCTGGATGAATGAGTTCGGCTGGTACCTGGATCTGGCAAGACGCTGGGACGGCACTTTTGTATACCAGGGAGAACCCGGCGAACGAACCTCCTATCGCGGTTGGGATAGTACGGGTGCCTACCTGCTGAGCTATGCGTTGCCGCTAAAGAAACTGCGACTGACCGGGCGGGACGCCAGTGTTGCGCCGCAAATTGATATCGAAGTGGCTCGCAGTCTGATCGACGACGGCCGTGACTGGACTCCAACGCAGAAGGCAGCGGCCTATGAAACCCGATCTCTGGAACGGTTGCTTGAGGGGCTTTCCAGCTGGTCACCTGTTGTACGCGAACATTCGGCAACGGCAATCGCCAAACGCAGTGATCAAGACGTGATGCCTCAACTGTTGAAGTTGCTGGAAGTTAACGACCTAAACTCAAACCTGGGCGCCTGTGCGGCGCTGGAAGCGATGCGAAAGCGTGCTTCATCAGCTGTTCCGCAGTTGACCGAAATGCTGGCGGACGACGATCTGTGGCTGCGAATTCAGGCGGGCGAAGCACTGTCGGCCATCGGTGCGGATGCGAAATCAGCTGTGCCTGATCTGTTAAAACTGGTAGCGTCCGACGTGCCCGGAGATCCGAGAGGGATGACTCAGCGGTACGTTGCGTTTCTTCTGTTTCACCCTGGTCGAATCGGTAACGTAAGCGGCATGCTGGGGCGTTCACTCGACGATGTCGATCGTGACCTGCTGTATGATGCTGTGCGTGCGGTCTTACAGAACGAAGATGGTCGCGCCCGTGGTACCATTAGTTCTGTCTACGACCTGCTGACATGGGAAGAAGTCGAACCACTCCTGCCGGCCGTCTACAAGGCCGTTGTCGAACCTGCTCCCAGCGGCGTGATGTTTGCCAGCGGGATTCGTTTAAGAGGTCTGGAACTACTGGCCAGGTACCGGATTGAAGAGGGGCTGCCGCTTTGTGTTCCGCTGATGGACATTCAGAATTGGGGCAAGAAGAAGCGGATCGCCAGTTGCCTGAAAATTCTGAAACTTTATGGTGGAGCCGCCAGGTCGCAGCTTCCCGCCCTTCGTGAACTGGAGCAACAGCTGAAGTCACACAAAGAAGCGAAGGCGCTTGCTGAGTTGACCCGGGAAGTTCAAAACGTGATATCCGACATCGACAACGCAACGGACGTACCTGAACTAAGACGTCTGCCACTCATCGCGAAATAGAACCTCATTGTCAGAACGCCCAAAGACCACCGATGGAACTTCACCGGTGAACTCTATTAGTTCAATCAGACTTCGCGTCAGAATTCAGTGCCGAGGACTTCCGCCAGTGGATCGACGCGATTTGAAAGCAGGCCGTGACCGAGCGAAGCGCTGTTCCGACGCTACGAAACACTGTACATATGAAACCGGCGGGGGCTGCCCAACGACAGCGTTTCACGCTGACTTATGCTCGCAATCCACATGTCCTGCCGACAGAATGGTTGCACCCACGAGCTGGAACGGGGCCCGTCAATTTGCGGACTGTTCCTGACAATTCATCAATCAGAAATGCGGACACCACGATCAGATGAATCCATCCGAAGCTTCAACAACTTCACAGATCGAACGATGGGCGTCCCGTCAACTGGCCGACTATGACGCATGTCAGCCCGGCACGATGTTTGCGGATGGTGTCGTGCTGGACATGATCCAGGCATATCAGATTCAATTGGCGGTCGCAAAACTGCGTTGCGGCCGGGGTGAACAGGTGGTCGGGTACAAAGTCGGTTGTACGTCTCCGAAGATCCGCGCACAGTTGGGAATTGATCATTGTGTCACTGGGCGGTTATACGACTCGGAACAACACACGTCGGGCAAAGAGCTGTCTCGTGCGAAATACGCCAACCTTGCGATCGAGGGTGAATTGGCGGTGGAGCTGTCGCATAAACCGACGGAGCCTGATTTTCTTGAGCCGGGGATTCCCGCCTGCGTAGCGCGCGTATTCCCTGTGATCGAGTTGCACAATTACGTGATGCGAGGTGAACAGCCGTCGGCGAGTGAGCTGATCGCTCATAACGCACTGCACGCCGGTTTTGTTGCAGGGCGTGGCATCAGCCCTCAGGCAGCAGATGGCGAACCGTCCCTGGCAATTCTGATGAATGACCAGTTGCTGGAGGAATGTGCGGGCTTCCCGCTGATACAGACGATTCACTCATCGCTGAAATGGCTGATGGAAACAGTGCGGGACCGCGACGATCAGTTGGCCGCGGGGCAGATTGTCCTGACCGGATCGCTACCGAGTTTGATTCCGATCTACAAGGACGGCCACATCAGCGTGGACGCCCCGCCGTTTGGCAAAGTGGAAGTCAACTTGACCACATAAACCAGGTTTCCAAAACGAAACGCAGCCGGGGCCGGAATCAACACGCGTCAGATTCCGGTGAATAGACCGTTCAAGACGCTACTTCGGCTTCGGCAGTTCCTGCAACGCCGCTTCCATGGTTGCCTTTGCGGCAGCGACGTCTTCGGTCAGCTCGCTAAGCGGATGCTGCTCTTCCGGGTCAGCGTTCATGTCGTAGAAATTGCCGTCGGAATAGAGCTTGTGTTCTCGAGTACGGACAAACTGCAGCCCCGATCTTTCTTCGGCGTACGCCCACTGGCGGGAAGATCTTCCGGTACCGAGAATTGTGGAAGCAAAACTGTGGCCGTTCAATGGCATCTGTTCGGGTAATGTTGCACCTGTCAGTTCAGTCAGCGTCGGCAGAAAGTCGCTGAAGTCCACCAGATCGTCCACAACCTGACCACTGCCCACTCGCCCCGGCCAATTGGCAATCAGGGGCACTCGAGTTCCCCAGTCATTCAGCTTTCCCTTGCCACCCTGCACGTCGTTTCCATTGATGCGTGAGAACACTTTCGGCCGGACGTACTTTCCTTCTTCGTATTTCAGGTAGGAAGCGCCAGCCGTCCCATTGTCTGTGGTCAGCAGGATCAGAGTATCGTCCCGCAACTGCAGTCGATCCAGCGCCGAAACCAGTCGACCAACCTGCCGATCCATGTCCAGAACCATCTCTTCGTACGTCAACCAGCGTCCGTCAGGTCCGTATGGCACGGGTTTGCCCAGATCGTCAGTCACGTCGTGACACAACGCCATTGAATAATAGGCGAAGAATGGTTGCTGACGATTTTGCTCTATGAAGTCCCTCAGAAAGTCAACGTACAGATCCGGGCCGTAGGCTCCGTATGTGTCTGTGCGAACCTGACCATTCTGATAAATCATCGGGTCGTGATACCGAGCGCCTTCGTGCCATCCGAACAGACTCCACTCATCGAACCCCATTCGAGCGGGTTGCTGCAGATCATTCTTCATCAACGAAAGTTGCCACTTGCCGGCGATGGCTGTTGCATATCCGGCTTTCTTCAGCAGCGGAGCAAACGTGTTGTGCTCTTCTTCCGCAGGAAAGGAACCCCACTTCGGATTCTTCAGCACAGCCGGATACCGTCCGGTCATCAAACAGATTCGCGATGGATGACAGACCGGCATGCTGTAGCAGTGAGTGTATCTTTGACCGGTTTCTGCCAGTGCGTCGATGTTTGGTGTCGGGTAAGACTGGCCGCCATAACATCCCAGAACTTCTCGCCCCACATCGTCTGCCAGAATCAGCAGCACGTTGGGAAGACGCGGCGCCATCATATTCCTGTACGCCGCATAATATCGACGCCCCAGCCTGCGATACGAAGGTGAGTCGAAGTGGGTCCTGTCGCCTTTGTGCGTGAGGCTCACCGCATTGACAAACGCGGTCCGGGAAACCTCTGACGGCAGTGCCTGGTGAGCGGCATCAACAAGTTCCCTCGACTCGCTCCATGGCCGCTCGGGAAACTGCCCCATTTGCCCCGCGATGAACGGTACATCCTGGTCGCCGATTAGACTTCGGAACCGGGTAATTAACTCATGAAGTTTCTCTTCATAGGCCTCCGCAAGCATCGGCTTCGAATCTGATTCTCCCTGATGCCACAGGATTCCTTTGCAGACGCCGGATTCAAGTGCCCGTTTCACTCGAGCGACGGTGTCGTCGTATGGATGTGTTTTGGTCTGACTGTGATATCCACCCGGCTGCCACGTCGAGATTGCTGAGCCGCCAACTGCACAGGGGATCAATCCAACCGTCACACCCGGATTCCGGTCGGCGTATTCACCAGCGAAGGACCTGCCGAGTCCCACTCCGACAACTTTTGGCTTGTCGAAGTGCAAAGGATCCGTCGCCAACTCCCATTCACCACCCTTGTTCAGTGTCAGGATTCGAGGATCGGTATCGTGACTCTGGTCATCAACAGTTCCACGCCCCGCCATGTTGGATTGCTCTGCCAGCAGAAACAGGTGAAAAGCCTGCTTATCGGCCGGAAGCTTTGACTCGTCACCTCCGTGCGCTGTGGAGGACACCACGACGGACAGGGACAGCACCAGAAGCAGCGGATTCAATTTCATCAGGGACATTCTTCCAATTCCAGTCGCCGTTTTGCACTGTACCCGCACTGGAGCGCGGGCACAGAATCAAACCAGACGCGCATCACAATGCCGGTGCGGGATCCAAACCAATCGGCGGCGTCTGGGCATCGCCGGATGGTGATGGAGCATCGGGATCATTCGGGGTACCGTCCGCAGGATCCAGCTCGGAATTTTCTGCGGGCGGCGGAGCAGGCGCCGGGACGGGGCGTGGAACGATGTCATCAGTTTTCTGACGTGTTTTGGTCTCAATCATCGCTTCAATCTCGCGAAAACGATTTAGGGCTCGCTCAGACGCCGTGTCGTTACCGTTCGGCAGCTCGTCAAATATTCGACGAAGATCATCTCGTGCCGCGAACAGCAGTTCCTGCTTAATATGGTCACGCGCAGAAGCCTGGCTCGGGTCCTTCAGACGCTCGACCATTTCTGACAGTTCCAGCTCCGTGTCTTCAGCCAGTCGTGTCCATCCGTTTGAGTCCACGCCACCGGTGTGCCGGGTCGTGATTCGGCCATGCACGTCCATCAGCAGATCCAGATCGATCTGATCCTGAACGAAAGTTTCCCGAAAGAACACATACCAACCCAGTCCGATCATGACTGCCACCAGAAGGACAACAATGCCCTGCCACTTCTGCTCAATCCACCCGACAAGTCGATAGACGGCTCCTTCGTCATCGTCGTCGTCCCAGTCGTCGTCGTCATCATCGTCGTCCCGATCATCGACCTCGTCTTCATATTCGTCGTCTTCATCGTCGTCTTCGTCCTGGTCGTTGAACGGCGAATTCCGGGCAGCATCGTCGTCACGACTGCGGCGTGAACCACCACGCCGCTTTGGAGGTGCTGATTCGTAATCGTCTTCGAAGGGCGATCCGCCGCCGCCGCTGTAGTCGTCGTCGTCGTAACCGTCTGCACCACCGCCGCCACGCCCGCCACGCCCGCCACGGCTGGCCGGGGCTTCCGGAAACAGCTCAGGAAAATCGGTGGCGACGTACCAGTTCTTCCTGTCCTCCGAGACCTGGTAGTGTCGATTAAAGCGTCCGCGGCGCAGCAAACCGTGAATTTTGTCTGCCGACAGCGGTCCCTGAGTCTTGCCGCGGTTGCGAATCCAATACCTTCCCAATGCCCTGACTCCTGAAGATTGGCAATTGCTTTCCGGCTGTTTCAGAATCGACGCCGGTACGCATCAGAGTCCCGGACTTTGCAAAAGACCGGGACTCTGCCGGTAAATCGTATCCGACGATCGTGGGGATGTCCAAACGTCCGGCAGGCAGTCAGCAATTCCAGGGGGCAATAACCGACTGGGGTTTCGGTGTGGTGGATGACCGGGGCTGGGCCTTGTCGTTGCCCACACGTACATTGTCTTGAAGCAACACAAGCAGTTCGTGCTTGTCGTCAGCCTTGAGTTGACACACAGGTGAACAGCGTGCGGCAGAGCCGTAAAAGCACTTAGCCGTGGGTGAAACCCACGGAACGACTTCGCGGCTAACCAGCTCTTGTGGATAACGACCGGGGCTGGGCCGAGCCTGCGAAGGAAGCCCCGGGGTTTCACTCGTACCTCGCTCCAACCCCGGCCACACTCTCCAACTGCACGACCATTTATGCCGACACCCGAACTCCACACCGGCGACACGCAGTCGGTGCGTCACTTTCGATCCAGCGAAATGGCTTCGGCGTATGCCAATTCTCCGCTTCGACCATCAAAGTACTGGAAGATAATCTGTGGATGCGGATAGGCGACCCAACGCTTGTCGCCCAGCTTTTGGGGCATGTTAAAAACATTATTGACCTGTACGACGCAGAAATGCGGATAGAGTCGTTCCAGTCGGGGCAGGTCCGGCAGAATATAGCTGCTCCAGCGGATGTCGCATTCCCGCGGACCGAACGTCCACTTGCCGGTGGCTGGCCGATCGCTTTCGTCAAGCTTAGGCACATGGTTGACGCTGTTGTGCGGACCGCAGCAGAACTCCCAGACGTTGTCCGTTACTTTGATAGCGAAGCTGTTGTGCAGGTCGCCCGTCATGACGAACACTTTCTTTCCGAGCTTCTCCCATTCATTGATCAACAATTCACGCTCGTCAAAGAAACCCGTCCACGCTTCCTCTTTGTTGGCGGCATCAACTTCAAATCCACCCGCACCGCTATGTGGAATCATGAACGGCACTGTGGAGATAACAAAGAAGAAATCCGCATCACTTTCCTTCATGGACTTCAGCAGCCATTCTCGCTGCGGACCGCCGAGCATCGACACGCCCGGCTTATCGCGGTCCCGAATGTCGTGCATATCCCGGTCGCCACGAGTATCCATCAGAAAGAACTCGCAGTTGGACACACGGAAGCTTCCGTAGCTGCGTCGCCCAATCGAGTAACTGACGTCGTCTGCAATCTTAGCGGGCATATGCAACCGCAGCGTGTGTGCGTCAACGACTTCCATAATGTCGTAGACGTACGAATTCCTGTTACCGGCGTCGTTGTCGTAGCGAATGTCGTTAACTCCGGCCTCGGGCGTCCCCCAATGGACGTGCAAATTCAGCATTTCCTGCAACGGCAGCTTCGTAAAGTCGGTGTTTGGATCAACCAGCAGATCACTGCCAGCCCGCATCGTACCTTTGCCAAAATGAAGCGGGTGATCGTGCTCCATCGGATCAGCCCAGCCCAGATAGTCATACCACGCATACGTTCCGATATCGCGAAAAACGGTCCGACGATGCCGTTTGCCGGCTTCGGACGAACCCCAGATGTCATTTACCAGTTCGTGATCGTCAAAAGTAAAATAGCTCGGCACGTGACGATGCCATTTGGCCAGTTCAACGCCACGGCTCAGATACAGCTTGTAGTTTTCCCAGACGCCGACCACCGTTGGCATGATCTGAACAGCCAGAGGAAGATCCTTGAGTTTCTGAGTCAATCGCCAGGCCTCGGTCGGAAACTCGCGCAGCTCTTCGTACAGCCAGTCGCCATTCATGATGTGAAAATGAACTTTGTCGGCCCAGTCGTGGTTTAGGTGTTCGTACGTCGTCGCGCGATGCCCGCCTCCATGCATCGGGTTCTGATTCGCACACGATCCGATCTGGAACCGGAAGTTAAACAGCCCATCCGGATTGTATTCTGCATTCCGGGTGGCGTCCGCATTGGGCAGAGTGCGAAAGCTACCAGGTAGTCCGTGTGGCCGATCGTTGACCCAGATCTGATAGTGATATCTTGTGTCGGGCGTCAGGTCGGTGAGTTCGGCAATTCCGGTGCAGTCGTGAGCGATTGTCGTCGTGGCCGGTTTGCTGATCTGCTTCAGGTTCTTTTTTGATGTCCCAAAGTGGACGGTGAAAGTGCCGGGATCTGAAGTTCGCCCCCACACAAGCATCGATGTTGCGGTCGGCTGGCCGAGCATAGGGCCATGAGTCAGCCGAATGGGATCACGCTCGGCTTTGGACGCCGGCAGCCCGACCGCCATGGCAGCCAATGCCACACTCAGCAAACACACGTATCTACGACAATCAGGGCGCAGGAAGAATCGACGTTCGGTTTTCATTGGAAATCCATCGGAAGGAATCAGCACCGATCCAGGGCCATGAAACGACTGTACGGCTGGCCCTGGGGGGCGTCAATTCACTCGCAGCACTGGATGACAATCGATTGCAAAATGCGTCTTCACAGGATTTCGGCAGAACCGGCACGAAACGCCGGGGCGCATTTTCTGCCTGTCGTTCGATCGTTGAGGACTCGTCGTGCCGTTTTGCGCCGACCGAGCGACGCAAGAGGCCGCATTGTCACCGTGTAACCTGGATGGAGGGGCAGAGTTGTCTTCTTTCTTCCGTGCCCGCGTTCTAGATTGCGTAGCCCGGAGCAAAGTATCGACCCATTGCGGAACAACAGTTATGCGCACGATTGCAGTGATGAATCAAAAGGGTGGTGTCGGAAAAACGACCAGCAGCGTCAACATCGCCGCCGCTCTTGCGAAAAGCGGAAACAAGGTCTGCATTATTGATCTGGACCCCCAGGGTCATGCCTCGCTGCATCTGGGCCTGGAATGCGGTGCGGGCACACTGTCCATCTACGACGTATTTGCAGAACGAACGACGGCCGACCAGGCGCGACAACTGGTGGCTGAGAATCTTTCCGTAGTGCCATCCAACATCGACCTGGCAGCTATCGAAGTGGAACTGGCGGGCATGCAGCATCGCGAATTCGTTCTGCGCGATGCACTGCAGCACTGGCACGATCAGAATCGTTTTGACTACGTCATCATGGACTGCCCGCCGTCGCTGGGAGTCCTGACCATCAACGCGCTGTGTGCAGTAAAGGAAGTTCTAATCCCGCTGCAGCCGCACTTCTTCGCGCTGCAGGGGCTGTCAAAACTGTTTGAAACAACTGCTCTGGTGACGCGACGACTGAACCGCCAACTGAAAGTGTCGGGCGTGGCTCTGTGCATGTACGAATCGGGCACTCGACTGGCCGCCGACGTCACGGAAGACCTGCGGCATTTCCTGGCGACCAGTGATGGCGATACACCGTGGGCTGACGCGAAAATCTTTCGCACTCGAATCCGTCGGAACATCAAGCTGGCGGAAGCCCCCAGTTTTGGACAATCGATCTTCGGCTACGCATCCACCTGCCCGGGAGCCCGCGACTACGCCGGCCTGGCTGAGGAACTTGCGGCTATGTCTGAAGTGAGCTTGCCAGAGAACGAAAACACGGCGGTGTCGGACGCCGCGTAATGCTGCCGCGATACAAGCTCAACGCGCAAGCGAATGGCTCCTGTACGGATACGAAACACTCCAACTGACACTGCACCAGTGTACCAGGAATGGCAACGACGATCTGTGCCCCCCCCCGGCAGGGTTGCGGACTCTGGCTGTGCGATGACTCGATTCAATCCGGGCCGGGTCAACGCACAAACGGGTCGGAGAACTTCCGGTCGTTGATCAGTTCGTAATCAGTCAGGGTTTTCAGGAACTCTGTGAGCGCGACTTTTTCCCGCTCCGGCAACGCCAGACCCTGCGCCGAGATTTCGTCCAGTCGCGAATCCAGATTCGGGTGCGGACGAACGCTCCAGTTGTAGTGTTCAATCACACGATCAATCGTCGTGAATCGCCCATCGTGCATGTACGGTCCCGTCACTTCGACGTTTCTTAACGACGACGCCTTAAACGCCCCCAGGTCCTTCATGACGCCTGTCCTGCCACCGACGCCGACATCGGGGACACCGATCTCTCCGTCCACACCATTCACCGCGGGACCATCGACAAAGAAAAACGCGGACTGACGATTTCTGCCTGACGTGGTCGCATCATGAAGGTGGCACTGAGCGCATTGTCCGCGTTCAAGAAACTGCCGCTTGCCGTAGTTCTCCTGGTCCGTGAAGTTGACGAAAGAATCATAGACAGAATCCACCGCCGCGCGACCGACGTCATATTTCGAACGGTAGGAGACAATCGAACGAATGAACTGCGCCATCGCCTGAGCCATTCGCAGCGACGAGACGTCGCTGCTGCCAAAAGCACTTTTGAACAGTGGTGGATAGATTTCGTCTGCCTGCAGCTGCATCACCAACCGGGGCAGCGAATGTCCCATTTCCACAGAATTCTCAATCGGCATCAACGTCTGTTCTTCCAACGTTGCCGCTCGTTCGTCCCAGAAAAATCGTCCGCTGCGATAATAACGAGCATTCACCAGACTCATCGAATTTCGCGTCACCTGTTTGCCACGGAAACCAACGCTCAGTCTTCTTTCGTCGGTGAACGCAAGGTTCTGTTTGTGGCACGATGCGCATGAGACGGTGCCGTTGGCCGACAGCGTGGTGTCGTAGAACAGAACTCGGCCAAGTGTCGCGCCGTGATCGGTGATTGGATTGTGCGACGGAGTGTTGTCGTACTTTGCAGCAATTTCAGCGAAGTGCTGCGGCAATTCGACCTGGCTATAGTTGAATGGAACGGCCGGCAGGTTGAGATTCCTCCCGGCAACGCTGTCGTCGAACGCCATTGCGTAAACGGACAACTGCATCAGCACGAACAGAACCGGCAGAATGGTTGGCAGTTTCATATGTCAATCGTTCGAATGGCGTTCCGAAAACGACGGAACACTTCTGTTATCCTGGGGCATCGATGAACAGAGACGTCTGCAATGATCGGCAGCAAACGGCATTCTCCGCACAAACAAACGTTTGGCAAGCGATGCCGCAGACACCGGCTCACGAAGTGCGGGTGACAGACCCACACGACCGTGGTGGGTAGCCCAGGTTGCTCGCAACCTTTGGGTGCCACAGGCACAGGAGGCCACAACGGAACGCTCTTCCGGCAATCCGTCGCTGCAGAACACAACTGACCTCCTGACGCTGCGCAACCCTTATTGCATGCAACAGGGCACCGGGAGGCGGGAGTGAAAAACCATGGCTGCCGTCGCGAACTCAGTGCTGCCCGTCGACGACAAACACGAAACACTCTGTTACCGTTCTGACATGACCGTACGACCGCAGCAAGATCCGGACAACGATGCCATTCGTGCGGCATATTCGAGTATCAGCGCAACACTATTGGCAGAACGGACGGACGACGGGCGGTGGGAAGGCCACTTGTCCACGTCAGCGCTGTCGACTGCGACGGCCGTGATGGCCCTGAGCATGGCCAACACCGCCGCTCGCGACGAAAGTGAAGCGTCGCGGTTCTGCGAACTGGTGCAGGCGGGCCTGAAGTGGCTGGCGGAACACCAAAACGACGACGGCGGCTGGGGCGACACAGTTCTGAGTGTCAGCAACATCTCGACGACAATGCTGGCCAACGCCGTCTTCCATGCCACGAAACAGGCGGTTCAGTATCAAGACGTCGTGCAGGCGTCTCAGCAGTATATCGACGACGCGGGCGGCGTTGACGCCGTCCTGAAACGCTACGGGAAGGACAAGACGTTTTCTGTCCCCATTTTGACTCACTGCGCACTGGCCGGGGTTGTGGATTGGCAGCATGTGATTCCTTTGCCGTTCGAACTTTCGTGTATTCCATCCAGCTTCTACGCGGCCGTGCGGCTGCCCGTCGTCAGTTACGCACTGCCGGCCCTGATTGCCATCGGACAGGTCGTCTTCAAGAAACGCGGACACTGGAATCCGATCGTTCGCGGGATTCGCACAGCTGCCATCAAGCGGTCAATGAGGGTGCTGCAATCCATTCAGCCGGAACACGGTGGCTTTCTGGAGGCAACTCCCCTGACCAGTTTTGTGTGCATGAGTCTACTGGGTTGCGATTTCCACGATCATCCGGTCACTAATCGCTGCCTGGATTTCATTGTCGCGTCGGTTCGCCCGGACGGTAGCTGGCCCATCGACACGAATCTGTCGACTTGGGTCACAACACTCAGCGTCAACGCATTGTCCGGTGAAGGAATGGCTTCATCGGACCAGGGTGATGCCACAGCGTTAAAACCGGAAGATCGGCAGCGAATCCGCAGTTGGCTGCTGGCTCAGCAGTACAAGGTTGTGCATCCCTACACAGATTCGCCCCCCGGCGGTTGGTCGTGGACGGATCTACCGGGAGGCGTGCCAGACGCTGATGACACCCCAGGGGCGATGCTGGCGATCCTGAATCTACGTCAGAACGGCCAACCGTATTTGACGGAGGAGCTGTCGGCACTGCAGAATGCGGCGACATGGCTGCTGAATCTACAGAACCGCGATGGCGGCTGGCCTACGTTTTGCCGTGGCTGGGGAGCTCTGCCTTTTGACCGCAGCAGCAATGACCTGACGGCGCACGTGTTGCGAGCGATGACACTCTGGCAGTCGCGCGTGGCGGATATCAGCGGCGAATATACGGCACGCAGCGATTCTGCTGTGCAGCGGGGGCTGAGGTTCTTATCGCGGACTCAGGCTGACGACGGCAGTTGGTTGCCATTGTGGTTTGGCAACCAATTCAATCACAACGACGAAAACCCTCTGTACGGAACCGCAAAGGTAGTACTGGCTTTGCAGGAGATCGGCCGTGGCGAGGAACCCTACTCAGTTCGGGGTGTTCAGTGGCTAATCAGCAATCAAAACGATGATGGAGGGTGGTCCGGGCGGAAGGGACTGCCGAGTTCAACGGAAGAGACTGCTTTGGCCGTCGAAGCTCTGGCGGGCGTTCCCGATGCCGATTCCGCGGTTATTTCCGGTGCAAACTGGCTTGTCGGCAAGGTCCAGGACGGATCAGTGGCCGATCCGTCGCCAATTGGTTTCTATTTTGCAAAACTCTGGTACTTTGAGCGTCTGTACCCCATCATATTTGCAACAGGCGCCCTTCAGCGGTGCCTGCATGCCAGAAATCCCCGTTAACGGTCGCCACAGCAATGCCTGATCTCGCCAAGTCTGGCGTTTTTCGGCACTTTTGCCGGTTTACGGGGTTAAGGTGGCCAACAGCCAAAGTTCCATCTCCCGTAACTTCTCATCTCACCAACAGACGAATGCGTCCGCAGGAGTCACGAGTGTCAATAGTGCCAATCTCAGAAGTCCTTCCCGCCGACGTCGAAGCACCGAGCGGCGGTGCCGATTTGGCTGACGATCCGAAGCCGATCCGCAGGAAGGGCAAACGGCGGAGCACGAGTCACCTGAAGGCAGTCCCGGAATCGCTGGAGCAGCGTGAATCGTTCAAGCAGGCGGCAGAAGAATTTGCAACTGGATTGGACAAGTCCCGCGCCTTCAACAAGAACGAACTGGAGACCCACAGCCGCACACTGCTGAATCAGATGGGATTGCCGGAAAAGTTTCTCGGCTTCGCCATGGTGATGATTGGCAACTTTTTCTGGAAACAACAGTTTCTGGCGATTCCCTTTGATCGTCGCATGCTGCTGTTACCCCACTGCCTGAAACATGCTGAAGGCTGTCCCGCGGAGTATTCAGAATTCGGTCTGGACTGCGAACGCTGTGGTGCCTGTTCCATCGCCGACTACAAGGTCCGCGCTGAGCAGCTGGGCTACAGGGTTTTGGTGGCCGAAGGATCACCGGTTGTCCTGAAGATTATTGTTTCCGGACACATCGACGGAATTCTGGGCGTTGCCTGTCTGAATGTGCTTGAAAAAGCCATCGATAAAATTCTGATCGCTGGTGTGCCGTCGTACGCCGTGCCTCTGCATTCCGGCGATTGCATGAATACCACGCTGGACGAAGCGTGGGTGTGGGACGTGCTGGACAAATACGAACCGCTGCCGGAGAAACCAACCGCCAGTTATGTCCCGCTGATGCGTGCGTCGACCCGAACATTCGAAACCGACTTTGAACGCCTGCTGCCTCGCATCCGCACAAAGGACGCCGCAAAGCAGGACAGTCCCGTCGCATTCACGGAATCCGTCGCTTACGACTGGCTGGCCAACGGTGGAAAACGTTTTCGACCATTCATCACGCTGGCGGCGTGGCATGCGGCGTCCGGCACAGACATATTGACAGCCGGCGATCCCACGCCGGATCTTCCTGACTCCGTTGCCAAAGTGGCGATGGCGATCGAAGCCTTTCATAAAGCGTCTCTGGTCCATGACGACATTCAGGATGATGACAAGTTCCGTTACGGTCGCGATACGCTTCATCGTGAGCACGGAATCGGTCAGGCGATTAACATTGGTGACCACCTGATCGGAATTGGATACCGACTGATTCACAGCTCCCGAGATCTGGATCCGGAAATCGCGCTCGATATTGCCGACAGCATGTCGACCGCCCACATCCGTCTGTGCGACGGGCAGGGAGCCGAGATGTCATGGCAGAAGTCGCCCGACTGGAATATCACGCCGCTGGATGCCCTGCAGATCTATTCACTAAAGACCTCGCCGGCGTTTCATGCCGCCCTATACGCCGGCCTGCGCCTGGCAAACCACGAATTGGCACCCAGCACAGAGGTGGCGTCGTTCTGCCGACATGTGGGAGTCGCCTTCCAGATTCTGAATGACCTGAAGGACTGGCAGGGAGACCGAGATAACAAACTGAAGAGCGGTCAGGACGCTCTATCTCTGCGGCCAACTGTTTTGCTGGCACTGGCATTGAAAGACGCAGATTGCGAACAGCGTCAGGTTCTTCAGGACGTGCTTTCCGGGAAATTCGACGACCTGCCTGAGGAAGTCCGAGTGGACCGACTGCGAGGAATTTTCGACAGCTGCGACGTCTTCGAGAAGGCCGAGACGCTGGTGGAGCGTTCGCAGGAACGAGCAGAGGCCATCGTCGCCGATATCAAAGACGAGAGAATCCAGGCACTACTGCAATTCTTCATCGAAACCGTTCTCGTTCGCGAAACACCGCCGACGGCAGCTGAACACCTGGACCCCGATTCCGGTGACCCACCACCTCGACCACCAGTATTCGTACCGCTGTCCGTGGACAGCATTTGATGCTTATCCAGACCGTGGTCAGCTGACATGATCTGCGCTCTGGTGCGTGGCTCAGCTTCAAAGCACAGGCAGCAGCGTCATAGGGCGCAGGACTGTCGTTTAACCGCGTGCCCGGCGGGCCGCGCGTCCGCGAGGCACAAACGCACGAGGCGTGGCCCACGTGGTTACAGCGTTTCACGCTGACTTGTGGCCGTGAAGAACGCTTTCTAATAGCAGTATCGTTACTCCCACGAGCCAGTATCGTTCACGACAATAAGTAGACTGCCCTAGGCGAACTGCGGGCGCGCTGTCGCGGGTCTCCCGACCGCGCACACGTGTTGACCGGAGGTCTCTCCGTCTGGATGGACGCCGTCATCTGAGCGGCACGGTGTTACGCGCCGACACCGTCGGTCACGCGAGTTTCGAAGATCAATGGTGTGGACGAACCCACCGGCGCGACTCGGAATCCAACTTTGCCGTCCATCACATCCAACAACAATTGACCGCAGACTTCCGCACGCCAGCCTTCCATGATTTTGGCCTGTCCCTTCTTCTCCGGATCCAGACGATGATGTCGGACCAGTTCGGTCAGGTCCTTGTTGTTCGCCACCAGTGTCTGTGAAACATCCAGTTCTGCGCAGCGGTTCGACAATGCCAGCGCCAGCAGCTTGGAAATCACCTGCTCGTCCGACGATGCTTCCTGACGGCGATTACGGGGCTTTTCAGGCAGATCTGCATCTGAGATCTGCAACGCTTTCTCTATCACCTCAACGATGTCGTCAAGACGCCGCTTGTACTCAGGCCGATTCATGTCTCGCGTTGCCAGCGCCTTCTGTCGTGTGGTGGGCTTTCTGCGAGCCAGGTCGATCAGAAGATCGTCGCGAAGAATTCTGCGAACCGGGCGATTGCGGAACGCCGCTTCTTCTTCTCGCCAGTGTGCCAGCTGCTGCACGACCGCCAGATCTCGGCGAGACAATTTGTGGGTCCCCGAGATCCGTCGCCACGGAGCCGTGGCATCATCTGTCACAATATCGTCAACCAAACGCTGCATTTCGGCTTCGGCCCAGTCCAGCCGATTGTGGGTTTTCAGCCAGTCTCGCTGTCGGCGCCAGATTTCCAACACATGATCCACGTCTTCCAGAGCGTATTTTAACTGCTCATCAGACAACGGACGCCGTAACCAGTCCGTACGCGTCTGACTACCGTCAACCTGCTTGCCGATCACACGCTGGACGATAGCGGAATAGGAAAGAGGGTAGCTGCGGCCGCGAAACCCTTCTGCAATCTGGATATCGTAAAGCCTGCGGGGGACTCGACCAATCTGATAAAGACAAAACCGAACTTCGGCCTGCCCGCCGTGGACGACAACCGTGGTTTCATCATCCGCCATGATCTCCCACCACTCCGCCATATCACCAACGGACAGCGGATCAACGGCAACACTACGATCATCGGTCGCAAACTGCAGCAGGCCAAGCTCTGGTCGGTAAGTACTTTCCGACACGAATTCCGTGTCGAAGGCGACAAGCCCCGACTTTCGAATGTGGGCACAGAGTTCGATGAAGTCGTTAGGCTGAGAAATGAGTGTTGTAGTCATAAAGGAAAAATGAAACCGATCGGATCGACTCTCAAGGCAAAAAGACAAGACGAGAGAGCCGCAGGATGGGAAAAGACCAGGGTGCACTTCGACGAAGTGTAGCGACTTCGGCCTCCGTTCAGCTGCGAAATTGCTCACCGGACCCGCTACACATCCGAGCGACACGAACCAGTAGCCTGTCCGGATATCTGAAACAGTGAGCCGCAAGGCGCTAGCCGCGGGTGAAAACACAGCCAATTACCGGCGGCTAGCGCCGTGCCGCTCACAACGACAGACGTTTCCGGACAGCCTTCTAGCGGTTTCTTAGGCGGGCATCCGCCTTTCCGCAAGCCACGAACAGCGAATCAGTGCTTGCCATAGCGAATAACATGTCTTTCGCCGCCAATGCGCCTCTGGCGCGCAAGATTGCGGATCCCGAGAGCCCCCGAACATTACGCAGATCTCGTATAACTCGTAAACTTTCGTCAGACGGTACATTTTCCGAACTGCAGATTTGACGGGTACGGTTCTCAACCTATGTTTCCAGTGTCAACAGAACGAGAGTTCAACCTGACTGTGCTGGACACGTCACAGACGTCGACCAGCCTGAAGAATACAATCGAACTAGCAGCGCGTTAAGGAAAGCTGGGAGCTTTGAGGGGACCTTATCGCGCTGCTTTTTTCGTGCGCTCCGTTGAGATGGGTACCACGCACAGCCCCAGGCGCCACCAGCGAACGTCGGAGGATGCGTAGACTGGGGTGGGAATTCGGATTCTTCCGGATATTCTGTGCAGGCGAAGTCTGCGGCCGACCGATGAACACGATAAGCCCGAATTGCGTACCGAGTGCGCAGAGTTCCGGTAGTCTCGTTCGTCCACCTGGTTGGTCCTATGAACAGATCTTCAGATTTCCAAACCGGACGTTTAGTCCTCCTCGCTTCCACTGTAATGTGCGGAGGGCTTGCCGTCGCCATTTTGGTGCCGTTCATCACTCAGGCCGAATTACGGTCAGGCAGGTCAACGTCTCGACCAACCCGTAGCACGTCAGAGCTGCTGCAAAACAGCCAGACTCTTGCGAATCTCTATCCTGCCGTTCAATCCCTCGCCTCTCTACCTCCAGCCCAGGCCGCAGATTCATCGAGAAAACAGTCATCAGGCGGACAGGAAACAGTGGCCTCAGGCCAACAACCTGCAAGAACGACGGAGGTGCGACACACGACTCCGGCGACGAAGTCACACTCTCAATTCACAGTACAGAACCGTGGACAGGTTTCACGAAGAACCACGCCATTTGCCGCCCCCAATTCTCAGGATCCAGGGGAGACAGTTCCCGCAGGTTCTCACTACGCTCCGGTTACCGTTCATCCCGTTACGGTAAACGTCGACGGTGGAATTATGGCAGATCGAATGGCCACGATGACCGAGCGGTTCGAAAAACTGCTCCAGTCGAGAGATCTTGTCAGGCAGGAACTGGAGTCAGCGTCAGCTGGTTCGATGCAACGAAGAACCTCACAGGTTGACAACAGTGCGCAGGTGCAGCAACTGGCTCAACTAAATCAGAACCTGCAGGACATCGTCAAGTCCTTCGAAAAGTTTCAAAACGAAACGCAAAAAACTGTCGATGAGATCTCACTTGAGGGACGACGAGCTGAAATCGCGTACGAGGAAATCCGCTCCGTGCAGCGGCAGTTGGAATCTCAGATTGAAAGAGCACGTTTGAGGGATGTTCCGCAGGCGGCAGTTCTTCTTGCGCCCGCGACACAAGTGGCGACACGCCCGCATCCTGGTGCTCCGCCTTTTGCATCACCGTGGCCCGGTGGTGTAGCAACGACTGTAGCAACGCCACTGGCGCCGCCTCCGACAGACGTGCCCCCCGTGCCACTCGATATCGTTCCGCCCCCATCTGTACCAGCGTCGCCGTCTTCGGTGGCTGCCACAACAAGAGTCGCGCCGCAATGCTCGGCCCCTGCGCCCCGCCTGCTCAGCCCTGAAATGACAGGTGGTGTACATCTTCCCGGAGCTTCAGTCCAGGAACAGCAAACCACTGGCAGATTCCCGAACGCTCGTAAGATCCCACCTCAGACAACGATCGACAGAACGCCCGGTTCCCCCGATAATCAAACCGAATTGCTGCTGACGTATAAGGCTCGACGGCTGATGCAGGAAGCTGAAGAAGCGATGGCGGCGGGTGAGTCAGCGATCGCCGCCTCACGAGCACTGCAGGCCAGAAGCCTGGCGACTGCAGGCGGCTCGCAGAACGAATATCCAGAACATCCGCGTGCGAAGACGCTTCAAAACGCAACGACAACGAACTTTCTCGTACCAGCACCTGTACCCGCACCCTCACCTGTACCTGCTGTTTTGGCGTCCGCGTCCGAGCCCGGCGGGGCGCCGGATATCGAGCCGAAGCATCAACAGGCCATGCAGCTGATGGTACAGGCAAGGGCGGCGATCGCGGCGGGTGACCTGCAGCGAGCGACTGACCTCGCAAGTCAGGCAGAGGCATTGAAAACGTCTTACGGACCGTCCGACGACCGTCCGTCTCTAATCAGAGATGACATCGCATGGCTGACGGAAGCACGCCTTGCTTCATCAGTTGTCGCTCGGACAGACAGCGTGAGCAAATCGTCCCCGTCCACTTCGGGACCAGGACGTCTGGAAGCCGGCAAACCAGTTCAGTTGGCTGAATTGCCCGGAAAGACTGATCTGGTTCCTGCGGTCGACCACACGAATCCTGGAGACCGCAAATTGGTGAAGTCTGTTGCATATGAACATGTGTACCGCTTCAAACTGGCTGACGTGGAACCCGCGGCAGGAACAACCAAAGAACCACCACTCAGCGGTGTCCCATGCAGACAATGTGGAAAGATCCATACCGCCGAGACAGTGAATCAACACAAGTTCATCACACACAGCAAGCCGGTTCAACCGGTTCAACCGGTTCAGCAGACACAGCAGACTCAGCGCACACGGCAGACGCCGCAGACACAGAGAAGAAAGCTGATCGCTCCCGATGGCGCACGACGTTCTAATCGCCGAATGCTGGAAGACTCGGATGATTCAGCGGAAACCAGCGCGATCTGGGATGCCCCGGCATTCTCATGGGCTACTAACGATAAAGCTAAGAATCAGCCATCCACGATGCACCGACTGTCGTCTGCGCTACGACGACTTGGACGGCCCGCGACGAAATAGTCGATCATCACCTGGATGTTTACGAAATAGCGGAACCGGTTCTGGCTCGTGGGAGCAGCCGTTCTGCTATCAAAACGCGTGAACCGCGGCCACGAGTCAGTGAAATTCGCTGTAACTCTCGGGAGCACGCCCGCAGAGCAATGATCGCGTGACCGGCTGCGGCATTTTGAATGCGTGCGCGACGGTTCAACCTTTTGCAGACTACAGCGTTTCACGCTGACTTGTGGCCACGAAGATCGCTTTTCAATAGAAGTTTTGTTGCTTCCACGAGCCAGTATCGTTCACGACAATAAGTAAACTGCTCTAGTGCTTTGTCAGAACCAGGTCTTAGGGTTGGGAGGAAAACGGGGGCACTTCAAAAACTGAGTCACCGTGCGCCGCTGTTCCGGATGGTGGTTCAAGTCCCCAGGTTCGTGTACGCTTTCGTCTCGTGATCTTCCCGTTCTCAACTACAGTTCCCATCACAGAGTTTTTCAGATTAATGACATCATCCAAGCGTCCACTGAAAGTCGCCATCATCGGCGGCGGAATGTTTTTCGACGAGATTATCGGCCAAAGCTTCAAGGACTTCATGCGAGGAGGCATCGCGGGCGCCCTCACGAGTATTGGCATGAGCCACCTGGCCCCTGCGGTCGCCGACGTCGAAATCGATGTCTGTGCCGTCGGAACTCGCAGCCGAAACAGCGGCACGGCCGGTCGCATTGTCGACTGGTTTACACAGGAGTTTCCGGACCGGTCGATCGAAGCCTGTTACGGCGATGCGGTCTGGCTGGACATTCTGCAGCGCCACCAGCCGGACGTCCTGTTCGTGGCGACGCCCGACAACGTGCATGCTCAGCCGATTCTTGACGCGCTGGACGCGGGCGTCGACGTGGTGACAGAAAAGCCTCTGTGTCTGACCACTGAGGACGCTGACCGGATCATTCAGAAAGCCGGACAACTGCAACGCATCGTCTCCGTGGATATGCACAAACGATATGACCCGTTTGTCCGGGAAATGATGCTGAAGGCGCCAGAACAATATGGCCCCATCAACCGCATCCGAGCTGTGCTGGAGGAGCCACTGGAAGTCAGCACCGAGATTTTTGCATGGGCGGAGGAAAGCAATCCATTTGCGTATGTTGGCTGCCATTGGCTGGACGTAGTGCATCACTACATGCAGGTCAAGCCAGTCTCTGTCTTCGCCACCGGCCAGAAGAATCTGCTGCTGCACTGGGACGAACACCATCAGGAAATCGCTCGTCGTCGAGGCGTGGATGCAGCTGCCTTCAAGCGACAGGGCCCCATCAACACATGGGACAGCATGGATGTTGCCGTGACGTACGACAACGGCATGCGAGGCGACTACAACAACAACTGGATAAATCCGGAAGAATTCGAAGGGGCCGTGAATCAGGAAATTGAACTCTACGGCATCTACGGTCGCGGCATGGTGGATCAACAGGAACGCGGCTATCGGGAGGCCATTATTGGTGACGGGTCACGAACGCGCAACCCGTCGTTTGGGGGCCGTATCAGGCACCAGGGCGGCAATCTGGAAATCTTTGGCTACGGCAAAGCCTCCATCGCCGCCGGCCTGTTGGCAATCATCCGGCGACGGATATTTGGCGAATCGATGGACGATCTGGAAGACACCTATCCAACGGCCGCCAGCCAGCGCGAAATTGTCCAGGTGATTGAAGCGGCAACTGTTGTGGCCGAAAAGAACCACGAGTGTTTTCAGGCAGGACGCGGGACTCCGGTCACCGCACTTCTGACGGCGGAAGGATTCGACATCCGTGGCGCAGAATAATGCATAGGCGAATTGTTCTTCGCTGTGGCGATTGGGAAGCACAATCAGGCCCCGGTCACGCTTCGATCGGTCCTTCCCGGCGGGCACGATCGTACAACTGCTGCCAACGCTCCGTGCCATCATTTGGCAGCAAGCGCGTGTCGGCTCCGGCTTCGTAATACGGATACCGTGCCTGATTGGCCGCCTTCAGCATGAAATTCACATTGCCGTTGTTAGCCGTGTACATGCGACGACCACTGGCCCATGTCGTTTCGATCAGCCGTTGAGGCTCAGGACGGGATTTCGGCCGGTCCACCTTCAATTTATTCACAGCGTCCCAGTCAACTTCGTAACCAATGCCCGGCCGATCAGGCACGGTGGCATGCCCATTGGAAAGCGTGATTGCCGTCGTTAATAAATCATCTTCAAACAGCTGGTGGCAATTCACGGCGGGCCATCGTGCCTGCCTCAGGACTCCGCCAAAGTGCAGTGAAAACGCGGCCGTCATTCCGGCCCCCACAAGCTGCAGCCAGAACGGCATCTCCACTTCTTCGCAAAAATTCCCCGCCGCTGTCAGGTCCGAAGCTCCGCGGCCCGCCACAAACCCGTCGCAACATCCCGATTCAACGACTATTCGAGGCGACGGCTTGCCGTAGTGCATCGCAATCTGAACATGTGTTGCATCGCAAATGCGACGATTCCCTTCCACGTCGCTTTGAGGAATCGGCGTTTCATAAATGTCGACCTGCGGGTATCGGCTCAGTTTCCTGAGGATCGGCAGCCCTTGTTCGGCCGTCAGCAACGTGTCGTTGAAATCCATGTCGATCTTGAAATCAGCCGGCAGATCAACCGTCGCGGTTTCCAGCTGATGAAAGACATCAAACCACGGTCTACCTTTTGTTTTGTACGACATGTATCCCAGCCGCATCGCTTCCTGACACTCGGACGCCATGTCTGCTGCAGACGTATCGATATTCCACCAACTCAACGGAGTCGTACCGTGAATCTGGCGGCCGAACAGTGCGTGGACGGGGACCTGTGCTGTTCGGCCGACGGCGTCAAATAGTGCCATCTGCAAACCGGCACCCAGAGTGTCGTCCCACATCATTTCGATGGCACTTTTGCCGATAACGCGTTTAACGTCCTGATCGGACGGCACGCCCCATGTGTAGTACAGCATTGTTTCGCCGGTGCCCGTGTGACCGGACGCGAGTTCCACACGGCACAATTCGATGTATCGCCAGTGCGGGATTTCACGATCCATGTTGCGTCGGGGCGTGGGTCGAAACTCCAGTTTGACGGTTGTCCGATCGACGCTCAGAACTTCGAAATGCTTCTCACTGGCAGCTGAACCATTGGCAAAAACACCTCGACGACTGCTCGCAGCAAGCGCGGCGACCGAAAAAACCTTTGCGCTTCGCTTCAGAAACTCACGTCGATTCGCAATCATTCCGGTCCTCACTCACACAAAGGATGAAACCATGGGACAAGACGACCAACTGCTGTTGCACAAGCATACTCGACGAGAGTTTCGAACACGAATGAACAGCGGCGAATTGAAAGCCTGCATCATTCCCGTCGCGGCGATCGAACAGCATCTGGAACACCTGGCTATGGAACACGACTGGCGCAGTGCGAACCACATCGCTGTCGAGGTCGCCAGAACGCTGTCGCCGTCGGTGCTGGTGGCTCAGGGAGTTATGGCCGGGATCAGCGAACACCACATGAAGCATCCGGGGACTCTGACGCTTTCTCCTGCAACATTCCTTGCGGTCCTGGGCGACCTGATCGACAGTGTTGTCCGGGCGGGGTTCACCAACGTTCTGGTACTGAACGGACACGGCGGTAACATTGTCCCCTGCAACGGTGTCTGGGATCAGATGTTGCGACGCTTTCAGGTCAACCTGCAGTTTCTTCCGTACTGGGATGTGCTCACGGCTGAAGACGCCGAACAGTTGGAAACGAAACGAATTCCGGGACACGCGCAGGAATTCGAAACTGCATTTGCGCTGGCGGCCTTCCCGGAAAACGTGCGGTCTGACGCCGTGTCTGATCAGCCGGACCCCGAACCGGCGACGGCGACAGCAGCATCCGGTGCTGAACTCATCGGTCGCACCGTCGATCGAGTGGCGCAGTTCGTCCAGCGAATGATCAGCGGCGAGGAAACGGCCGAAGTCCCGGCCTTCTTCCAGTAGTCAGGAGAGACGCGAGGCGCTAGCCGCGGGTGAAAACACTGCCAACAACCGGCGGCTAACGCCGTACCGCTCACAAGAACCGACGTGTCCGGACAGCCACCTGGTGCTTTGTTAAAGCCTGATTTTAGGGTTGGCGAGGAAAACGGGGTCAGGCACCAAAAACCGGAACGGCCCGAAGGGTGCTTCGCATTTTTGGTACCTGCCCCCCCCTTTCCGGCGCACGATTCAACCCCACTTTTGGGCTGTGACAAAGCACTAGATTCCGGAGACGGGTTGGCCGTCATCGCGCGCGGTCAGGCGTCCGAGAATGTCAGTGGAAATCTCTACGTTGACGGACCGCACAACTCCGTCACCAAACAGAAAATTGCAGTAGCCCTGGTGGTAGCTGCCGAAGTTGTTGTTGAAGGCATCCGTCGGAGACTTTGCCATTGGATATCCTGGCCCGCCACAACGGGAGAAGCTGCCGGGGTGGTCTCCGTTGTAGATGGCTCCATCCTCCTGAGCAATTCCGAAGCGGGACGGACGGACGTGTTTTTCACCGACCAGAATCGTGTTCGAAGCGCCATCCTTCAGATTGCGAATCGCTGTACGACCTCGATAGCTGACCAGCCTTGCATCTGGTGGTGCGTAACTTCCTTCCGGAATGGTCGGTGGTTCGGTCTTGCCTTTTCCGATAATCATAGCGCCGTTCGACTTGATCCAGTTCCAGACACCCGGACGGCCGTAGCCGGCCGAACAGGCGTAGTCACTGAGTGTGCCGGGAACGTGGGCACCCGATTCGTGTGGTGAGTAGATGTCGTCGTTTTTTGTACTTGCCATAGGACCGCCGCGGCGGGACGGACACATGTAGAGCGGAATGTGTGTCAGTCGTGCTTCATCCGACTGGTAGTAGTATTTGAGTTCCGGATCCCACGAGTCGAACAGATTGATCTGTTCCAGGTGCGGCAGAATGAGAAATGCCCAGCTGGTATAATGGTCGTAGTTTCTGGACGGCGGCAGGTACTTAAACGTCTCATGGTAACCGTGAATGGCTATCCCGATCTGCTTCAGGTTGTTCTTACACTGAGTTCGACGAGCGGCTTCCCGCGACTGCTGAACGGCCGGAACCGTAAGCGCGACCAACAGCGAGATCACCGCAATCACGACCAGAACTTCGAGAATGGTAAAGCCACCGCGTTTCTTAAACGAATTCAAGTGCCCGTGATGACTGAACCTCTTCATGTCATGGCCTTCAACTTCAGATGATTTGCGCCGCGACCGTCGTACTCGTTTACACTCACGTCCATGCGGCACGGTTATGACGCCTCGAACACTGACTACGCAGCTTACCCCAGTCGTTGTCACTTTTCGAATACATTCATGGGCGAACACTCAATCACCCGGAACAACAGATAAAACGTCAAACGTCCTTCATAATCGCATGCCGATCGACGAGTTCCTGAGACTTCGTTCGATAACAAAAGTTGTGCTGAATTCTGATGGGTCAGTCAATTCGCGTGTTGTACCGCCTGTCACGCAACGCGACATATTTGCAGGATCAGACGTCGTCCGTCACAGCACGTCGATTCGGAACCTTCATTCCACTTCGTGTGGCGGCCTCCAATTACGCCACGAACCACGTATCGTCACCGAGAACATATCCAAACTTCATCACGTGTTCATGAATCAATGCCCTCGCTCCGTCAGCACCGACAGCGACAATCAGCGGAGTCCCGTCGGGAGCTGACATTTCTTCGACATCTACGACGGGTACGTTGTGAATAATGTTGCCGATTTTTCGTGGATGAACTTCGTACACACGACGCACTTCAATCTTCTGTTGCTGCAGCCACCGCAGCCACGGCTTTCCAGTCTGACCAGCGCCCCACAGATCGACTTGAAAAGCGCCCCTGAGCGGACCGTTCAGCAGGTGCTTGCGGCGACACTTCATGAACGCATCGTTGCTGTATCGGTCGTCCGTGCGAGTCAATCGCGACGGTCCATCCAACCAGTCGAATAGAACTTCACTCACCTTCCCAAATCTCAATCCTTGTGCTGCGGCGGTCAGCATCAGGTCATAGTCTTCCGGAAGTTCATTGTCAGCGAATCCAATTTCAAAATATTGCCGTCTGGCCAGGATCGTGGGATTGACGAATGGGAACTCCACAAATCTCAAAGCCAGTATCTGCTGCCGCGTAATCGTTTCTTCATTGATCCAGCGTTCATATCGCAGCAGGCTTGTGGCCACAGAGTTGTCTGCATTCAGAATCCTGACCCTGCAGCCAATGACATCCAGGGACTGCTGCCGCAGGGCTGCCATCTGTTTTTCCAGTTTTTGCGGATGAGCAATATCGTCAGCATCCATCCGCGAGATAATGGCAGCTTGCGCCATCTGTAGTCCGACATTGCTGGCGGCAGCCACCCCTCCATGATCTGTACGCAGAATCTTCAGACGACTGTCACGCTGATCCCGCAGCGCATGAACGGTTCTGTCCGTTGATCCGTCATCGACGACGATCAGCTCAAGGTCCACGGAAGTCTGCTGCAGAATGGACTCGACCGCCCGGGCAATCGTCGTCTCCGCGTTCAGGACTGGCAAAATGACAGAGACTTCGGGCATGGCAGAGCGGGTGCTACAGCGTTTCACGCTGACTTGTGCCCGCGAGGAACGCTTTTCGATAGCAGTTTCGTTACTCCGACGAGCCAGTATCGTCTGCGACAGTAAATAAACTGCTCCCGGAGCGGGTCGAGTATCGCAACGTTATATCAGAAGAGCGACAATTCGCCGCACGCATCATCGGATCGACAGCGCCAGGTCGCACCAACCATACGGTCGATTGAAGTCTATCGTTAAAACTGCCACGCAATCGGACATCCCGGGCTCACGTGCATATTTCTGATGGCAGCTCAGAATGGCTCGGCAATACTACCTTCAGCGTCACGTCTGTTGCTCGTGGAGGAAGGTATTGTCAGATGTCTCAATTGCTGATTCGCGTTCTCGTCGTGTGCTGTGTGACCGCATCGTCAAACTTCTGCAGCACAGCCTGCTGTCAGGTCTTTCAGAACTCTCGCGGTCCTGCCGGTCGGGCGGCAGCCACATCGCCGGGTCACGCGGTGGCCGATGGAACGGCGATTGATGGCCATGGCAGATTCCATTCGGGTCAGCGATCGGGCGTCAACGTTTTGATTCCCGGACCAATAATATCTTCGCGACGGATCGGTGTTCCGAGCTACTCGAACAGCCAATACAGCGTTCCACAAATTGATGCCCCGGGGAATGCAACGGTGCGTACATATTCGTCCCGGCCGAACGGAGCTCAGTATTCCACGCGGCCCATTGACCACTATGGCCGTTATCAATACGGCAACGGTCACATGGGGACGCACCAGTATATTCCTCCGGCAGGACAATATCCCGCCTACGAACATCCCCCCACTCAGATTCGCATCTATGGTCGGCCGCCCATTCCAATTTCACCTGGCTATGGACACGACTATCGCAGTGGCAGTGCTCCACCAATTCAGCCGCCCTATGGTGGCCCGGTCGGCCAGCGGTTTCCACCACCGTATTCAGCCGTGCCGAGTGTGACGGAACATGGCCCGGCCATGTCGCCTGTCACGTCAGTGGATGAACGGGCAATTGTGGACGAATTCACAATCGGCGTTGCCGCTGGCGAACAGTCGAACGTCGGCGCACTCGATCTGCTCCGCAGCCTGAGACAGCAGAATCTGGGTGACATGGCTTTCCGTCGAGGGGATTACGCGTCAGCTGAAGGCTTCTACAGAACAGCGACGGAAACTGCACCGTCCCGTCGCGCGTCGTGGCTTCGGTTGACGTGGACACAGGTTGCACAGCAGCGTTTTGCAGCCGCAGCATCCGATCTGAAAACGGCCCTGCATCTGCATGGCGATCCGACAGATTCCTGGATTTCCGGAAGTCTGTTGTATGGAGCCAGGCCCCGCGTTCAAGCGAGTCATCAGAGTGAGCAGCTCTGGAACTGGCTTCAGAAACGTCCCAATTCCACGGATCGACTATTATTGACAGCCGCGTTCCAACACCTGTGCGGAGATCACGGCACGGCCCGGGAGTTGCTGTCAGTCGCTGTGCAGAATGGCCTGCCGGATACGCTGCACCGAGCAATGCAGGACACAGGACAGGGCATTCACCGCAATGTGGAACGTCGTGACGAGCCACGATCCTCAGCGCTGCCATCCACGCAGGACACGAACGCGCCCAGCCACGCTTCTGGTGAAGACAGAATTCTGCCACTGGAACGCCGCACGACTCCCGTAATTCCTGACCCTCTGATCGTGCCTGCCCCTGGCACACCGGAAGCGATTGACGTCGATCCTCCCGCCATTCCCCCAATACCGAATGACGCAACGCCAGCTCCGGAGCGTTCGCAATCCGTGCCCGCGAATCTCCCCGATCGCTCGCGACAGACTCCCGTTTCCGTTTAAACCTGCCCGCGTCTCTGATGCGCCGCACCAACAGCATGGTCGAACGGGGTTTTCCGAACGACGTGAAGGGCATCCGTGACGGCTGGAACAGGTATGACGGTTGAGCCCAGGTCGCCAGTCGCGAGTCGGCACATTCTGCTGGAAAGAGCTTGCCTGCCTGCCTCCTGTCGTTCGATAGGAACTGAGAGGGCTAATCGGCATTTCCTGCCGACAATCAAATAGCCACCCTGCGTTCTCAGATGGAACGAGAACCTGTCTCAAGCCGAAAGTCTTCGGCCACTGTTACCTGTCATACCGACAATTTGCGGACGGAGCCGCGCCTCAGGATGTTCACTTTCCCATGGAGAGTACGTTGATGGCGCGACACACACACACAATTCTGCTGGCTTCGGCCATGCTGTCACTCGGCCTTGCGGCAGGTGGGCATTTGCAATCGCTGCAGCTGACACGCCAGGCCAACGCAGTCGGCTACACAGGCACACAGCCCTACGGCAGTGCGGACCCGTTGATCCAGAGTGGGCAGCACATTGCCAGGCTTTCTGGTGAAATCATGCCCGCGGCTGTCCACATACAGGCCACTATGCGGAAAACCACGGGAACTCGGGTTGAAGAAACCGGTTCCGGAGTCCTGATGCGCAGCAGTAAGGTGAAGGGTCTGTTCGTCGTCACGAACAATCACGTGATCGGCACGGCTCAGCTTTCAGAAATCGACCTGCGGACGCAGGATGGCCGGGAATTCAACCCAACTCGGGTCTACCGTGATGCCGAAACCGATATTGCTGTTCTGCAGATCAAGGATTTTGGTGCCGTGACCGGTACATGGGGCGACAGCGATAACATCGGTATCGGCAACTATGTTCTGGCTGTTGGAAGTCCGTTTGGCCTGAGTCAGTCGATCACCATGGGGATTGTGAGTGCCAAGGGCCGCCGTGATTTGACACTGACGGACGATCGATCTGTCACAAATCAGGATTTCATACAAACCGACGCGGCGATCAATCCCGGAAACAGCGGTGGGCCACTGATCGATGTCCAGGGGCATGTTGTCGGCATCAACACAGCCATCGCTTCCAACAGCGGTGGAAACGAAGGGATCGGGTTCAGTATCCCCAGCAATCTCGCCCGCCGCGTGTTTGAACAGCTGATCACGTACGGCAGAGTCCATCGGGCATACCTGGGCGTGGAACTGGATGACAACTTCGACCGCCAGACGGCTCAACGATTAGGAATGCAGCGGGCCGTAGGAGCCCGCGTCACCAAAGTCTACCGCAGTCGACAGCGAACTCCGGCCGAAGCTGCAGGAGTTCGTCCGGACGATGTCATCGTCAACTTCAACGGCGTTTCCGTGATTGATGAGAATCACCTGATCAACCTCGTCAGCCTGGCGGACATTGGTCGTCTGGTGCAGATCGAAGTGTACCGTTCGGGGCGACGTCAGTCGCTAAGCCTGAAGTTGACCGACCGCGAACATTACCAGACAGCGTCGGATGCCGGGGGAAGTTTCCAGACACGGTAACACTGCAGAAAATCGGCATTCATTCGCGACGGGCGGCTCTAATCAGAGTCGCCCTTCTTCGTTTGTCAGCTGTACTGCTCGACGAACGGTTTATGGCAGTCGAGTGTTTCGTTGGCTTCCGGCAGCGGATATTTCAGCCCCGAAGCGCAATTGAACAGCACGCAGCGGTCTGTTGAGCTGACACGACCGGAACGCAGTTCTTTCTTCCATGCGCCGTACGTTGCGGCTCCTTCGGGACACATCAGAAACCCTTCCTCCCGGGCCACCTCGTTCAGCCCGTCGATGATTTCCTCGTCAGTGACTGCCGTCGCAAATCCGTTGCTTTCACGAACAGCATCCAGAATCAGAAAATCACCGACCGCGACAGGTACTCGAATTCCAGCCGCAACAGTGGTGGCATTGGGCCAGAGTTCCGCGTGCCGCGTACCATCTTCAAAGGCCTTCACGATCGGGGCGCAGCCACTGGCCTGAACGGCGACCATTCGAGGCAGTTTTCCGGTAAGCCATCCAATTGCCTGCAGCTCGTTAAAGGCCTTCCACATGCCAATCAGGCCTGTGCCGCCTCCGGTTGGATAGAAGATGACGTCCGGGACATTCCAACCCAGCTGGTCGGCCAGTTCCAGCCCCATGGTTTTCTTACCTTCGATGCGGTACGGCTCTTTCAACGTTGAAAAATCAAACCAATCCATGGATTCGCTGCCCTCGCCAACCATGCGACCGCAGTCGTTGATTAATCCGTTGACACGCCACACCTTCGCCCCCTGAACTGCAATTTCACGAACGTTGATTTCAGGAGTGTCTTCCGGACACAGTACGAACGTCTCGATTCCCGCCCGCGTGGCGTACGCCGCCAACGCAGCGCCTGCATTGCCATTGGTGGGCATGGCGATTCGCGTAATTCCAAGTTCCCTGGCCATCGACACCGCCATGCACAGACCTCTGGCTTTGAAGGATCCGGTCGGCAGGCGGCCTTCGTCCTTAACCAACAGCTCGCCGCCTTCGGATTCCAGCTTGTGCATGCGAATCAGAGGTGTCTGGCATTCGCCCAGACTGACAATATTTTCGGTGCGCCGTACAGGCAGAAATTCCCGATATCGCCACATGTCGGCGGGACGCTCGTGGAGATCCGCCTTTGAGACGCTGCTGGCCACAGCAGCCATATCGTATCTGACAAGCAGCGGCCGACCGGCTTGTGACAACCGATGTATGCGGTCGGATTCGTATTGATCCCCCTCCAGTCCACATTCAAGGTGCGTGACAAAGGTCGGGCGGTCGGCATCGAGATTACGTAAACAGTGCATGTCCGGGCTTCGTTTAGGTGGTGGCAATTCACAACGGTCTTTGGCAGACTGGGGAGACTAGTGTTTTGTCACCAGTAAATCCACGGAATGAGAGGCAACATGTTCGCCGGATTTCCCTGGTGACACGTGCAGGCCGTGCGGCAGGCAACCGCTGCAATTTATCTTCGGAGAGAACGCATGAGAATTATTCAACTGGCGGTCGCTGTCGCCGTGTGTCTGAATTTACTGCAAACGGTGCCCGAAGCGTGGGGAGATACTGACGAAAGTAATCGTCCAAACATGTTGATCATCCTCGCAGACGACCTTGGATACGGTGATCTTGGCTGCTACGGAGGCACCGATTTAAAAACTCCGCGGATTGACGCCTTCGCCGCAGCAAACCTCAGACTGACAGACTGCTACGCCGCTCACCCGAACTGTTCGCCGTCCAGAGCCGGAATGATGACGGGACGAACGCCCTTTCGGGTCGGCATCTACAACTGGATCCCCATGTTCTCTCCTGTGCACGTAAAGCGAACGGAAATCACAATCGCCACGCTGCTGCGGAATTCCGGATACGACACATGCCACGTCGGCAAATGGCATCTCAACGGCGACTTCAATCTGCCAACACAACCACAGCCAATTGAACATGGATTTGATCACTGGTTTTCCACCCAGAACAACGCTCTTCCCAATCACCGCAACCCGGACAATTTCGTTCGCAACGGCACGCCGGTCGGGCCGCTGCAGGGATATTCGGCACAATTGGTCGCCACAGAAGGCCAGGCATGGCTGCGTTCCGGACGTGATCCCAACAAACCATTCTTCCTGTTTGCCTGCTTCCACGAACCCCACGAACCTATCGCTTCCGCAAAACAATTCACCGATCTGTACCCATCGGACGACCCCGGTTATTCCGCACACCACGGCAACATCAGCCAGCTGGATGCGGGGGTGGGCGCTTTACTGGATTGTCTGGATGAGCTGAAACTCGCAGACAACACCTTTGTGTTTGTCACCAGCGACAACGGCCCCGCCATCACCGGGATGCACCCGCACGGTTCCGCCGGTCCGCTTCGCGACAAGAAGGGGGCGATTTATGACGGCGGCATTCGCGTGCCAGGTATCATTCGCTGGCCCGACCACACGAAACGCGGGACCACAAGTACCGAGCCGATATCGGGTATCGACGTTCTGCCAACGCTATGTGAACTGGCAGGCGTAGCTCCGCCGACCGACCGCATCATAGACGGCACCAGCATGCTGCCGGCGCTGGAAGGAAGACCATTGTCACGCGAGCGGCCGTTGTACTGGCAGTTCAATCGTGCAAGGGCCGATGCAAAGGTGGCGATTCGCGACGGTGACTGGAAGCTGGTCGCCAGCCTGGATACGCCGGATCCGACGCCGAGCGGCGGCATTGCCAAAGAGGAAATGCGTCTGATTAAGACCGCCCGGTTGTCGAACCTGCGTCTGTACAACCTACGATCTGACATCGCGGAATCAACTGACGTTTCCGCAGAACACACAGATGTCTTTACCGCGATGAGTGCAACTCTGCAGCAACTGTATGGCGAAGTACAGACCGCGGCACCACACTGGCCGGCGTGGGAATGGCCACGACACGAATCCACGCTGATTCAGTGGCCGGAATACTGGCTAAACCGCAAGAGAAACAAATAACGAAGAGTCGTCAGGCTGCGTCGTAATCGGCCAGACGATTATTGGGTGCAAAGGCTTCACTACTTCGCAACGAGTACCTCATGTAGTACGCATCTTCCAGAGTATCGTCGTAGTGATTTCTCAGCACGGACAGTGCTCGAAAGTTACAGTCGGCGAAGAACAGTTGAGCATCAAGGTTGGTTTCACGAACCTCCAGCACAATCTCGCGGCGACGCTGCTGAGACAGTTTGTCAACCAGACGTTGCACCATCTGGCCACCGACACCCTGGCGACGGAGTTTCGGTGCCACGGCAAAATTGAGAATCCGAAGCATGGACTGGTGGAGTTCGTAGATCATGAATCCGACGATTTCATGGTCCAGTTCCGCAACCGTCCCGATGCAATTTCGTTGCCGCAGGCAGCACAGAAATTCTTCTTCAGTCCATGGAAATTCGAAGCTGGACCGTTCGATGGCCAGTACTTCGTCCATGTCCCGACGAATCAACCAACGAATTTGAGTCAGCAGAGCCGCTTCATCCGTGGTACTGTCCGTGTCAAACTGGCTTTTTGCTCGCTTCAACCCCATCGCGGCCTCCATGCCGAAGTGTATTGAAGATTGTCATGGCACGATGGTGCCAACAACACCTTGTTATGAGTAAGTATTAATTTCGACAGAAGGCTATCAAATTTGCCACGTTGTCGTCCATGCTAATCACTATTCAGGCATACAACAGTTCAAATGTCATCAGAATGGACCGCTAACGGCGCAGATCCTGCCAATTGAGTGTGGTCCTCCGATTAATCTGCTGCACAATGACAACTGGACAGGATTCCTCACCACGCAGCGTCGTCTGGTGTCCGATCGTGGATTTCGGTTCATTTTTGACTGGGGAGCGAGAATGTTTGAACACCGGTCGATTGTTCGTAGAATCGATTTCGGCGATCCCGAAGGCGGAAACGGCTTTCCTTGCCTTCTCTCGGTCCGTTCGTTCCGTGGCGATTCCTGATTTTTCTTCCGAACAAAGACCGAACATTCTCGTCGACAAGGCTGACCCCGACCGTATGTCCACAATAACACTTTATAAGACGTCAGGAATATTGCGCGAACAGACAATCGCCGTACTGTTGCTTATTTGCGCAACTTTGCTGGTATCACCTACAGCCGGGTGGAGCCAGGAATCCGGTCAGACGCCCACTGCTCCGGTGGATTCCACTGCGATTGCGCAGGACGGAAAACCCGCACCGGAAGATCTGCTGGCAAGATCTATCGAGCACACCTGGCTGCAGTTTTCTTCCAAGGAAAATGTTGCCCTCGGAGATGTCTGGAAGATTGTCGAAGTTGAAAATGAAAAATACTTGAAGTGCGTTGGCGAACCGAAGGGTTTTTTGTACACGAAGAAGGAGTTTTCGGATTTTGAGCTGACACTGGAATGGAAATACACATCTGACCCGAATGGTAATAGCGGAGTACTGGTTTACACGCAAAACGAAATGCGACTGTGGCCGGTTTCGATGCAGATCCAACTGCACCAGCCAAAAGCAGGTTCCGTTTTTCCGAGCGACGGCGCAAAGGGGACTTCCAGCGATGTTGCCAGCCTGGCGCATGCAGTCGGACAGTGGAACACCTGCCGTATCGTCAGTCAAAGCGGTCGTCTATCTGTGCAGATCAATGGCAAGAATGCCGCAGAGGTCGCGGGATGTGATCCGGCAAAGGGCTACATCGCCATTCAATGCGAAGGGTCAGAGACGCTCTTTCGCCGACTGCAGGTTCGCGACCTGTCCGTCGCGACGGAGACCGTCACTAAGGAATCACCGGCTCCAAAGACAGGTAACACTGAAAAGCCCGGCACGGAAAGTAAGTCAGCCGACAGCGTCAAACCAACGCAATCCGGCGACCAGACGTCCGGTTAGCTGCCCGAATTGTTAGACTTTTCATTTTCCTGTCCGGAAGATGTACGCAGAGGCAACTGAGCTGCCTGGAGTCCGGCTGTGGTTGTTTGTTTTGCGCAGCGCCCCGCTCGCGCCCTCTGTGTCATCAGTGCCGCCACAATTCATGACCCCGCAAGTCCTTTATCTGGAAAACGAAAGCTGGTTGAGAACCGTCGTGCGCAGTCGCATCAGCGAACCGGAGGCGGTTGAGGACATCATGCAGAATATCGCCCTGGCGCTGGTGCGTCAGCGAGAATCACTGGGGGAACTCAATCGGGTCGGGGCATGGCTGTACCAGGTGGCAGTCAAGCAGGTCCTGATGTATCGCCGCACACGAGGTCGTCGTCGCCGGTTTGAGGACAGGCTGCAGACACAGACCGCCGCTGGAACGGTCGGGGCGAGTTCACTTGACCCGGCGGACCGTGTGCTCGCCGCAGAAAAAAAAGAACAGGTTCACGCTGCGTTGAAGGCGTTAAATGAACTGGATCGGCAGATTCTGATGCTGAAATATGCGGAAGACTGGACGTACCGGCAACTGTCTGAACATCTTGGCGTTAAGGAAGACACCGTCGAGTATCGATTAATGAAAGCAAGGAAGAATCTTCGACGGCTGCTGGCCGGATTTGTGGCGGAGGATTAGTGCAACATGACAGATCACAACGAACTACTGCTTCAACGCTGTGTCGATGGCGAGATATCCGGCGAACAGCGAGCAGAACTGATACAGCAGCTGGATGCCAATCCTGAAGACTGGAAAGTTCTGGCATGCTCGTATATGGAGGATCAATTGGTTGCCGCCGGAATCGCACGCTCAGTGGCCGACGACCGTGCCAACTCACGTGACCCTCTATTGCTGCGAAAGAAAGAAAAGTCGCATTGGTTTCATCATCCGCTGATGTCGGTAACGTTATCTGTCTGTGTTGCCTTCCTGGGCGGCGTGTTGATTTCGCGTGAGATGTCATCAGGGGTTGACCCACAGCAGGCCAACGAGGTGACTGCTTCGGCGACTCAGGTGGCGCAGTCCGGCGAAGGCGGTGTGTTGGTGGCGGCACAACCTGATTATCACGTGCGGCTGGAAGCTGACGGGGAGACCACGCGGGACCTGGCTGTTTACGACGATACGAACAGGTTCGTGTCGGAATTTGAACGGTATCGGCAACAGCTGAGACAATCGCTGCGGGACGATGCCCACGTGCTTGACAGCAGTCGCGGTAGCCGGATTCAATGGATTCAATTGCGGTTGGATGACGGACGCACGATTATGATTCCGTTTGAGGAAATTCCTATTGCCCCTCGGTTGCAATAATCGCTTGTTGAATGAAAGGAAGACACACAATGAAACCAACCACTACGTCAGTTCTGCTGTTTGCCGCCATGACGATTGCATTTGTCGCACATGCGGATGAGCAAGCCACCAAAGATAATTCGACGACAACTCGGTCAGTGGAAGTCATCGTTGAGTCGTCTTCGGAGAAAAAAGATGATTCTGCCCCCAAAACATCCGTGAAGGGACGGATCGTCATCGTGGGGCCGGACGGAAAACGTCAGGAGTATGACCTCGGTGAATCCCTTCCAGAGGGATTTAAAATTAACGTCAACGATTTCCCGTTCCTGTCTGCGCACGATCATGCCAGTGATACCGCCAGCGTCGAACCGCGTTACTTGATTGGCGTCATGTGCAAACCAGCGGACAATCTTCTGCGACGCCACCTCAAACTTGCAGACAGCGGACTTCTGGCCAGCCATATTTCAGAGGGTTTGCCTGCGGCCACGGCCGGAATCCAACAGGACGACATCCTGCTGGCGGTGGGAGAACAGAAGCTGAGTTTCGTTCATGATCTGATTAAAGTCGTATCTGCCTCTGAAGGTAAAGAAATCACAATCGAACTGCTGCGTGATGGAGACCGAATTTCCGTCGCCGTCACTCCAAAGAAGCTGACTGGCAAGGAACGGAAAGACGTGCTGGCGTCACTTGCGGTTCTTCATCAGCACACCGAAGGTGCCAACGGGGACGCGGCGACCAGCGTCGTTTCGCAGATCGAAGGCATCACCAATGGCACGGAATCGACACGCGTATTTCTGCGGAGTTTCGGTCCGGGAATTCGCCTGGACACTGCAGGCGGCCCCCAGACCAGGCAGCAGTTGCTCGAACTTATCCATGGCGTCGTCAAAAAGCAGGACTTGCACGCAGCAGAAGCAGAAGCGAGCGAACCGTCAGACGACAACGAACGGTCACTGAAGATCCTGCAGCAGCAGATCGAGCAACTCCGGAAGCAGATCGCTAGGATCAAACAGCAGATGGAGAACAAGAAGGGAGAATAGACCCGGACGTCTGCAACTCGTTGAACGGACGATACCCTTCCAACCTGGTTTTCGTTAAAACCAAGGCTCCGATTGAGGCGTTTCTTCGTGGGAGTTCGTTGCTCCCGTGTTGCGCTGCCTGATCCCGTTTTTCGGAGAAGCCCTGTGCGCCGACGACTCATTCCTGCCATTGCGCTCTCCCTTAGCTGTCTGTGCTGCAGCAGCCTGTTGTCGTTTGCAGCAGAACGCCGACCGAACATCCTGTGGATCGTCGGTGAAAACCTGAAGCTTGATCTGGGCTGTTACGGAGCGAAAAACGTCAGCACACCAAATCTGGACGCTCTGGCCGCTGATGGGGTTCGTTTCACTCGCGTCTTTTCAACCTCACCCGTCTGTGCCCCCAGTCGTTCTGCATTCATGACGGGGATGTATCAGACGACAACTGACATGCATCACATGCGGTCGCACCGCGATGACGACTATCGGTTACCGGAAGGTGTTCGTCCGCTCACTCATCGTCTTAAAGACGTGGGGTATCAGACGGCCAATATCGTGAAGATCGGTGACAGGACGGTTGGTACCGGAAAGCTGGACCTGAACTTTGTCAACGAAGGCCCGGTGTACGACACAAAGGAATGGAATGGCCTGAAGGACAATCAACCGTTCTTCGCTCAAATCAACACGCCGGAAATCGAATACGACATTTACGACCGCAGGACCTTCGAAAAACCAAGAGTCAAATGGGTCGGCGAGGAGTGGCACCAGAAGATCGCCACGCCGGAAAACGTCACACCGCCGCCATACTACCCGGACCATCCGCTGGTCCGAGAAGAGTGGGCTCGTTATCTGAATTCAGTCTCAGGAATGGACGTCCGCATCGGCTGGATTCTTGACCAATTGAAAAAGGATGGCGTGGCTGACGATACGATCGTGATGTTCTTCGGCGACAACGGCCGGCTTGAAGCCAGAGGCATTCACTGGTGCTGGGACACCGGCCTGCATGTTCCGATGATCATTCACTGGCCGAAGAACTTCCCACAGCCGCCGCAGTACCGACCGGGTTCACTGAATGACAGCGTCATCAGCCTGCTGGACATAACGGCCACAACGCTCGGATTTGCCGGCATCACTCCGCCCGCCGGCATGCAAAGCCGACGGTTTATGGGAGAAGAAGTCGGCCCGCCACGAACCTACGCATTTGGAGCTCGGGATCGCATTGATGAAACAGAAAATCGCATTCGTTCCGTGCGAGATCAACGCTACCACTACCTGCGCAACTATCAGCCGCAGCAGGGTTTTGCGTCTCTGAATCGCTACAAGGAAAAGTGTTTCATGGTGAAGCCGCTGATGCGCCGGATGCTGGCCGAAGGACAGCTTCAGGGGCCTGCGGCGGAACTGATGCAGGATCTTCCCGCCGAACAGCTGTACGACACACAGGCCGATCCTCACGAAATCCACAACCTCGCTTCTTCTACCGATCCGAAACACAGGATGGCCCTGCTTCGTCTGCGAGCGGCGCTGCAGACGTGGATTGCCGAAACAGGCGACCGCGGCGAATTCACGGAACCACGCGAAGTCTTCGCACCGTTCGAAAAAGAGATGCACGACTGGTTCGGCACTCCGGAGTGGTACAGCAGGAAACAGTAGGGCCTGCATTCCAGTACGAATCCTGTTTTTTCCTCATCGCTCGATGCGGCCGTTCCTGTCATTTCTTGAGCGAGGCGTTCATGCGATCATCCTGTCGGCAGAACTGGTTCCTATGAGGCGACACGGGGCGTCGGCTGTGCGTGTTCCATTAGAAAATCGATGCTTCCGCTCCTCACGTCATACATTGCTCCGACAACGAGCAATTTGCCATCATCGATGGCCTGGCGAACCGCGGCGCTTCGGTGCACAATTTCCTGAACCGTTCGCAGCACGTTGCGTTTTGCGATCTCGTCGACGAAGGATTCCCTTTCCATGTCGTTGAACGTCTTTAGATTTGAGAGCTCGGCACCGCCAATACAAGGTGCGATTTCATCAACAATCGTATGCAGATGCTGACAGCCCGTCTCCATCTCCACGTTCCTGTCGTTGCCCAGCAATTGCACCGACGACGCAACTGCCCCACATCGAGTATGTCCGAGTACGAGAACCAGCTTGACACCGGCAACACCGACTCCGTACTCGATACTTCCCAATGACTTACTGCCAGACACATTGCCGGCCACTCGAACGCTGAAGATGTCTCCAATGCCCAGATCGAATACCAGTTCGGCAGGAACGCGTGAATCGATGCAACTTAGCACTGCGGCAAGAGGCGTTTGACGTTCCGCCGTCGCATAGACCTGGCGTCGAAAGTCGCGTGTCAGACGTTTTCCGTTCTTGAATCGCTGATTTCCCTCCCGCAGAATGTTCAGAACCTGCTCGGGAGTGACCCGGTCCTGCAACTCGCGAGTCGAATAATCGGCAAACTGAATATCGTCGCTCAAATTATATCGCCGTCGAAATCCTCGCAGGCTTACCGTGATTCCTCGCGCAGGGCCACGGTTGTTCTTGAAGTCCCGTATCAGACTCAGAACATCGGGGTCGACGTAGTCCGTGTCGCTGGCATCGATCAACAAGCTGGACCCGTTGGCGACTTCAGTGAACAATTTGTCCAGCGAAGCGCGGTTCAAAAAACTGACCTGGTTGGCCAATTCGACATGCAATACGTCGCCGCCGATGTGAGTTTCAATGATGCGTCGAACCGGTCGGCGTAGGCTGCTGTTCAGAATAAACAGGACACTCACTGAAAGCCCAATCAGAATCCCAATCAGCAGGTCGGTAAAGACGATTGACACCAGCGTCACGACGAACGGAATAAACTGATATCGGCCTTCGCTCCACATCTGCCGGAACAGCGACGGGCTGGCAAGCTTGAACCCCGTAACCAGAAGTATTGCGGCCAGTGCCGCGATGGGGATCATGTTCAGGTAGACCGGAAACAACACAACACTAAACAGAAGCAGCATGCCATGAAATATAGCGGACAGCTTTGATCTTGCGCCCACGCTTACGTTCACCGAACCACGTACGATCACCGAAGTCACCGGAATCGCCCCAACGAGCCCCGCAACGGTGTTGCCCACGCCCTGCGCAATAAGTTCGCGACTGGCAGGGGAATCCCGTCGTTCCGGGTCAAGCTTATCTACCGCCTCCAGATTGAGTAATGTTTCCAGCGATGCGACAATCGCAATTGTGACAGCAGAGAAATAGATCGCAGGATTGGTCCACTGTGAAAAATCCGGAAACGTCAGGAACTCTACGACACCGGTCATACTTTTGGCCACCGGAATCTGCACCAGGTGACTCGCTTCAATCACCCAGTCTCCGCCAAGCCGTCCGAACAGATATTGCAGAAACACGCCGAACAGGACAACAACCAGCGGCGCTGGAACGATTGAGTTTTTCAGAGGCTTGATCCGTCCCCAAACCACCAGCACAACGATGCACAGAATGCCGATCACGGCAGCGCCCACGTGAACGTCGCCCAACAGGACGATCAACAACTCAGAGAACGTGTTCTCATTGTCAGGCTGCGAAAACGACATTTCGCCTTCAGGGTCGGTGTCGTGTCCAAGCAAATGGGGAATCTGTTTCAAAATCAAAATCACGCCGATCGCAGCCAGCAGCCCCTTGATCACGCTGGAGGGAAAAAACGCCGACAAGGCCCCGGCTCGTGCGATCCCTAAACCGATCTGCAGCAACCCCGCGACAAACACCGACATCAGAAATGCCTCAAATGATCCCAGAATTCCGATCTGTGCTGCCACAATAGCCGTCAAGCCGGCCGCAGGACCGCTGACACTGGTGTGCGATCCACTCACAATTCCAACGACGATTCCGCCGATGATGCCTGCCAGCAATCCGGAAAACAGAGGCGCTCCTGAGGCGAGAGCAATGCCCAAACATAGCGGTAACGCCACGAGAAACACGACAACACTTGCGGTCATGTCTCGCAGCAGGCTGGATGCAGAAAAGCTGGAAACTGACGTCTTCAGATCCTCGGCTTTCTTTTTCATAACGAATGTGCCTCTGTGCGAATTCCAACGAACGATGCTCACCGGTAGAGCACTGCACGTTGGGGAAACGAAACGGTCGGGCCACGACAGAGTCGACGCCCTGTGCTGGCCGGCCAGAAAGAAACTGCAGGGGTTCACACAGCAACCATTAACAGCGCATTGGCACCAGCAGTTCTTCGTCAACTTGAGAGCGGCCCGTGACCTGTCGATCAAACGGTGCTGCGGACATGACGAGTCTTCGCACAGGAGAAACCCGGCTGCGTGACCAGCGGGGCTGGAAAACGCGACGTTTCCGGCGCGGACGGGAACGCGTGAAGGTAATGCACTCCTGCATTTCTTCAAAGGGCGACTCGGCTTCAGAACCAATCGAGTTCAGCGACTCGACGATCGACGCAGCCGACATCGGAATCAACAGGCCAATCAGCAGCAATCCAAATCGCAAAAACGCAAACCAGCATTTGCACCGAAAGACAGTATTCCTGATGTTAAAAATCCGGTCCAATCCCCGTCACCCCTCGTGTTGTTCAGAATTCAGGGGTACTCGCCCTGTTGCTTCCGTTCGAAGTCGAGCGATCGTAGGTCAGTCACCATGTAACCGGCTGGAAATCGAGAATTGACGGCTGAACGGCCGTCGCCAATTGCACGAATTGTAATACACGAAACATTTGTCCGCAATTCATTATCGTGCATTACATGTCGTACATTTCAATCAAATCTGCTAAATTGGATGATGATTCAATTTGCCTGAACTGCAGCCCATTGGTGTAGGTGATAAAGCGACAATGAAAAAGAAGACAGCTTCGCGCCAGGAAACGCCCGCCCGAGCAGCCGCATCAGGCAGAGGATCCGCAGAATCGCTGACTCGCTGGACCTTTATGACCAACCATGCGCACGTGCTGGCGGTGCTGCATTCGGATCCGCAGCTGGTTCTTCGACAGGTCGCCATTGAAGTTGGAATCACGGAACGCGCCGTTCAGCGAATTGTGCAGGATCTGGAAGACGGCGGCTTTATTCGGCGAGAAAAGGTCGGACGTCAGAACCGGTATCACGTGCTGACCAACCAATCCCTTCGGCATCCTATTGAGGCTCACCGAAAAATTGGCGATCTGCTCAAACTGATCAACAGGTAGACGCCTCGTGCGACCTTGAGGAAGAAGTTAAGTCGTCTGTGCCCTGCAGCCACAAGTCAACGTAAAACGCTGCAGCGGAACTGGAGAGGTCAACAATTTCGGCCAACGGGATTCAGAATCTTCGAAGACCTCGTAAGATCCGTCAGACTATCGCTGCGTCACGTCGAAACTATCGGCGTACTGACAACACTCAATGCCTCATGCAACAGACCTACCTGGAGCGAAATCGATGACCACAAGTCCGCTTCAACCACGCCGAGTTTTTTTGTGCAGCGCAACCGCCGGCATGCTGAATACAGCGATGCTGGGATACGACTCGTCCGCTTTGCGTGCTCTGGAGCCACCGGGCAAACAGACTGAGTTTCAACTCGCATGCATGACATTGCCGTATGCCGGCTTTCCGCTGAAACGAGCGCTGACCGGCATCGCAGCAGCCGGATATCGTTTTGTCGCCTGGGGAACCACTCACCAGGAAACTGCCGGTGGTAAGCGAATTCCTGTGATGCCAGCCGATGCATCGCCGGAAAAATCTCGCGAACTGGCAGGTGAGTGCCGCGACATGGGACTTGAGCCGCTGATGATGTTTTCGACGGTGTACCCTGAAGCGGCCGATGGACTGAGTGTACTGACTCAGCGAATCAAACAGGCGGCTGCGGGTGGCATAGGGCAAGTGCTGACATTCGGCCACACAAAGGGCGGCAATCGCAAACTTTGGGTCGACCGCTTCAGGAAGCTCGGACCGATCGCTCGGGACCACGGAGTTCTGGTCGTTGTCAAACAACACGGTGGCTCCACAGGAACAGGGCAGGCATGTGCGGAGATCATTCGCGAAGTCGACGACGACGGCATTCAGGTCAACTACGACGCCGGAAATGTGATGGACTACCTGAACGTCGACCCGATACCGGACATTCAGAAATGTACAGACGTGGTTCGCAGCTTCTGCATGAAAGATCATCGCAACTGGCCGAAGGATCAGGACTGTGGGCCGGGCTTCGGCGAGATCGACCATTACCGGTTGCTGCATCCCGTCGCCTTCACCGGGCGGAAGATGCCCCTGTGCTGCGAGAACATCTTTGCGCCTATCGTTGCTCGCCCGACAACTGCCAATGGCATCGATGCGCTAGCCCGACAGGTGCGTGAGTATCTGCAGACCGTGATCGCCGGAGTGCAGGCATGACTGACAACGACCTTATCGTACGCAGTTCCTGCATTCCGGTGACGTTGACCAGCGAGACACGAACCGCCGCTGACGGACGAACTCGCTGGCAACAAGGCGGCAAAAAGACGCCTTATGCCGGCAAGCAGTTCTGGTGGTCAAGACATGAAGTTGGCTTCAAGGACCAACGAGTGCTACGACGTCTATCCGGCAGCAGGACGGATTCTGCTGGAGGATGAAAAGAACGAAATCCATTTTCGAAATTTTGAACTCCGACCACTTAAGCACCGCGACCGGCGCGCACAAAAAGACTCAACGACAGAACAGGAACCGGACTCCTGATCGATCAGGCTATTGACGGGACAACGATCTTCCGAATTTTCAAGGAGACCGAAACTCTTCGGTCACGCGTCGCCCAAATCCTTGCTGACGTCAGTCACAAACTGTTGCAGCAGACTTAGAGACTGCGTGGCTTCATCGTCGGTCATGCACATTGGCGGTGCGACGCGAATGACGCAACCGGCCAGCGGTCCCAGCAGGTGAATCCCGTCGTTGTCGTCGTTGCCGCGATAGCACCGTTCCACGACAGCGTTGGCCACGTCGTTGGGAGCGGTCGAACCGACCTGGCCGCATTCAATGCCAAACACCATGCCCTCGCCGCGGACATTGACGATGACTCCCGTCTGCTTCAGCTGCCGCAGGCCATCGATAAAAATAGTGCTCAAGTGGCGAGTGCGGTCCATGATGTCCGTTGATTCGAACTCGTCCAGCGTAGCAAGGACGGCCGCACTTGACGTGGGATTGGCGCTCCAGGTGTCTGACGTTTCACCATACTCCATCAGTTCACAGATATCCCGGCGACCGACGGCCGCGCTCACGGGGATACCGTTGCCCAGACCTTTGCCCAGACACACGAAATCCGGCTCCAGGCCGTAGCTCTCGAATGCGTACATGCTGCCGGTGCGTCCGAAGTTGGCCTGAACTTCATCCAGAATGAACAGAATGTCGTGCTCACGACAGAAGTTCTGCAGCAGTTGCAGATATTCCTTTGGTGGATGATAGCTTCCACCACCACCAAGGTACGGCTCCGTGATCAGACAACCGACCGGGTGTTCGGCCGACACCACCACTTCTTCCAGTTCCGCACGATAGGCCGATGGATCGAAAGCCCTGTTCGGACTATCGATGTCAGAACATTCTTCGCGAGGGAAACTGATGAACCGAACTCTCGGATCGCGTTCCGAATCTTTTTCGCTTCCGGTCACGGCACCGGACAGTCCTTTCTTGCCATGAAAGCCGTACCGTGTGGCAAGCACACCCGGTCGTGATGGATCGCGACGCATACAGGCCCACAACGCCTTCTGCACAGCTTCCGAACCAGACGCGGACCACATGACCGTTTCCAGTCTGCTGCCACCGGGGCTCGCCTGCAGACTGGCAACCAAACGACGGCCGGCCTGTGCTTCCAGGTCAGTCATGGCGTTATACGCCGTCAACGAAACGGCTTTAAAGAAACCGTCGTCAGAGGCAGCCAGTTTCTCGGCCGACCATCCGAGATAATCCTGAAAACGCTTCATCCAGCGAATCGGATTGTGCCCCAGATTCGCAACAAGGACGCCGGATGAGTAGTCGTAGAGTCGTCGCCCTTCCGGTGTCCAGTGAAACACACCAGCTGAAGTTGACAACACCGCCTGGCTGGGCGTGAATGTGCGCAGAGAATGCGGCTGCGTGCGACCGACCATCTGACGAACGTTATTCGACGTATCCTCGCCGTCAAATTCGATGACGTAGGATTCCTGAAGCTGACTCATGAAGAAACTTTCGATGGAGCGAGAGTTGGTCGGCCGGAAAAGGGGGTCAGGTACCAAAAATGCGAAGCACCCTCCGGGCCGTTCCGGTTTTTGGTACCTGACCCCGTTTTCCTGACGAAGGTAGATACGGGATAAGACTAAGCGGGGTTGCACGACTCGACGGGTTGATTGGCTTCTTTCCAGCCTCTGAAACCACCATCCATGGAGATGACGTTTGTGTAGCCCATCTGTTGCAGGTTCAGGGCAGCCAGAGCAGAACGGTAGCCTCCACCACAGTACAGGACAATTGTTGCATCAGTGTCAGCGATCGTGCCTTCGATGTCTCGTTCAATGATCCCTTTGCCAAGATGTATAGCCTGCGGGATATGGCTGGCGGCGAATTCACTTTCCTCGCGCACATCGACCAGATGAAAACCTCCTCCGCCAGCGCGCCGATCGACCACGTCCTGGACGTTACATTCCCTGATCTGCGGTCGAACCGAATTCACAATGTCGAGAAATCTCTGGGAGTGATTCTTTGCCATGGTGTATTTCCGTATTTTGGGCCGTGTGGCTGAAAATGTGCCAATGGGGGCGGGGAAAGATCGAAGCAGCCTGATCTGCGTGCAACTCGGCCAGTCACGCTGGTCAATTATAACGTCGCATTGTTCGCTTGCATCCGAACACGGGTGCTCCGTTGAATATCGGGGCGGGTGGATGCCTTGACCATCGTCGTAGTCCTGGCAGTGCTGTTTGCTTAGTCTCGTGAACCTTTCTGGCTCGTGGATATGCGTCTTCTCAGGTTGAAACGCGTCTGTCGCGGCCACAAGTCATGGTAATACGCCGTAAATGACCGGGGCTGTTTGTTGGGAAGTCGGTCTCGGATTGGTAACTTGCCCCCAGCAAGCGGTCGTAACGCAGGATCACTGTCGAACGTTCTTCCCTATTACCGTCGAAAAGTGCCAACATGCCAAAGGTTCATCGCCTGACACCGGGAATCCCCGTCGTGCTCGCCAAAAAAAGCACTCGTGGCAAGGATTTTCATGATGACCGCGATGCGGCGGAGCAGGAATTCGGTGAGTTGCGAGACGAACTGATTCGCCTGCAGACAGCCCTGTACGCGGAAGGCAGGCAGAAGTTGTTGGTCGTATTGCAGGCCATGGACGCCGGAGGAAAAGACGGCACGATTCGGCACACGTTCAAAGGCGTCAACCCCCAGGGAGTGCTAGTAACGTCCTTCAAGAAGCCGTCGTCAGAAGACCTGGCACACGACTTTCTATGGAGGATCCATCGGGCCGTCCCGGGTCGCGGCATGATCGGAGTCTTCAATCGGTCTCACTACGAAGATGTGCTGGTGGTTCGAGTGAACAACATCGTACCAAAAAATGTGTGGCGTCCTCGTTATGAGACGATCAACAACTTCGAAAAGCACCTGACTGACACAGGAACGAGGGTGCTGAAGTTCTTCCTGCACATATCAAAAGACGAACAAAAAGAGAGGTTTCAGGATCGACTTGATGAGCCGGACAAGCACTGGAAGTTCGATCACGACGACCTTAACAAACGTGAACAATGGGATGAATACCAAATCGCATTCCAGGACATGCTGAATAACTGCACGACCGATCGCGCGCCGTGGCATTTGATTCCAGGTGATCAGAAGTGGTACCGCAACCTGGCCATCATGCGCGTCATGGTGGATACGCTCAGAAATATGGATCCGCAGTATCCGGAAGCTGATGACCTCAGCAATGTGGAAATCGACTGAAGTCCGCCGCGACTGGTTGACCTGTGCAGAAAGGGACGGCGGCACGCGTGTCTGACACTGAAGAAATCACCGCCTGGCATGAGGCTGGCCACGCCTTCGCAGCTGTGTATCTGGGAGCGATTGTCGATTCCGTTTCAATAGACCCGGACCACGACGATGGCCCGAATCGTTTTGGTGACACGGTTGTACAATGGGAAAGGTCGGCCGTTTCAGGTCAGGAACTGGCGGAAAAATCGATTCTGGTGGCGCTAGCCGGACCTGTTGCGGAAATGATCCATCGAGGCGACCCCTTTCATCCGGCAACCGTTTCGGAATGGTCGCTCGACTGGCAACTTGCATGGCAGGCCGCCAACTTCGTCAAAGCTGCGAAGGAACGCCTGACGTTTCTGGAACGTCTTACAGTTCAGCTGCATCAAACTCTTTCTCAGCAACATCACTGGGCGGCCATCGGCGCGATCGTGGATCATCTGTTGGCGCACGAAGTGCTGGAGGGGGAGACCGTCCACGAGATTGTGGCAGCGTGGAGTGATTGAATGGTTATTTGAACGTCTCTTACGAGACAGAACGCGGCGACTGGGAAACGCCACTCTCCAGACCGAATAGCCCGACTCTTCCTGGGCGGGTGAAGTCCGACCATGATGATTCACTCTCTCGTTTTCACATCGTTCCTTATCGTCCCAATGACCAGGGAGACACGGAACAACGCAACTTCAAAGGCCGGAGCGTGAAAACAAGACAGCTTCTTCCGCCGCGCTGATTCATACAAATCCTGCCCTACAGCGTTTCACGCTGAGTTGTGGCCACGAAGATCGCTTTTCAATAGCAGTTTTGTTGCTCCCACGAGCCAGTATCGTTCACGACAATAAGTAAACTGCTCTAATCTGCCGCAACACAGCGATTCGTCGCCCAGCTTCGCAACGATTCGATCTTCTCCGACATCAACGAAGCCAGCGGATGAGTTTCCACGATCGCTTTCAGAATGTCTTCCGTCTGCAACTCGCGATCTGCGGCAAAGGCGTGAAACAGTCCCGACTTGATGGCCTGTTCGATTTCTGATCCTGTCAGATCTTTAGACGCGTCAGCAAGTTCGTCCACACGGAACTGCTGAGGATCGCGGCCTTTTCTTTTCAGGTGAATCGAAAACACCTGGCGACGCGCATCAACCCCGGGCAGGTCGATAAAGAAGACTTCGTCGAAACGCCCTTTTCGCATCAGTTCGGGAGGCAACGCTGATACATCGTTGGCGGTCGCCACCATGAAGATGAGTTCCCGATGGTCCTGCATCCAGGACAACAGCGTGCCAAACATTCGCTGAGACAGCCCCCCATCGGCAGACGCACTGGACGCTGACGCGAAGGCCTTTTCTATTTCATCGATCCACAAGACAACAGGAGCCATGGCTTCGGCCTGTTGAATCGCCTGACGCAATTGATTTTCGCTTTCGCCGACGAACTTCTGGTATAGAACGCCTGGGTCCAGACGCAGCAGCGGCATTCCCCAGTCAGCCGCCACTGCCTTTGCACACAGGCTTTTTCCGCATCCCGGTACGCCGAGCATCAGAACTCCGCGGGGCGGATCGATGCCAAACGCACGAGCCTTGTCTGTAAAGCCGCCACGACGGTCGCCCAGCCACTTCTTCAGCCCGCGCAACCCACCCACTTCATCGATGTCGAAGTCGATCGTCATCGATTCCAGTGACCCCGATCCTTCCAGCAGTCGCCGCTTGGCATCGATGACTCGCTGAAGATCGTTGCGGGACAGCTGATGATCTTCAAGAATGACCGACTCCACAATTCGAATGGCTTCGCTGCGAGTCAGACCTCTTAGATTCAGCACGAGAGCTTCAAACTCCGTGGTCCGCAATTCTGAGACCACAGGCGTTTTTGCTTCCCGTTTGATCCTGCGGTACGTGTGCTTGACCAGTTGAGCCAGCTCTTCTTTGTCCGGCAGCCCCGAACGCCATGGAATGGCAAGTCGCTGTATTCGCGGATGCAGCGATTCTTCGTCCATCAACAACAGACACTCACGGGAACCGTTCGCCTGTTGAACATAGTCCTTGATCAGTCGCCGTACGACCGGTTGACTGGTGAACGCGGCGAGACCTCGAAAACACGCCAACGTCGGACGCTTCTGACGCAGCAGGTACTGCATTGCGAGTTCCGGCTTATCTGTTCCGGCAACGGCGGCCGGCTGTGGTACATCCGGTGAATGGACCTGTACGCCCGTTGTCACTGTCCAGTCATGCACATTTCTGTCTATGCTTCTGCCACGTCCAAAACCGCCTGAAACTCAACCGGCTCATCGGTGCTGTGCAGACTGATTAGCTTGTTTCGAGATTGAACCAGATTCCGCAATCCGTCCTGCATGTCCAATCTGCCCTTCAGAGTGTTCTTTGAACTGGTCTATTCACCGGTCGTCGCGGAACCCGGTGTTGGTGTCGTTCGGGTGGATGTTCGTGCGCCCCCCCCCTTCGAAACCAATTCCACGCCACAGCTGCACCAGTGACTGAACGCTCGGCTGTGTGCCACTGACTGTTCCAGTGTCCGCCTTGGCGGTAAGGCACTGGGCACACCTTCAAACGAACAGATTCGCCGTTACAGCGTTTCACGCTGACTTGTGGCCGCGAAAAACGCTTTTCAATAGCAGTTTCGTTGCTCCCACTGGCCAGTATCGTTTACGACAATAAGTAAACTGCTCTAGTCTTCCCGCAGCAGCATGACCGCCCGACGAACATAAACGAACCCGCTCCAAACGGTCACACCAACGGCCACCCAAAGTAATACGTCACGAGTCGCCGGCAGCCACGACCATTGCAACTGAACACTAAGAGACAGCAGGCTGGCTGTGACGGCGACGCATTGCAGCATCATCTTGGCCTTGCCGCTGAAACTGGCGGAAAAGTCTTTTCCCTGCTGCTCCAGGAATCCTCGCAGGCTGGACACGAACATCTCACGTCCAATCACGACGATGACCATCCATGCCGTCACGCCGGAATGCACAGTCACGCCTGACTCGATTGCGCCATTCTTGTCCAGGAGAAACAGAAACGTCCCGCCAACGATGATCTTGTCGACGAATGGGTCCAGGATTCGTCCCAGTACCGTGACCTGTCCGTACTTGCGAGCCAGGTAGCCGTCCAGCCAATCCGTTGAAGCGGCAAAGACAAACAGTCCCGCCGATGCAATCCAATGCCCACCGAGGTCAATCAGCCAAAACAGAACCAGCGCCAGCAAGAATCGACTGACGGTAATCAGATTGGGCAGATTCAGCGACTCACGCCCGAGCCCACTCGGTTGCGGTTGTGCAGAGGTTGGCTGATCAGAATCCGTCATTTGCGGTGGGATGGTTCTATCGTGTCTGAAAGATTGTGGCAGGACGGGGCAGCGATGGCGACATGGAAGCCAACGCCTTGTCAGTGATGACATGAACTGTTGTCTACCACTGGCCGGGGAGGATGTCTGGATACGTCTATTCGTGTGAGCGGCACGGCGATAGCCGCCGCTTATTGGCAGTGTTTCTACCCGCGGCCAGCGTCCTGCGGCTCACTGTTTCAGATGTTCAAAAAGCCTCCTCAGCCAGTATTCTTCTTTAGATCCAGGGCACTAGTGCTTTGTCACAGCCAGGTTTTAGGGTTGGCGAGGAAAACGGGGTCAGGTACCAAAAACCGGAACGGCCCGAAGGGTGCTTCGCATTTTTGGT
>JAAERP010000508.1 GCA_024230215.1 Fuerstiella sp. | reverse complement strand
GGCGTTGAAGTTCTTGCAAGTGCAGACTTCACTGGAGATGATCCAGGAACTCTAGAAGGTGGTCAGCGCTTCAAGGCATTAGCCGACGCTGTCACTTTACCAGCAGGAAGCTACACAATCGTTGGAAGCGGTTACGGTGCGGGTGAACCAAACATCAATTTAGGTGTAGCCGCAGCAGAAGGTCTTTCCACTAACGATGCTGGCGGAGCAATTACCTTCGTGGGCGGATCTAGATGGGGTGATGCAGGCGCATTCCCGGCAAATGTGGACGGCGGACCAGCTCAACGCTACGGAGCAGGCACACTCAAGGTCTCTACTTCCACACCAGCCGACTTTGACGGTGACGGAATAACAGACGCTGAAGAGTTTGCATCACTTGCGAGTGATCCTACGAAAGCGGACTCTGATGATGACGGATTAACAGACGGTGAAGAGCTCGCATTAGGTACAGCACCACTATTAGCTGACACTGACGGTGACGGACTTGCTGACGGCGCTGAGGGCGACTTAGGCACTGACCCACTTGATGCTGACTCTGATGATGACGGATACAGTGACGGTGTTGAAATCACAGTCTCTAGTGACCCGAACGATGCGGACAGCGTCCCATCATCACTAGTCGCTTACTTTGACTTTGAGGGTGATACCGAAGAAAACGGTACAGTAGCCGACAAAGGAACATGGGGTAACACTGGAACAGTCACACGCCCAGATCAAACCACGCTCGGAGTCGAGGGTGGAGCACCTGCCGGACCAAGTCCTGCGACCGCTGCTGATCTTCAGGACGGAATGATTAATGTACCAGGAGTTGACCTTAGCAGCGTAATTGCCGGTGAAGGCAGCTACACATTCTCTGCATGGATCAAGCCGACTGACCTCGGTGGGGACAAGTTCCTCTTCGGTCAGTCAGTTCAGGGTATCCATAACGGTATCCGCAGTGGCGGATTCCTGCACCAAGCTCACTGGGGAGCGGACACCAACGGTGCCACGAACCTCAATGATTACCTCGCTGCAGACGAAGACGGCTGGGTACACGCAGCATGGACTTACGACGGACCATCTGACACAGGTAAGATCTACCTCGACGGTGTTGTTGACTGGGAAGGTGGCAAGCGCGCACCAAACGGAAACGGAAACCTGATCATTGGTGGACGTAACGGCGGTGGTGCCGGATACCGCGGACTCGTTGACGAGGTCGCAGTCTGGAACAAAGCAATATCTGCTGAAGACATCGCAGCCCTTGCTGCAGGTGGAAGCGTAATTCCAGAATCTGATGCTGACGGTGACGGACTCACCACTTCACAGGAGATCGCAGCTGGAACTGATCCAGATAATCCAGACACTGACGGTGACGGAACCAATGACGGTGACGAGGTCACTGCAGGAACCGATCCTACTGATGCTAACAGCAGACCTGGTTACTACGCTCAAGACTTCGACGGTTTTGCAGATGGAACCACGGAACTTGGTGACGGATCAGTGATCTTCGGACAGGCAAATACAGTTCAGGGCGATCGCCTTCAATTGACGATCGACGGACAGGGACTCGGCTTCTCAAGCTTCTCTGTTCCTGGTCTTGCAGGTACGACTCAAGGTTTTACAGCCACATTTGATTACGAACTCTTCGATTCAGCCGGTGCAAATGACCCTGCTGACGGATTCTCCTTCAACTACGGTAGCGCACCACTGGGTGACCAGGGACAAGCCGAAGAAGGAATGGCCGGTAGAGCAGATGAAAACCTCTCCTTTGAGGTGGACACATGGCGTAACGGTGATGCTGAGCAGGGAGTTAACATCTCTGGAGTAGTAAATGGAGCGGACGTTGGTCAGCTTGCCTTTGCTAATGGAATCATTCTTGAGGATGACTCAAGGAAGACCGGAAGCATTGAGATCCGTTGGGATCCATCTAAGGGAGCGACTTACTACACGACTGGACTTACTACGAACGCTGATTTCACAGACGTTGATACCGGAGCCTTCATTGGTGATGATGGATACACATTCAACATCTCAGCACGAGTCGGTGGAGCGAACCAGGACCTGTTTATTGACAACCTTGTCATTATCGCAGGCAAGCCTACCGCTCCCCCACTACCAGCAGTCACTGCATACTTCGACTTTGAGGGTCAGGAAGGTGCGACTGTCGCTGACAAGGGAGCCCTTGGACTGGACGCAACGATTGAACGCGCTGATCAACTCACAGTTGGTGGATCAGGAGCACCTAAGGGATCGACTCCAGGAACTGGAGCTGACTTCCAGGGCGGCTTCCTGAACGTACCAGGAGCAGACCTCACCGGCATCATTAATGATGTTGAGGGTCAGAACAGCTACACAGCAACAGCATGGATCAAGCCTAGTGACCTCGGTGGAGACAAGTTCCTCTTCGGTCAGACTAGTCAGGGTATCCACAACGGTATCCGTAACGGTGGATTCCTGCACCAGGCACACTGGGGAGCAGACACCAACGGAGCGACGAACCTGAACACCTTCGACGGTGAGTGGGTACACGCCGCATTCGTCTACGACGGAGCCGCTGATGTTGGAACCATTTACCTTAACGGTGAAGTTGACTGGACAGGTGGCAAGCGTGCACCAAACGGAAGCGGAAACCTGATTGTTGGTGGACGTAACGGTGGTGAAGCTGGTTACCGCGGAATGGTTGACGATGTTGCTCTCTGGTTAGAGCCTCTCACAGGACGCCAGATCAAGGCACTTGCAGGAGGTCAGAGCCCAATCAACGCTGCACCTGCAGACGATGACGAGGACGGCATCCCTGACGGATACGAGCTTGCTCTTGTTGGTAACACAACAGGACTCGGAGCCGCTTCAAGTAAATCACTCGGAGTTAGCTTTAACAGTGACCGCGACAACGCGGCTGCAGCAATGGACGCTGACACAGTTGCCGGTGTTGTCCCAGCCACTGGTTGGGTAAGCACGGACGGTGGAGCAGACGCTGCGGGTGGAGCCAACGGCTCGATCAGCAACGGCGGCCTTGCAGTT
>JAAERP010000507.1 GCA_024230215.1 Fuerstiella sp. | reverse complement strand
CTTCTACGAGTACACAATCGACACCGACGCGTGCATTGGCTGCGCCATGTGTGTCAAAGGTTGTGCGTTGATGAACGGTTCACTTTATCTGCAGGTGATGCACGACCGCTGTGTAAACTGCAACGAGTGTGCGATCGCGGTTTCCTGTCCCAGTGACGCATTTGTGAACCCGTCGTCAGACAGGCCGTATCGGCTGAAAGAAGTGGCACTTGGGGTGATACGGCAGAAGGCCGGGGAATCCGATAAGGCGGCGCAGGCGTTGATTGACCAGGTGCAGTCCAATGAATAGCTTTGCTCGCGCATGTCTTCTGCTGTCTTTCGTCGCGATCCTGGGCGGCAGCGCCTTCGCTGACGGGCCTGAGCTCATGTTTCCGGTTCCGGAATTCTCCGACCATCCAATTCCAACCGCCAGCGTCCCGGACGTTGACGACGAGGTGGCAGCGGTCCTGGACGTGGCGATTCTGCTGGTCGCTTTATGTTTGGCTTCCTACTTTACGCTGGTATCGCGGTCGCGACGCAGCTTGCTACTGCTGACGATTGCCTGCTTGATCTGGTTCGGCTTTTGGCGACAGGGATGCGTCTGTCCCATCGGCGCCACACAGAATGTCGCGTTAGCTATTTTTGATCCTACGTATGTCATTCCGATCACGGTTGTCGCGTTTTTTATTCTGCCTTTAGTGTTCACACTCTTTTTTGGCCGTACGTTCTGCGCGGCGGTGTGCCCTTTGGGCGCGATGCAGGAATTGTTCGCGATTCGCACAGTCGCTGTGCCCCGCTGGCTGGACCATTCGCTGGGGCTGGTGGCATACATCTACCTGGGCGCGGCGGTGATCTTTGCTGCGACCAAATCCGCCTTCATCATCTGCCGCTACGATCCGTTCATTCCTTTTTTCCGCCTGGGCGGCAATACGGATATGCTGATCTTCGGTAGTTGCGTTTTGGTGATCGGCGTGTTTGTCGGTCGTCCCTACTGCCGTTACCTCTGTCCCTACGGGGCGATTCTGCGGGTGTTGTCGTGCCTTTCGAAGTGGCATCTGAGCATCCCGCCTGACACTTGTGTCAATTGTCAATTGTGTGAAGACGTCTGCCCTTACGGCGCAATTCATCCCCCGACAACTGCCCAAACAGCCGACAGTCGGCAGAAGGGGAAACGCCAATTCGCCATAAGCCTGGTCGCTGCTCCGTTTATCGTAGCCGTGTTCCTGGGACTTGGATTCACACTCGCTGTGCCACTCTCACAGTGGCATTCTGAGTCGCGTGTGGCCGAACAGGTACGGCTCGAAGAGACCGGGTTGGCAAATGGAGAGACAACCGATGCCAGCGACGCGTTTCGCGGTACGGGACGATCCGTGGACGACCTGTACGCGTCGGCGATTAAACGGCGGACGGAATTCGTCAGTCTCGGTGCTCTTCTTGGTGCCTGGACAGGCTTGGTGATCGCCATCAAGCTGGTCTACATTTCGTCGCGTCGTCGCCGTAATGACTATCAGGCGGATCGGGCGGGCTGTGTCTCGTGTGGACGCTGCTATTGGTATTGCCCTGTTGAAAAAGTGAGGCTTGGTTTGATCGCGGACGTGTCGGAAGCCTTACCAGACGGCACGCCCGCGGCGTCAGAACTTGTACAGCTGACCGTGGGAGACAAATCCTCTTGAAGGCCATCTTTGGTTATCGCTCGATCCTTTGTTCCGCGGTTGTCGCCGGGGTGTTCTCGGTAATTGTCTGCGCGCTGCTTCTGGTCGATGGCGCGAACCGACTCAACAAGGTGCCACAGAAGGATCCCGAATTTGTCGCCCTCAGGGAACGATTCGTCGAGCAGCCGAACGATGACGAGCTTCGACTGGAAATCCAGTCTCTGGACCTCGCGCTGCGGAAGGAGTATTTTCGCGAGCAACGATTCACCGAGATCGGATCTTATTTGCTGCTCGGTGGCATCGCGGTCGCACTGATACTGGGAAAGTGGGCGGCCACGATGCGCCGCACGCTCCCCACGCCCAAGCCGAAAGATCCCGGTCCGGACTCGGACGAAACGCTGAGTCGTACAGGGCTTTGGGCGGTTGCCGTCGTGATACTGGCTCTGGTCGGCACGACCTGGGCAATGAACGCCAGCTACCGTAGTTCGCTCCCGGTTTCGCTTGAGGAGCTTGCGGCAATACACGAAGGCCCCGGGAAAGAGGGGGAGAATGGCGAAGACCGCCCCGACAGTGCACGGGGAGTCGAGCTTCCCGACTTACCGACAGCCGAAGAAATACAAGCCAACTGGACTAGTTTTCGCGGACCGAACGGATCGGGCATATCGACGCATCAGGACATTCCGACCGAGTGGGACGGCGCGACGGATCAGGGAATTCTCTGGAAGACCCCGGTACCAAATCCCGGAGTCAGTTCGCCCGTCGTCTGGAAAGACCGCGTGTTTCTTTCCGGTGCGACGCAGGATGTGCGGGAAGTCTATTGCTTTGAAACCGCTACCGGGAGCATTCTCTGGACGAAAGAAATCGAAATCGACCCGCTGACGGACACGGCGGCTATCAAGACCAGTAGTGATACCGGGTACGCAGCGCCGACGATGGCCACCGATGGTCGTCTGGTCTTTGCGATGTTCGCCGACGGACTCGTGGCCGGTCTCGATTTCTCAGGAAACGAGGTGTGGAAACGATCGTTAGGCGTACCTCAAAAGAACAACTATGGTCATTCTTCGTCACTGGCCACCTACCTCGGTTCTTTGATCATTCAATTTGACCATGGCGCGAACGATGACGAGCTTTCAAAAGTGATGGCCCTGGACGGTTTGACCGGGAAAACGATCTGGGAGACGGTCCGCGAGATGCCAGCGTCCTGGTCCTCGCCAATCGTGATCCAGCACGGTGACCAGGCACAGGTCATTACGTGCGGTGATCCCTGGGTGATTGCCTATTCGACGGAAGACGGAAAGGAACTGTGGCGAGCAAACTGCCTCGATCGCGCGGAAGTAGGTCCCACGCCCGTGTATTTCGATGAGACTGTCTATGCGGGGAACGATATGGCCGTTTTCGCGGCAATCCGTGCAGATGGCCAGGGCGACGTAACCGACAGCCATGTACAGTGGACCGTTGACAACGGGGTGCCTGACACCTGCAGCCCCCTGGTAACGTCCGAATTCGTGCTCATGATGGCCTCATACGGCACACTGTCGTGCTTCGACAGGAAAGAAGGCGGCGACCCGCTGTGGGAAGAGGACTTTGGAGCCGATTTTATTTCTTCGCCCAGCCTGGTAGGCAAGTACGTCTACCTGTTCAGTAGAGAGGGGACAGCCTGGGTGGTGGAGCCCACGCGGGAAGAATGCGAACAAATCGCGGAAGCTGAACTGGGGGAAGAGTGCGTTACCAGCCCCGCTTTTCAGGATGGAAGAATTTATATACGAGGCGCCGAGCAACTATTCTGCATTGGAAAGACTACGCCGGACGAAGAGTGAATCGCCGGAGTTGCAAACGCTGCAATTGGATTTGAACTTGCTTGAGTTCTCGAGATTTGGGTTTATTGGCGAATGATCAAGACGACAACTACCGACATCGACCTCGCTCATATCGAACGCATCGTCAAAGAAGTCGGTCGGAATCCCGATATGGTCATCCCGATTCTGCAGGCGGTGCAGGACGTCTATCGCTACCTGCCGCGGGAGGCGCTCGAGCGGGTCTGCGAACTGACTGAAATCACTCCGGCGTCGATTGTGGGCGTGTCGTCTTTTTACGACCATTTCCGCCACCAGCCTGTCGGACGTCATATGGTCAGCGTCTGCACGGGTACGGCCTGCCACGTCAAGGGAGCCAACCTGGTCACCGACGCCATTCGGCAGAAGCTTGAACTCGCGCCGGGAGAAGATACCGATGCCGACGGCGAGTTTACGCTACAAACGGTGGCGTGCCTGGGCTGTTGCACCCTGGGTCCGGTGGTGCAGGTCGATGATATAACGCATGGCTACGTCACATCCCAGTCGGCACCGCGGGTCGTCACCGACCTGGGTCAGTCCAGCGACAGAAGACCCGCCGTGCACCGTCCGATTTCGCAACCTATTGAAAAAAAGGCGACCGAGGTCCGGATCGGCCTGGGGTCATGCTGTCTGGCGTTGGGCAGCGACAAGGTTCACGATGCCCTTTGCAAATCGCTCCATGAAACCGGCGCCCGTGCCTTTGTGAAACAGGTGGGTTGCACGGGGGTCTGCCATAAGACACCTCTGATCGAGATGGTCGCGCCGAATGGCGCATCTGAGATTTACACGAATGTCAAACCAGACATGGTCCGAGGCATCGTGTTGAAACACTTCAGACCGAGCGGCATTACGAGACCAATTCGCTACGCCGCATCGCGGTTGATCGATTGGTTTCATACGGACGAAGACAAGGGTGTTCTGGAGGAACGCAGGGATGCACGGGACGGCAAGATGGCACCGTTCATCGGCCCTCAAAAGCACCTCACCATGGATCTTCTGGACATTGTGGACCCACTCGACTTTGACGAGTACATTCGTTTCGATGGATTCACGGCCCTGAAGAAGTGTCTCACGCAGCTGGAGCCGGAACAAGTCCTCGATGAAGTCGAGACCAGTGGTCTGCGGGGGCGAGGCGGGGCCGGGTTTCCGACGCATATCAAGTGGCGGGCCGTCCGCGCTCAGGATAATCCGACCAAGTACATTATCTGCAACGGTGACGAAGGCGATCCCGGCGCCTTCATGGACCGGATGCTGCTGGAGTCGATCCCGTTTCGCGTTATTGAAGGGATGGCAATCGCCGCCAGCACGCTCGGTTCGCGCGAAGGAATTTTCTATATCCGCGCGGAATACCCTTTGGCTGTCAAACGCGTTCGAGAAGCGATCAAAACCTGCGAACAGCGAGGCATCCTCGGCGACTCGGTCATGGGCACCGATTACAGCTTGAAGCTCGACGTGCGCGAAGGAGCGGGTGCATTCATCTGCGGCGAGGAAACGGCCCTGATTCACTCGATCGAAGGACATCGTGGGACACCCCGGTTGCGACCACCGTTCCCGGCGGAAAGTGGCCTGTGGGAAAAACCCACGCTGATCAACAACGTCGAGACGTTCGCCACGATTCCCTGGATTCTGCAACACGGCGGCAAAGAACTTGCCAGACTTGGAACCAAGACAAGCAAGGGAACGAAGGTCTTCGCCCTGGCCGGGAAGATTCGAAACGGCGGACTGATCGAAGTCCCCATGGGAGTCACCATTCGCGAGATTGTCGAGGAAATCGGCGGGGGAGTAGCCCCTGGACGTACGTTCAAAGCCGTCCAGATTGGCGGGCCTTCCGGCGGTTGCGTTCCTGCGGAATTGTCCGAAACTCAAATCGATTATGAGTCGCTGGCTGCCGTCGGTGCCATCATGGGAAGCGGCGGACTGGTCGTACTTGACGACAAGGACTGCATGGTCGACATCGCCCGCTACTTCCTGCAATTCACGCAGGACCAGTCGTGCGGCAAGTGTACGTTTTGCCGCGTCGGCACGAAACGGCTGCTCGACATCCTGGACCGACTCTGCAACCGGAAAGGCAGGAAGGGCGACTTGGAGCAGCTCGAATCGTTGTCCAGGTCCGTCGGGGCCGGCAGCATGTGCGGTCTCGGCAAGACGGCTCCCAATCCCGTCCTATCCACGTTGAAGTACTTCCGCGAGGAATACGAGGCGCACATCCAGGGATACTGTCCGTCGGGCAAGTGCGTCAACATGATCGACTATCGTATCAACGACAAATGTATCGGTTGCACGCTCTGCTCCCAACATTGCCCCGTTGATGCCATCCCGATGACGCCTTACGCGAGACACACAATCGACATGGACATCTGCATCCGATGTGACACGTGCTACCTGGTTTGCCCCGAGGACGCCGTCTATATCGCCTCGGACCCACCAACAAAATCAAAACCGAAACAAACAATGCCGATTCCCGTGTAACCTTTCCGTCAGGACAGTATCGGGCCCGGTAGAGACCGACGCATAGAAGTGAGGTCGTAAAAAATAAATGGTAAAAGTAACAATCGACAATCGCGAAGTCGACGTTCCAGCAGATTCGAACATCATCGACGCCGCCGCGAAACTCGGAGTCGAGATCCCCACACTTTGTTATCTTAAGGGATACGAGGCCTCGAACTCGTGCCAGGTCTGCACCGTCAAGGACAGTCGCACCGGACGCTTGATTTCTGCCTGCGGGACGACGGTCGTCGAGGGGATGGAGATCGACAACGAGACGGAAGAGATCAACGACGTTCGCCGCACGGCGCTGGAGTTGCTGCTGAGCGAACACGTTGGAGACTGCCGCGCTCCTTGCGACTTCGCCTGCCCGGCACACATGGACATTCCGCTGATGCTGCAGCAGATCAGCGACGAAACACTGCGGGACGCAATCACGACCGTCAAGGAAGACATCGCCCTGCCGGCGGTGCTCGGTCGAGTCTGCCCCAAGCCATGCGAAAAGGGCTGCCGGCGCAAAGGTGCCGATAGCCCCGTAGCGATCTGTGATCTGAAGCGTTACGTGGCGGATGTGGATCTGGCAACAGCAGATCCACATCTACCGCCATGCAAGCCGGAAAGTGGTAAACGCGTCGCCGTTGTCGGCGCTGGACCATCGGGTCTGGCCGGTGTCTATTATCTGCGGCGAGCGGGACATGCGTGCACGCTGATCGAGAAGAACGCGGCGCTCGGCGGGCGCCTTCGCACTGAAGAAAGCGAAGAAGAATTGCCACGCGACGTATTGGATGCGGAAGTCGCGCAGATTGTCCGGCTGGGGGTCGAACTGCGGATGCAGACATCGGTCACGATGAAAGAACAACTCGATGCCCTTCACACTGAGTTTGATGCCGTGTTGCTGGCCATTGGCAAAACCATGCCCGATGATGTCAAACAGTTGGGCATCAGGGCAGGTCGAAAGGGAATCGACGTCGACCGAGAGACCTACTCGACCAACCGCCGTGGCGTGTTTGCTGTCGGCAATGCGTTGCGAGGGAAAGGCATGGTCGTGCGAAGTACCGCCGACGGCAAAGAAGCTGCGTTTATCATCAACCAGTTTCTGTCCGGAATGAAGGACCTGGACCTGGGATACGAATTCTCGTCACGCATCGGCCGTGTGGAGTCGGGAGAGATCGACGAATTCCTGGCCGGTTCGATCAGTGCCGATCGATCCATTCCCGACTTCGGCACAAACTATGATCAGGCCGACGCGGCGGAACAGTCGGATCGATGCTTCGACTGTACCTGTTCCTCCCACGGCAACTGCAAACTGGAACGATGGTCGGAATTCTACGGTGCGGATCCAAATCGCTTTCCCAGAGAGCGTCGGCCTTACGAAGTGGTGGGGCGTGAGTCGTCCGTCCTGTTCGAACCGGGGAAGTGTATCAAGTGCGAACTGTGCATCAAGATTGCCGAACGCGCTCAGGAACCGTTAGGGCTGGCGTTTGTCGGTCGCGGTTTCGACATCCTCCTCAGCGTCCCGTTTGAAGGCGAAATGGACGAAGCTCTGACCAAAGTGGCGAACGATTGTGTCGACGCCTGTCCCACGGCGGCGTTGTCGTTTGCCGAAGGACGCCGGCCACCGGTTCTCGTCCAACTTGGCGGCGTGGTCAAGTCATCAGCGGCGCATTCCCTGGAAACTTCCTGACCAGAGCGTGTCGCACAAACGTGTAACGTTCGCGACAGTTTCTATCCAGAGCATTGTCACAGCCCCAAAGTTGGGTTAGATCGTTCGCCGGAAAAAAAGGGGGGGGGCACGTACGAGCGGGGAGGGCGAGCATTTGACCACGCGGAAATTCGATGTACCGTCATGAAGAAGCCCTCCCCGGCCGCTCCAACATTCGGGATGCCGACGTAATTCGCGGCGGCCCCGCCCAACGTCAGGATTTCGGATTGGGGTGCATTTGTACCTGACCATCCGCGGTGAAGTACAGTTTCGCCCGCTTCCTGCCTGGCCACGAATTCCACAGTGAAGCGATCAACAACACCGAAATCGCCACATAGACGGTTGGGGCCGAGACGAACACAAACTTGCCAGCCATTAGCAGAACGGCCGCAATCAGCCCGACCCAAAAAGGAGCATAGCCCTGGCGGCGTTTCGCACCAATCGCCAGCCCGCCGACGGCAAACGTCAAACAGGTAGCAGTCAGCGGCAGCAAATAGACCGTCTGCATCAGAAACGTCAGACCCATCGAACCCAGCAACCCTGCATAGGCGGGAATCTGGCAGGGGCACACAAACCTCGGGATCAGTGCCAAGCCGAAACAGGGCAAGACCGAAAGGTAACTGTGGATCCCGGCCCTGGACCGACGACTCTTCATCCCTTGGCTCCTGGATGCAGTTTACTTTTTGTCGTGAACGATACTGGCTCGTGGGAGTAGCGAAACTGCTATTGAAGAACGCTCTTCGCGGCCACAAGTCATCGTGAAACGCTGTAAATGCGGCAACGATCCGATTGTGGATCATCAAGTAAGCTGGCGACGAGCTTTCCCTGCGAACCGCACCATTTCGATTCTAACAGGAATACTCGCGTTAGGGGGAACGAGATTGGGACCGCGGTCCAATTTGATAGCGATTTCCGGTCCTCGACGCCAATCGTGCAAGGGGAGATCTATCTTCGTCACGTCGCTCGGCACACGATAACATCAAGGGAAGTCAACACAGACGTCACACCCACGAAATCCGGCGCACGCCACACCTGAGAATCTCAGTCTTCGGTCAGTTTGGCGATGGAGTTCAGGGATGGGACGGACGTTTCGTGGATGCGGCAGGTGTGGAAGAAGCTGCGGAAGAAGCTTGATAAATTATTAACCTGCCCCCTTTCTCTGAAAAGGCGTTCCCGAATCAAGCGGGCTACCACCCATTGACTTCGGCAATCCGTCCGAAAATACTGATCCCATATTTTCCCTTGGTGCTGCCGCCCTCGGCCATAGCCTTCTTCACCAGCGGAAAAGCGGGCTCGCCCATCCAATCCAACACGTTGTGTAACATCTCAGTGCTGGTTGTGCCTGTGAACAACAGTTCTTCCAGGCAGGCCAGCGCAGCATCGGTCTGGCCGAGCTTTACCAGCGACCAGGCCGCCATCATACGTACCTCATGCGACTCGTCTCGAAGGGCAGTTTCAAGCGCCTTCGTCGCCGGTGCCGCATCCTGACCCAACAAATGCAACCCGACAACTGCCCACCACCGCAGGCCCTCGTCCTGGTCCGACAATTGTGCGGCAAATGGCTTCAGGTTTTTCCTGTCGCGGGAGAGCGCCCGATCCGCCGCGTCCAGGTAGGACTCCAGGGGATATAGCTTCGGGTCCCGCACCATTTCATAGATCGTGATATTATTGGCTGCGGCCCGCCGCTCCCGCATGCGCTCCGGGAGGAGGCCGGAATCAAACAGCGCCAACTGTTTTGTGCGCAGGGCCTGGCGTAGCTTGGCAATCTTCTCCTGGTGTTCTTCGGACTCGATCAGGTTGTGGACGTTATCAAAATCCTGCGCATTGTCGTAAAACTCCTCGGACACCCGCGGACGAAAAAAACGGCCCGTGATCTCATCGGTTTTTCCGTCGCGATGATGCTGCTCCCAGGCCGGGGCCGCCGGGGCTTTCCACAGGTAGGCCAGGTGCTGGCCCGCGGGGGCAAAGGGGTAATAATTCTTGTGATACGAATAACGCTTATCCCGAATCATCCGTACATGATCGAGACGTTCATCTGCGCGCTCCCGAAATGACAGATGGTGCGTGGGTTCCGGCTCGATCCCCTTGCCAAGAAAGACTGTTCCCTGAAAGGTATCGGGAATTTCCGTACCGGCCAGACTGAGCCAGGTCCTGGGCATGTCGACAAAGCTGACGATGCGATCCACGGTCATTCCCGGCTTGTCCGCGGGGTAAAACGTTTTGTATTTTTCGGGAATACGAACAACCAGGGGGCAATGCACACCACTCGCATAAACAAATCGTTTGCTGCGTGGCAGCACCCCACCGTGGTCGGAATTGTAAACAATGATGGTATCTTCATACAGCCCGTCCTGCTTGAGCGCCTTGATCGTATCGCCCACTTTTCGATCCATGTTCTCGACCGCATCCGCGTATTTCGCATAATTGTTTCGAATCACCGGCAAGTCGGGATGATACGAAAACAGTTTCATCTTCGCCGGATCGTTCCGGGTGTTATCCACGCTGCCGTGCGCGCGACTCTCGTGACTGTCACCAATATTGACCACCGCAAAAAAAGGCTGTCCAGGATTGCGCTTACGCCAGCCGTACAACTCGCCCTTTTTGTGGTCCCAGGGATCCTTATCATCGCGCCCCCCAATGTTGTAGTCCGTCTTTCCCGGATTCGAAGTGTGATATCCAGCCGCCCGCAGCAGGTCGGGGTAATACCTAATTCTGTCGTGCGGAATCAAATTGCGGCTACGCATAGGCTGCGTGCCGTTGGAAATACCATACATGCCGGTAATCCAACAGGATCGGGTGGGCGCACATACGGCGGCGTTGTCAAAACAGTGGAGGTACCGGAACCCCTCGGCCGCCAACTGATCGATCGAAGGCGTCTTCGCATTGGTGCCGCCATAACAACTCACCCAGGATACGCCGTTGTCCTCGCTGGTGATCCACAGAATGTTGGGCTTAACGACATCGGCAAGGATCACCGCCGGGGCAGCGGCACCCAGCCAGGCGGTGATGCCAAACAGGGCGAGGACAATAGACGTGACTGTGTTCTTGCTCATTGGTGTCTCCTGTTGTTCTCCGTTCCTGTGCCGCTTAGTCGTCTGGTAGAGCGGGGTGTTCGATCTGTTCCGCTAATCAAGGGTCCGTTATCGCCTGTGAAGATAACCAAGGTCTTCTTACGGATGCCGGTCTCCTGCAATGCCTCTGTTATTCTACCAATCGACCAGTCGAGCTCCAGTAACACATCACCATACACGCCATTCCTGCTTTTACCCTTGAACTCCTCGGAAACAAAAATCGGAACATGCGGCATGTTGTGGGCCAGACAGATGAAGAATGGTATATCCTTGCTCTCTTTGTTCCGGCGGGTCGTTTTCTCGTCACAGTGCCGACTGCTTCAGCAACTCGATCAAGTCCGCGAGGTCCTGCGGCTTCAGATCCGTGTTGGTCAAAGAGGGCATCAACGAAGTCTTCAGCTGGCGCCGCAGCTCGATCTCTGATTTTGGGATTTTGTGTTGTTTGCCTTCCGAGTCTTTGAGAATCAGTTCTTCGCCATCGCCGATCACGAAGCCCTGTATCACGAGGCCATTCTCAGTGACGACCTGCGTGACTTCATAGCCCTGAGTGATCGCGGCTGCCGGGTCGAGCAACGATTCCAGGAGGATCTTCACCGGATACTTCCTGGCAATCAGCGAAAGATCCGGACCGATCTGGCCCCCCTTTCCTGCCAGCGTATGACAGGCGCTGCACTTTGTTTTCTCCGAGATGAACAGAGCAGCACCGCGCGTGGCGTCGCCCTGCATCTTCTGGAGTTGCCGAACATTGAATTGAGACGGCGCGTCGTTCCGGAGATAAACACGAAACTTCACGGACCCGGGCGAATCTGCCTTCGCGTCGTCGATGCCGCCGCTGGCAACGAATTTGGTGAATCCCCTGTCCGCGATGTCAAAGACGATGATCGAGAAAGCGTGAGTCCCAATGCCATCATCGATCGATCTTCCAGCCACCTTTAGCGGACCACCGCTGGTGTTGCGGCCCTTTCGAACGCTTCCCCAACCGCTGTGCGCCGACGTCCAACTGAGCGAGGTCAACTTGACGCTACCTTCCGAGCCCTCCAACCGTGGTTCGATCCAGTCGGCCCAATCGGAGTTAATGCTGCCGTTGGCGTCAGTGACAACCAGCACCAAACTCTTCGCGCCGGAAACATCTGCCTCGATCGGTACAATCCTGCCGGCTTCGGCGAGGTTGCTTTCAAACACAGGCGGGCCGTAAGACTTGAGGCTCGGCGGCTTTGTCTTCCTGGACGGGAGGTCGACCTGCAGAGTCTGTATTGGGAACTTCTCGCTAAGATCGGCAAACTCTCGCCAGTCATTTCCACTGCGATGATGACACCACCAGGTAGCCATACCGCGAAGATCCTCTGGCCCAGCCAGGGCAATCTGCAACATCCCTTCCGCCGCCGAGCGATCGGGAATGAACGCCAGCGCCGTCAGTGTGCGATTGCGTTCATCCTCGCTCAGCTGCTTCGACATGGCTCGCGTCACCAGATCGTCGACCGCACTGACTGGGTGCAGCCGCCATGCCAGCCCGGCAAAACGAGCATCCCACGTCAGTGCTGACGCTCCGAATCGAGTTTTGAAGGCCGCGTAGACTTCCTGCTCTCGACCATCGCAGGCGCTGCCCAGAGCTTCCAGGTAACAGCGATCCTTACCGTCATAACCGGCGGCGATGTTAATGAGGATGTCGAGGCAATCCGCCAACGGCACGTCGCGGAGGGCAAACGCCGCTTCGCGACGCACGGCGGGCGATTTATCCAGAGAAAACGCCCTCGCGTTACCTAACATGTTCGTGCCGGTACGCCGCAACGCTCGAAATGCTGCGATCCGCATCTGTGGCTTGCCGTGATCGAGCAGATGTTCGACGGTGCGGGTCCCCTCGCCATCGATCGACGCCATCAGCCACACGGCCCGAGCCGCAATGAAGGGATTGGAGTTCTTCAGCAGCTCGTTCAATTCAGGCAGCGCAGCGGCACCCCGGTCCCTGAGCCTGGAGAAGCCGAGCGAACGAACATTCACGCTCGGGCTCGTCAGAGCGGTTATCTGCCCGGCTGCCGTCGTGAGATCGAGCTGATGAGTCTTGCTCTGAAAGTCATTGGGGGCGATGCGGTAGATCGTGCCGCTCGCCGACGGGTCTCGCATTGCGTGGCCACCAACGCCGGGGTCATACCAGTCAGCGACGTAGATCGCTCCGTCCGGGCCGACGGCGACATCCGCCGGGCGGAAGTAGTGTGCCTTCTCGCCAGCTGTGGACGTTGTCTTCAAAAAGTCGAACCGCTCCAGTTCGAAGCCCGCTCCGGCCGGCCTGGGAACATAGCCGAACACGACGCTCCGAGCTGATTCACAGCTCAACAACAAGCCCGCAGGATAGAGATCGTCGAGCGCACCGTTTTCGTAGTACACAATGCCGGTGGGCGCTCCGTTTCCGTAAACGTCGCCTGGAGGCATCGTACCGGGATCCTCCTGTCTCCACTCGGCGATGGGCACCGACTGGCCGGGCCGCATATCGGCCTTCCAGGTCCGCGAGCCATCCGCCGAACTGAAACCGGCGTTGCCAAACTCCATCTGCCAGGTCGTGCGACAGGCCGGAGGATCATCGTTGTCGTTCTGAAAAATGTCACCAAAAGACGTCATCGTTTGTTCGTAGCTATTGCGGAAGTTATGCGCAAGCGGCGTGAGGCCCGTGCCATCGGGACGGATGCGAAGCGACACGCCGCCAACCCAGACACGACCGTCGTCGCTACGACGACCAGGCTCGTTACTGGAAACATGAGGGCTTCCGCCACGGTAGGAACTTCCCGCCCGCAGCGTCCAGCCGGACTTATCAGTAACGGTATGCGCCCCGGCATTGCCAACATTGAAATACCACAGGCCATCGGGGCCGACGGTGACCGAGTGCAGGCTGTGGTCGTGATCCTTGCCGCCGAAGCCGGTCAGGAAAACTTCCTTCGTGTCGCCTTCGTCGAACACTCGGTTGCGGTTGACATCAGTGTAGACATACATGCTCGGCGAGGAAGCAACGACGATCCTGTTGTCGATCACCGCGATACCCAGAGGCGCCACAAGGTCGGTGTCCTGGACGAACACCGACGTCTTGTCTGCCTGGCCGTCACCGTCGGTGTCCTCCAAAACGACAACCCGGTCGCCCTGCGGATGTTCGACATCAATACGATTCTTGAACAACCTGTAGTTAACCGCTTCGGTGACCCAGATGCGGCCATCAGCGTCGATATCCATGTTCGTCGGATTGTAGAACAACGGGGTCGTCGCCCAGGTTGTGACTCGCAGTCCGTCGGGAACCTGAAAATGACTGGCCGAAATCGTCTCTGCACGCACAGGCATCGCCACGAGCGCCGCAGTCAACAGGATCGAAGGGCAAAGAGCATCAACGCAACGTAGAACCATCGTGGTCTCCGAGGTAGATCGGGGGGGGCATGGGAGGCGTACTGCGACTTTATGCGTTCGCGAAGTGGACGTGTCTGGAAGATGCACTTCGTCCGCAGCAAGCTGCTGCGGGAGAGTACCAGTTCGTCCCTTTGCGATTATCGTTGCGCACGACTTGCATGGCAAGCAAGCGATACTGGGGAGCATTGCCACAGTCCCTGCAACCGGATCGCACAAACGAATCACTGTATTTAACTCTGGTGATGTCTTTGCCGCTGGCGTCCGGAATCGATCGGTCATAACCAAAACGGACTCGGCCCCATCCACCAGTTGCAAGCACTGCGTCGGGCATTGGGTCGACCTGTTGTGTTCTCCAACGACGAATTGCCGGAGGATCGTACCATCACGGCCTCCTTCGCCTGCGGCACCCAAAGGTTGCGAGCAACCTGGGCTACCCCAAACGATCACCCAAAGGCGAAGTACTGCACTGGTGGGGGCATACAGAATCGCTGGTCGTCGAATCGTCTGAACGCCTGTGCCTTTACATGCGGCCGCCGACCACCTATTTTTGGTTTGATTCTCGCCAACTACCCCACCTACTGGCAAACTGGTTCGCTCGGGCGACCGTCTGCTATCGAAATTCGCTGGAGTGAAATAATGCGTTCTTTTTGTACCGGAACTCTGTTCGCATGTGTGGCGTTGCTGCTGATGACCACGCGGTCACCAGCTCAACAGGCGCCTGCGGATTTCAGAGTCGATCTTCTCTACGAAGTGCCGGACATCGAACACCCATCGGCAGTCACATGCGACGACGAAGGCAACCTGTTTATTGGTGAAGATCCGATGGACATGCGCGGTCCCTCGACGGAGCCCATCGATCGCATCGTGCTGATCCGTTGGGACAGGAACGGCGGTCCGCCCGTTAAGACCGTCTTTTGCGAGAACCTCTCGGCAGTCTTTGGCATGATGTGGCATCAGGATGCGTTGTACGTCATGAATGCTCCGTACTACACGATGCTGAAGGACACGGACGGAGACGGCGTTGCTGATGTACGCGAACAATTGGCCGACAGTCTCGGCCATTCGCCGGGGCTATTCGGCGTGAACAACCATGTTCCCAGCGGGATGCGACTTGGCCTTGATGGGTTTGTCTATGTCGCGTTGGGGGACAAGGGCTTGCCGAAGGCCGTTGGATCTGATGGCAGCACGGTTACACTCGAAGGCGGCGGAGTTTTTCGGATGCGGCCCGACGCCAGTCAGTTGGAAGTCATCAGCAGCGGCATCCGCAACAACATGGACGTGGCTTTGGATCGGTTCGACAACATCTTCGCGTTTGACAACGACGACGACTTCGGCTGGTGGACGCGGATCATTCACCATGTTCCCACGGGTTACTACGGCTACCCGTACGATTATCGTTCTGACCGCAATCCCTATTTGCCGCCAGTTGGCGAGTTCGGGAGTGGGACCGCCTGCGGCGGAGCCTGCTATCGAGAAGCGACATGGCCAGCGAAGTATCAGGGAAACGCCTTCTTCTGTGACTGGGGTGACAGCAAGATCGAACACTATCGCATGACGAAAAAGGGAGCGACGTTCGAAGCTCAGGTCGAAGACTTTGTTGTCGGAGACGAATCCGGCGACTTCCGACCGATCGATCTCTGCTTCAGTCCCGATGGCAGGAATATGTACATCGCCGATTGGAACCTTGCTGGCGGCGGAAAGCCCGACAAGGTTGGCAGAGTGTTTCGTGTTAGCTACGTCGGAGACGAAGTGCCAGCCGAGCCACGCCGTGCCAAAGACTCCGATCCGATGGAGGATCAGATCCGCTCGCTGGGACATCCGTCGCATCACGAACGGATGCGTGCCCAGCAACGACTTGCGGGAATCGGCGAGGCAGCGATCGGGCCAGTCTCCGGGGTGCTTGCCTCCGATGCAGAAGGCCTGGTCAAGGTTCACGCAATCTGGACACTAAACGCGCTGATGGACAAACTGGAAGGCTATGATCCGGCGAGGGAATGGGTTGCGGCGCTGCGAGACCCGGACGCCGAAGTTCGTGGCCAGGCAGCTCGTGCCCTGGGTAGTCGCGGAGTGCATGCGGCGAGCGCCGGGCTGGCCACTGCGCTCAAGGATCCAGACGCATCGGTCCGCATGCGTGCGGCTGTCGCGTTGGGCCGCATTGGTCAGTCTGGCAGTGCGGCCCATCTTTATGAGGCCCTTGGCGAGCAGGACGTCGTTGCTCGTTTCACGATGATTCAGGCGCTCCGGGCGATCGGGAACTGGCAGCCGGCGTTGCCCCATTTGCAGACTGCGGACAAGGCGACACGCAACGCCATCATTCAGACGCTGGAGGGCGTCTTTGATGTCGACGCGGTGGATGTGCTGGACCAGTGGGTTCGCGGGGCGGATGAACCGGCCGAGCGTGCTGCGGCGTTGCGAGCACTCGCCAGAGTTCATCGCAAGTCGGCACCGTACACCGGCGGCTGGTGGGGAGGAAAGGCAGCGGGCGGCAAGCCAGCTCGGGCGCAGGAACTTCCCTGGGAAGCAACGGCCATCGTGTCGAAAGCGATCGAAGAAGGTCTGCAACAGGACCTGCCGGAGGTTCGCCTTGCAGGTCTGGAAGCTCTGCGCGAAATCCCGCCCCTTGCAATGTTGCCCCTGGTGCGTCGCATCGTCGATGGCGACTCAGATCAGGAAGTTCGCCTTCAGGCCATTCGTTTGCTGGCGGACCTGAAAGATGCCGAGATCGTCCCGTCTCTCCTGCGACTTGCCATGGATGGCGAAGCCAGCAGCCCGTTGCGGCAGGCGGCAATCCAGGCGTTCGTGGCTATTGATGCTAAGCCGCACGGCGCGCAGCTGGCGAAGATCGCCCAGGCCGAAGATTCGCCACCCGCGTTGATTGCGGTCGCGATTGATGCACTCGCTGTGTTGGGCGGCGAACATGCTGAGCAGGCAATCGCAAGTCGGTTGAGCGATCGGCGGGCCGCCTTGCGAGCCAATGCGATCGAGGCGTATGTCCGACTTCAAGGTGACGACGTTGCCTCGCGAATTATTCCGAAGCTGCAGGACCCTGAAGTGTCGGTTCAACGCGCTGCGCTTTCGGCGCTGTCGGTCATTGTCGACGTTGCCAAACCGGAGATTCGGTTCGAGGTCATGGAGGTGCTGGCTGCGACACCCGATCCGCGGGCGTTACCGATCTACTTAACCGCGTTACTCGACCAGAACGAGGAAACTCGCAATGCCTCGCGCACTACGCTGATTGCATTAGGGAACGCGATCGTCGGTGATCTCAAAACGCTGCACGATCGAAACGAGCTGGCCGCTCCGATTCGCCGAGAACTAGCGAAGGTGTTCTCCGCGAACGACCAGTTCGCCTTTCTGCACGAGCAGCTTCCGACTGGATTAGAACCTGCGGCCTATGCAAAATACGCCACCGATCACAATGGAGATCAACAGCGAGGCCAACATCTGTTCGCCGATGCCAGGGGAATTGGCTGCGCGAAGTGCCACGTCGTGGGTGGTGCCGGAACGGAGAACATTGGTCCTGACCTGCTTGGTATCGGAGCTAAGTATCCTCGTAGTGAACTGATCCGTTCAGTTCTCGAACCCTCGAATCGTATCCTCATTGACTTTGAAATGCTGATTGTCGTCACCACCAATGGCGTAATGCATCAAGGCATGATCAGGAACCAAACGCCGGAAAAGATCGAGCTGGTCACACCTGAGGGCAAAGTCGTTTCGATTCGGACCGATGACATCGAGCTAAGGAAGACAAGCAACCTCTCGCCAATGCCTAACGGCCTGGCCGGCGGTATGACGCTCAAGAACTTTGCAGATATCATTGCCTATCTGGAAAGTCTCAAGCAGGTGTCCATTCCCAACCCGAACTGAAGGTCCGGAACGTCCTTCGACAGCCGTTTCGAGCCGGGTCCCGCTCCTGCCGTTACCCACAAAAGCTGGTTAGCCGCGAAGCGGCGCAAGCACGTAGCCCACGGCGCAAGTGGGTTGTGAATTGTTTAGGTGAATTGAGCCGCGAAGCGGTGGCATCAGATCATGAGTAAGTACAACAAATTGCTGCCGCCGTTTCACGGCTTTGGTCATCAGTCACCATATCGTTCCGTGGGTTTCACCCACGGCTAAGTGCTTTTGCGGCTCCGCCTCACGTTGTTCACCTGTGTGTCAACTCAACGCTGACGACAGGCACGAACGGCTTGTGTTGCTTCAGGACAATGTACTTGTGGGTAACGAGCGGGTCCCGCTCCTGCCTGATCAGTTTCAGGACCTGGTCGTGGGATCGGATCTGCAATTACCGGCGAAAGCACGGCATGCTGAGAACGACGTCGACGGTCGCGAACGGTTTGGCCGATGGCGTCTGGACGTGTCGCGAACTGTTTGTTTTTGCTCCCAGCACCTCTTGACCGGTTAACCCCCAGGCCTTGTTTCCTGGCCAAAGCCGGAGATTCACGCTATCATAGCAGCGTGTCCCGATATATCTGTTCTTCTGAGCCGCACGGCGCTAGCCGCCTGTGAAAACACTGCCAATACCGCGCGGCAAGCGCCTTGCGGCTCACTGTTTCAAGTATCCGGACAGCCTCCTGGCGAAAGGCTAGCGCTTTGTCACAGCCCAAAACTGGGGTTGAATCGTTCGCCGGAAAAGGGGGTCAGGTACCAAAAATGCGAAGCACCCTTCGGGCCGTTCCGGTTTTTGGCACCTGCCCCCGTTTTCCTCGCCAACCCAAAACTCTGGCTTTTGACAAAGCACTAGTCCATCCTCGACATGCAAGGAAACGCGATGCTGGTTCGTCCATCGGTTCAAGCGGTACGAGCGTGGTTTTGGGCCGCGTCGATCTTCGGGCTTCCCCTGCTGATTGGCGGAACTCTGGTGGCTGCGCCGTTGCGGATCGGATTTCTGACCGAAGAGACGTCGCTTGATACGATGCAGCCGCACAGTCGGGCTGCATGGACAACCGCCAGAACCCTGGGGCAAGCGGAACTCTTGCTGCGACAAGGAGCAGGTTCCTTTGCAGATGCGTCCGGCAATGCTCGACCGCTGAGCGACTTCGACGTGATTTGGTACCACCAGGGCGATGCCATCGAACGGAATGCGATTTACAGAGGCGCAAGCCTGACGGAGATTCGCAAGTATGCACAGAACGGTGGCGGCGTGTTGCTCTCGGGAGGCGCTCTTGCAATGGTCGCCCAACTCGGGCTGGAGCCTCGCATGCGCCCGCAACGTCACGATCTGGACGGCTACCGCCAGCCTCCCGCTGGCATCGTCCCAGCTGAAAAGACGCACCCCGCTTTTTTCGGCTTGAAGGCCGAATCCGAAGACGCGGTCGTATGGCTTAGTCGTGGAGGCTGCCGCGCCGTGGCCGATTTTCTTTGGGGAGGGCCTGCCGAAGGCATGGTACTGGCCAGGACACCTGCCGGTCGCGAGAATCCGCTCGTGGAATATACGTTGGGCAAAGGACGCGTCATTGTCCTGGGGTGGCGCCTACCGGACTACGCCGACACGGCGAGTCCGCACCGTGACAACCTTGTCCGGCTGACGTCGAATCTACTTGACTATCTGGGCGATTCGAGCGTGTGGCAGCCAGTCGTCATTCGTTCGGAGTTCCCGGCGGTTGCCTCGCCACACGAGCCGGGCGTCTCGTCTCAGCAATGGCGTGCCCTGCGAATGGCGATCGAAGACCTGTCGTCGAGCTTTCCCGAACGCTACGCGAAAGGTGAAGACTACTTGAAACGTCTGAAAACGCTTCGTGGCGAACATGACCGTCAGGCGGAACTTTCGACTCTCGACTCTCAGCCCTCAAGTCAGCTGGCCGCCATCGCGACGCAATTCGAATCGCTCAAGCGACAGGCTTTGCTGGCGAATCCACTGCTGGATTTCGATCAGCTTCTGATGATCCGACGCCGATCCGACCGCCTGGGACTGCCGGTCAACTTCCACGGAAACGGCGACATCGAACCGACCGGTTACGACAACACACTGGTCGCATTGTCGCCCGTTCAGTCCGATGGCAAGCTGGAAACGATCTACAAGCCTGATGGAGATCGGTTCATCGGTGACATCGATTTGCACTACGCCGCCAACCGCTTGCTGCTGTCGACGCCTGATGACACAGGCCGATGGCGAATCGCCGAGTTGCAGCTTGACGGTGGAAGACTGACGCCGCTGCCGCTGATCGACGATCCGGACGTACACAATTACGACGCCTGTTATCTTCCCGACGATCGCATCATCTTCACTTCGACGGCACCGTTTATTGGAGTTCCCTGTGTCGGGGGTAAATCAAAAGTCGCCAACCTATATCTCCGGGACCACGATGGCAGCATCCGGCGTCTGACGAACGATCAGGACCATAACTGGTGCCCAACGGTGCTGAACGACGGCCAGATCATGTACCAGCGCTGGGAATACGCGGACATCGCCCATACGTTCACGCGACTGCTGTTCCGTGCCCATCCGGATGGCAGCCAGCAGACGGCGTACTACGGCAGCAACTCGTTCTGGCCGACCAGCATGTTCTTTGCTCGCCCGATTCCAAACCATCCAACGAAGCTCGTTGCCGTTATCGGCGGTCACCATGAGGCGCCGCGCCAAGGCGAACTTGTGGTCTTCGATCCAGCCCAGGGCGATCATGAAGCAGACGGTGCCGTGCAGCGGATTCCCGGCTTCGGCAGGAAGGTCGAGCCCGTCATTCTGGATGGACTGATCGGCAACAGCTGGCCACGCTTCCTGCATCCTTATCCGCTCAGCGACAAGTACCTGCTCGTTTCGTGTAAGCCGACGCGAACGGGTCTCTGGGGCGTCTACCTGGTCGACATCTTTGACAACTTCGTATTGCTTCATGAGGAGCCAGGCCGAGCGTTGCTCGAACCGGTCCCGTTGCGAAAGACCGCCAGGCAACCCGTCCTGTCAGATAAGGTCGATCCGGATCAGAAACAGGCCACGCTGTTGGTGCAGGATATCTATCATGGCGATGGTCTACGCGGAGTACCTCGCGGCATGGTCAAGTCGCTTCGCCTGGTCAGCTATGAATTCACGTTTCACGATATCGGCGGCGAGCCGTACCGGGTTGGGTTCGACGGCCCCTGGGACGTCAAGCGAATCCTCGGCACGGTACCTGTCGAGGCCGATGGGTCGGCGCATTTTCACGTGCCTGCTTCAACGCCGGTGGCTGTCCAGCCGCTCGATGCCGACGGAAAGGCGCTCGCGCTGATGCGAAGCTGGTACACGGCGATGCCAGGCGAAGTCGTTTCGTGCATCGGCTGTCACGAGCAACAGAACACGGCTCCACCACTACGTGCGACGCCGCTTGCCGCAAAACGTCAGCCATCGGAAATCAAACCGTGGTACGGTCCGGCGCGTGGGTTCTCGTTCGCGCGTGAAGTCCAGCCAGTGCTGGACGCCTATTGCGTCGATTGCCATCACGGGCGCCAGGTCGACGGCGCAGGGAAGACATTCGATCTGACGGCTCGCCCGCCGCAGCGGGTTGCGTCCGCCTTTCAAATGAACTTCGAGCCATCGTACATGGAACTGCACCGATTCGTTCACACACCCACGCTCGAAAGCGATGCGCACCTGTTGCCACCTCGCGATTTCCACGCCGACACAAGTAAATTGATTCAGATCCTGCGGGACGATCATTATGGTGTTCAGCTGAGCGCCGAGGCATGGGACCGCATCATCACCTGGATCGACCTGAACGCTCCGGCTCATGGCACGTGGCGTGAGGTTGTCAGCCATCTTCCCGAGAAAGCCGTTCTGGCCGACAAGGGAGCGGTGCGCCGCCGCGACCTGCACCTTCGCTACACCGGCATCGACGAAGATCCCGAGGCCATCTATCCGTCAGCTGTTCTCACGGCCAGCTCGGCGATCCGCCCAAAGAATGGCGAAAGTCTCGTTGGCACATCGGAACCCGCAGAGGTCCCGGTTGTCGCACAGGAAGAGGGCAACGTCTTCTCGGTCGTTTCGAATGAACAGGACGGAACGATACGCGTCGAGCTCGACCAGGAAACGACGTTGGAACTCGTCCGAATTCAACACGGCGAGTTCGTCATGGGATCGGAGCAGGGCTACCCAAACGAGCGTCCCGCTCATTCGGTGACCATCGACAAGCCGTTCTGGATGGCGCGGCTGGAGATCAGCAATCGGCAGTACGCCCAGTTCGACCGCAACCACGGCAGTGGACTTGAGACCGGTGAACAGTACCAGTTTGGCGATCACGAACGGGGGCATTCTCTGGGGCGCCCCGAGCAGCCGGTTGTCCGCGTCTCCTGGAATCAGGCAACTGCTTTTGCTCAGTGGCTCTCCAGAAAAACAGGCATGCGGTTCAGGCTGCCGAGCGAAGCGGAATGGGAGTACGCTTGTCGTGCCGGCACGACGGATCCATTGTGGTACGGCACGCTGGAGGATGACTTCAGCTCGCTGGCCAATCTCTCCGACGCCACCCACCAGACAGTCGACTACCCGCACGTGCCCACGGCTCTTCCTCCCTGGCGACCAGCGGAAACGCGATTCGACGATCACTGGCGCGTGTCGGCACCCGTTGGCACCTTCCAGCCGAACGCATGGGGACTGCACGACATGCACGGTAACGTCGCGGAATGGACCGCTTCGGCGTACCAGCCTTATCCCGATCACGCCGCTGACGAACTTAACGGCAACGCAATGGCAGGGCACAGGACAGTCCGTGGCGGCTCATGGCTCGACCGTCCTCGCCGCGCCCGATCGGCGTTCCGTTTGCACTACGAAGCCTCGCAAGCCGTGCATGACGTAGGCTTCCGTGTCCTGTGTGAGGCGCCTGAGTGATCCGTCGTTCGCGGGTCGTGATGTGAACGCCAACTCGCTAACATTACAACACGCCATGCAGGAAGCACGGCAACTCGCAACTTGAGTCCATATAATTGTGGTCGTCGCTCACGCACAACCGATCTGGGCAAAATAGCTTCAGGAAAAGCAACCGGGGACCTCATTCAATGCCTGAGATCACACGCAAACTTGAATTCGATGCAGGCCATCGAGTCCTGCATCATGAAGGCAAGTGCCGACACCTGCACGGACATCGATATGTTGTCGAGTTGACCGTGTCGGCTGACAAGTCAGACAGCCTCGGACGCGTGATCGACTTTGGAGTGATCAAGAATCTTGTGGGAGGATGGATCGATGAGAATCTGGACCACAACATGATCCTGCACCCGGATGATGCACTGTTGCGAATGGGGGCAGATAGAGGGCAGAGTCGCAATGAAGCAATCGCCCTGATCGGCCGCGAGCCTTTCCTCATGCCTCCCGACACCAATCCGACTGCCGAGAACATCGTGGAGATGATTGCAGAGAATGCAATTGAGTTATTAGAACCTTATGAAATCACGATCGTGCGCGTACGTTTGTACGAAACGCCCAATTGCTGGGCGGATTGGACCACAAAGGACAACTGAACGGCCTTCAGGTCCTACAGCGCATTACGCTGACTTGTGGCCGCGAAGAACGTTCTTTAGCAGCAGTTTGGTTGCCCCCACGAGCCAGTATCGTCCACGACAGTAAATAAATTGCTGGTCGGGCGCAATCTGAAACCGATATTTCCACGGCAGTCTCTAACCAGATCGCCAACTATTCTATCGCCAACCGAATCGATAGAAGCAGGATTTGGCCACCAGCAGCCAAACGGCGGTCAGGGCGGCCAGGGGGACAAGGGCTTTCAGCAGAAGAATCTGTCCTGGGTGCTGAAACGCCAGATACAGCAGGATGAAGCTGTAACTTTCGAATGCCAATCCCTTCAGAAACCCAAAAGCGGAGAACTTTGTCGACAGATAGAACAGGATGGCGCCGGACATCATGTAGCAAAGGGCCAGCATTCCGGCCGCCGCCTGATTACGGGCCAGCGTTGCGATGCACGTGCCAACGCACATCATGGCCGTGCTGGTCAGCAGCAAAGTAATCCACAACATGGGGTGTGCCAACGCTGGCGGATTCAGAATTGCAACCACAAGAACACTGCCGAACAGCGACAGTGACAGGTGAAAGATCCCTTTGGCCAGCATAATTTCAGACAACCGGGCGGGTGACAGCGCCAGAGCTGTCAGAGTTTTTCTTTCTCTATCCTGCGCGGTGAATGCGACCAGCAGGTGGCAGCAGGAAAAGAACTGAACGATCAACAGCAATGATGTGCCAATGGCCGGAGCGTTGATGAGTTCGCCGATCGACTTGTCCTGAATGGCATGGCTCACCGGAGCGGGTCTCGCCACTATTTTCTGGTCGATCAGGAAAGCCGCTCCGTGATGATATGCCACCCAGGGACCGAACCATTCCCAGAACGGTGCCAGCGTGCCGGGCGATTTTCCGGCATAGTGCGCAACTACCGACAATCCGGACGCATGCCCGTGTCCTGAATTCAGCAGCTCGACCACGGACCAGCCGTCCGGGATCGCCAGGCGACCGTTGCGGCCGGTAAGCTGTTCTCGTGTGTTAATCCGCACATCGATACGTTGCGGCACATCCTGAGCCAACGACTGCACGAGTGGAGTTTCGTGATCAAAAACGATAGCCACCCTCAACGCTTCTTCCGACTCATTTTCCGCCGGACGACCGCGTGTTATTTGAGTCTGATTTTCTGCCGGACTGCTGAGCGACACCAACAACGCAATTCCCGCGAGCAGACCGATCAACATCAGCGCCGCAGGGTTCTTCTGCAGACGTCGGATTTCTCGTCGCAGCAGGATGGAAACAATGTAGCGACGAATCATTCGAATACCTGCCCTGTTAACTTCAGAAAGACGTCCTGAAAATTGAATTCCTGACTATGCACAGAGACACATGCTTCGTTCTGCACGATACAGGCAAGTCGGTCTCGTTGCCCCCGATCATCCATGTTCAGCGATTCTCTAACAACATGGCCATCACGTTCAAACTGCGCGGCCACAATTCTCTCGGCATGACGAGTGACAAAGCTGGTGGGACTGTCACATTGAACCAGCTTGCCCCGGCATAGAATTGCCACGCGATCACAGATCTGTTCCACCTCTTCCATGTTGTGCGTCGTCAGAAAAATCGTCACGCCTGACGCTGCCAGTTTCCGCAGCAGGTCGCGGACCAGAACGGTGGAATGGGCGTCCAGGTTGGCCGTGGGTTCGTCAAGATACAACACGCGTGGGCAGTGCAGAATTTCCCGGCCAATCAGCAGTTTCCGTCTCATCCCCTTCGAATACGATCCGGCTGACACATCAGCGGCTTCTGCCAGTTCCAGCATCTCCAGAACTTCCTGCACGCGCTGCATTGGAACCTGATAAAGTTCGGCGAACAGTTCCAGGTTTTCTCGTCCCGTGAATTCGTCGACGTGGTTTTCGGTATCCGGGACGTAACCAAAGACGGGTTTCACCTGTTCAAATTGTTGGGGCACGTCGTAGCCGGCAACCCGTACGGATCCCGATGTCGGCTGCTGGTTGCCGGTAAGAACTCGAATGGTGGTCGTCTTACCTGCGCCGTTGGGTCCAAGGAAACCGAATAACTGCCCGGGGTCTATAGTGAGTGACAGTTGATCAACTGCCGTGAATTTGCCGAACCGGACAACCAGGTCGTTGATTTCAATCGCGGGGGCAGCGGAAATCATGCGTGCTGACTTCTGTTTACTGAGTGTTGGGAAATGAGGGATTCCACCGCGACCGTTGGGCTTCACGAGTGATCCCGAAACGCACTTCTACAGCGTTTCACGCAGACTTGTGGCCGCGAAGATCGCTTTCCAACAGCAGTTTTGTTGTTCCCACGAGCCAGTATCGTTCACGATAATAAGTAAACTGCTTTAGAATAGGTCATGTCCCCCGTGGCTTCAGCGGTATTGCGTGGTATGGCCGCCAACCTGATCAGATTGGTTCGCGCAATCGTCACCATTGGTACGACAAGACCTTCCCGATTGAAGACGAGCCGCAGAATGCCGTCATCCGGTTGCGTTTACCTGTTCACGTAACCCGTTCCGTTACGACAACTCAAAACGCCAGAGCGCTGGAACGGACCTGTGACCTTCAGCTCGCCTCCATGCTCCGACGTCGAGATTCATCTCTCCGCAGCTCCGCTACAACACGCGAACGCTGAGACGTCAGGACCTGAACATGCTGCCGCAATAGATACGACGACAGATTGCGAGCAAATGGAACGTCTGCCGTAACATTGAATGGCGAGGCGGAGCGTTGAGGTCGCTGACAGAGGCAAGCGACATGAGTTTCACTCCCGTCAAATCGGCAGGTAAGTGACGATAATTGGCGGGTCCCCGACTGTCTGAGTTGGTGAGCAGGACTCAGATTTTCGTGGTTTTTTCCTAGCCGAATTCTCCGTCCAGGATTTTGCGGCGGCCGTCGAATCACTGTGGCATATCGTTTGCTTGCTTCATTTGGAATCAACTCCTGAAGGCCCCGGAACAAGCTATGTTTGACATCCAATATATTCTGTTCGTCATGATCCCCGGACTGATTATTTCCGGCGGTGCCAGTCTGCTGGTCAAAGCCGCGTTTAATCGGTACTCCACAGTCACTTCTCGACGGGGCTACACCGGCGCTCAGGCGGCCGCACGGTTGCTGGACGTTGCGGGAATTGGCGACGTACAGATTGTTCCCACACACGGTTATCTGACCGATCACTACAACCCACAGACAAAGCAGCTGGCACTGTCCGAAGAGGTCTATGCCAGCAACTCGCTGGCGGCGATTGGAGTGGCCTGCCACGAAGCAGGACATGCTATGCAGCATGCGACTAATTACGCCCCGTTAGGATTGCGGTCCGCTATCGTACCTGCAGCCGGAATCGGCTCCAGCATCGGCTATATGGTGATGGCCGTGGGACTGTTCGTGCACCCGTTCGTGGTCGGAATTGGAGCAGTGATCTTCTCCGCGGTACTCTTGTTTCAGCTGGTGACGCTGCCAGTTGAATTTGACGCGACGGCACGGGCCAAACGGCTTGTCGTCGAGGCAGGCATCGTTGATGAAGACGAGTGCTACGGAATCGACCGCACATTGAACGCAGCCGCGCTGACCTACGTTGCAGCGGTCATCACAACATTGTTGACGTTGCTGTACTTTCTGGTTCGATCCGGATTGCTTGGTGGTCGGGACGATTAGTTGACTTATTGTCGTTGGCGCGAGCGGAGCGACCGGTCGGTTGCTTGTCGAGCAACTGCTGAAATGCGTTGAGAACGTGAAAGCCATCATCCGATCGCCCGATAAACTGCCCGATGTCCTGGTTGGTCATAACAATCTGACTGTAATCCACGCATCGGTCCTGAACCTAAGCGACTCCGAGATGGCCCGGCATGTCAAGGGATGTGATGCTGTGGCTTCGTGTCTGGGGCACAACCTGTCGTTGAAGGGAATATTCGGACGCCCGCGCAGACTGGTCACCGACGCGACGACCCGCCTGTGCCATGCGATCAAAGCAAACCCATCACAGCGACCGACTAAGTTTGTGCTGATGAACACAGCCGGCAACAGCAACCGTGATCTCCACGAGCCGGTTTCGTTCGGCCAAAGATGTGTCATCGGACTTCTTCGCCTGCTGCTGCCGCCTCACGTGGACAACGAACAGGCTGCGGACTATCTGCGGGCCAGGATCGGCCGGAACGACAACGCCATTGAATGGGCCGTCGTTCGTCCCGACAGTCTCACTGATGAGACCTGCGTCACCGAGTATGATGCACATTCGTCGCCCACGCGAAGCGCCATCTTCGATCCGGGTTCCACCAGCCGTATTAACGTGGGAGACTTCATGGCGCAGCTAATCACTGACGATAGCACCTGGAGGCTATGGAAAGGGCACATGCCCGTTGTCTATAATAGAACGTAGAGAGTCGTGCACAGGGAACGACCAACAACCTCTTGCCGGTAGTAAGTGAAACCTCGGCGTCTCTGTCGCCACAACGATTGCAATTTGTTTTCATGCCACCTGTATCGGCCGATGGCACGACACCATGAATCCGTGGTGCTTTGTCACAGGCAAAAATCAGGGTTGAAGCATTCCCCGGTAAAGGGGGTCAGGTACCAAAAATGCGAAGCACCCTTCGGGCCGTTCCGGTTTTTGGTACCTGACCCCGTTTTCCTCGCCGATCCTAAGACCTGGCTGTGACAAAGCACTAGAGCGTTTGGGTTTGATCAGACGTTGGGCCGTTCAGCATCGCCCGTTAACCACAAGGACGTCGTCATCCTGTCGTTGACACGACGGTGAACAACGTGCGGCGGAGCCGCAAAAGCACTTAGCCGTGGGTGAAACCCACGGAAGGATTTTGTTTCGTCCCTGGTGACAAACACGATGTTTAACAATCGTCTGATCACAGCCTGTCTGACAGTCACGCTACTATCCGCCACGTCGTCGACTGATGCCGCAGAACCATTGCGGCTATTCGGAGAGACGATGGGGACCCACTACGTCGTTACTATCGATTCTGTGGTTCTTGAGGATAAAGGGGCGGGTCTACAAAAACGCATTAAGTCACGGTTGGCGGAAATCAACTCGCAGATGTCGACGTGGGACAAGGCGTCTGAGATCTCTCGGTTCAACCATTCGCAGTCATCGGACTGGTTTGACGTTTCCCCGGAATTCGTTCTGGTCGTCGTCGAGGCGAAGCGAATCTTCAAACTCACTGACGGGGCTTTCGACCCAACGGTGTCGCCATTGATAGATCTGTGGGGATTCGGCGACAATCGGAAGAAGATTGTTCCGGCGGCCACAGCGATTAAAAAGGCAAGGCAGTCGATCGGTATGCAGCACGTTGAGGTGCGGTTAGAACCGCCAGCGTTGAAGAAGTCGCTGCCGGATTTGCAGCTGAATCTATCCGCGATTGCGAAAGGATACGCCGTTGATGCGCTGGCGGCAGTTCTTGTCGAGCAGAACATCACGTCGTTCATGGTCGATATCGGTGGCGAGAACCGCGGCGGCCTGCCGAAGGCAAACGGCAACCCGTGGCGTGCCGGCATCGAGTCACCATTGAGCACTCTGTTGCCTGGGCAGGAGCAGCCCTTCAGCCGCATTGTTGACCTGAACGAATCTTCTGTCGCGACGTCCGGGGACTATCGCAATTTCTTCGAAATCGACGGAGTGCGTTATTCTCATGCCATTGACCCCACCACCGGCTGGCCGGTGAAAGAGCCTCCCGCTGCGGTTTCTGTCGTTCATCAATCGTGCATGTCGGCCGATGCCTGGGCGACGGCCATGATGGTGTTGGGCAGCGAGAAGGGATTGGTAGTGGCTCGGGAAGAAGGTCTTTCCGTTCTGTTTCAGTATGTGACGGACAGTGGCGATGTGGAATTGCACGCAGCCGGCCTGTTGGCGGAGTCCTCCGCACCGCCGCCACCACCTGCAGTGCCGTCGGGAAGAGCGGGCAGTTCCAAGGCATCGTCTTCTGCCCCATGGTTTCCGTTCGTCGCCGCTGCCGCAATCTTCATCATTGCCATCGCTGGTATGGCCATTGGTACCATTGTGCAGAACAAGCAACTGAAGGGCAGCTGTGGTGGCCTGGCCTCAATGCCCGGCAGTGACGGAAAATCCGCCTGCGAATTCTGCACGACTCCCATAGACCAATGCCAGAATGCAGAACGCAGGGAACAGCTGCAGACCGAGGCACAGAACGCCGATTCGGTTTAGTTCTGTAGGCCAGGACCTGTCCTTACCTCGTTCCCAAGCTCCAGCTTGGTAACGCCTGTCCCCGAAGCTCCAGCTTCGCCACCCACCGCCACGGCTTGTCGTCAGCGTTGAGTTGACACACAGGTGAACAACATGCGGCGGAGCCGCAAAAGCACTTAGCCGTGGGTGAAACCCACGGAACGATATGGTGACCGATGACCAAAGCCGTGAAACGGCGGCAGCAATGTGTTGTACTTGCTCATGTTCTGCTGCCACCGCTTCGCGGCTCAATTCATCTAAACAATTCACAACCCACGGCTTGCGCCGTGGGCTACGTGCTCGCACCGCTTCGCGGCTAACCAGACTTTACCTCGTTCCCAAGCTCCAGCTTGGTAACGCCTGTCCCCGAAGCTCCAGCTTCGCCACCCACCGCCACGGCTTGTCG
>JAAERP010000506.1 GCA_024230215.1 Fuerstiella sp. | reverse complement strand
TGTAAAAGTATTGGCCTCAGGATTGGTGATCGGATTGGCACTCAATAGTCGAACACCGGCCGGCAATCTAAATTGCATGGCAATCTGCCCATCCCGTTCGCTGGAATCATTGATGACGGTAAGGCGAAAGCGAATTGGCTGTGCAACTCTCGCTGGATTCGTCATCGCCACAAGTCGCATCTGAAGTCTCTCTGTACGCTGTGGGACGGGCGTTGCAGTTACAGGAGGTGTAGCAGGCGTTCCTGAATTAGCTCCACCCTGCAACGGGAGTGCTGGAGCTATCGTCGTTGGGGCATTAGGAGCAACCGGCGTTGACAACACTGGAGGCAACTCAGTCCGTGGGGCAGTGAGCGGTGGCGGAACAACATTGACGATGTCATATAAGAAATCGGTGTTTGCGCTGGTTTGCTCATCACATGTGACCTGCAGTGTGATTCTCGCTGCGTTGTCTTGACGGAGGACTTTGAACAAGCCTTCAAGAGTCGCTGTCTTTTCCGCTTCCAGGCGTGGAATCGACCACGAGATCACGTTCTGTGCGACTCGACTCTGGTCCGAGCCTTCAGTGGCTTGTTCCAGTTGAACGACGGGTGAATAGGCCATCACGACCTTCACATTGGTTGCGACGCCGAGCCCAATGTTACTAATCACTGCTCGAACCAATGTCTGCTGTCCCACTGCAATTCGATTACGGCCAGCCAGTTCGGCCTTCAAGCGTGGATTCCGAGGAACAGGATTGATAACCGTTACACATCCTTGCTGAGTGTCCCGTTGCCCACCATCTGCGTATGCGTCTACCGTGATGCAGCGTTGACCTGCTTTGACGGTGGCAAACTCGACCTGAGCCTCCCACGTCTCCCCCGGTTGCAGACCACCATTCTTCACAGTTCTGAGAGGACTTACACCACTCTCGTGTACCAGCCCATCATCCCCTGCAGCGGTCAGGTAAACATTCTGAAGCACACGTGTTCCGGTATTCGTCACATCGATATCGAACGCAATTTTATCGCCAGAAACCAATCGGCTGCCGGCAGATTGAACTGGAGTCACTTTGACTGACAGCGACGGTCTGAACACATCGACTCGCACGCGATCTTCGGCAACCATTCCACCGCCACGAGCCTTGAACACGAGGTCAACGG
>JAAERP010000505.1 GCA_024230215.1 Fuerstiella sp. | reverse complement strand
CTGCCTCGCCCGAGCCGCCAGTCGCTGAATGTAGTCCTGCAGATAGAGCGAACGATCAGATGCCCTTGGCGCCAATTCGGCCCACGTCTCAGTGAAACGTGCCAGCAGATCGGTATCAAATGAAACGCGACTGCGAGCCGCATCGCGGTTCAGGCTAAGAACTTGAAACTTCGCGATTCCCAGAGCCCACGCGACGAAGGGGCGCTGCTCGTCGTACTCATCAAACCGGCGAAAGAGGACCAGCGATGTTTCCTGCAGGACCTCATCGGCCCCCGAGCGATCCCGCACCATCACACGCACAAATCCCGAAACCGCCGGCTGAGCGGCAGTCCAGAGTCGCATGAATCGCAATTGTTCCTGTTCGTTAAGCATGGCTATGAGGTATTTCCACGACACGCCGCCAACGTAACAGGAAATTCGATAATTCGATGAAATCCCACGATGTCGAAGAAGCTTCGTATTTCAGGCGTCAGCGATGAGACCAGATCGTGCAACAGCTTATAACTATTACTGCTGAGGCGCAGGGGATTGGTGGTATTCGGACAAATTCGGTGTTAAGAACCGTCCTGACGTCATCCTCACTGCCTAAGTGCCGAACTCGAAAAGCCATCGGGCTCACGAACTGTGTCCAGGAAGCCATTCAGTGGGACACATTCTCCACCATGTCATCCATTGTAACGAACGACTCGACGCGTGCAGTTGGCCGCGTCTTGGCAAGTGTGGCGAAGGCGGCTATGCAGCGGATGATCGACTTGGTGTGGAAGGGCGTTACAGCACCGGCGCTGAACGTCTGGCCTGTTTGGCGGCGGCAAGCTGGTCGTATCACATTTCGTCGGACCGACTGGACGAATTGTGT
>JAAERP010000504.1 GCA_024230215.1 Fuerstiella sp. | reverse complement strand
CGGGAACAATGCAGTGTCGGCCCTGGCTGTAAAGGTCCCAGTTGTTTGAAACCGCTGTAGCTGCCGCTACGCCAGTGTCGATAGCCAACGAGCGGCTCGTACCGTCAAAGCCCAGGGCTTCGATGTCGATGACTTCGCTGAACACGACCGGGCCTTCAAAGCCGTCGGTGAGTTCAACTTCGTAGAGCTGTTTGAAACCTGCGGAGGTGTTTGGCAACCAGGAGGTGTACAAGGTGACGTTGCCGGCACGGGAAGCCCAGTCGGAATAGATACCGACTGTAGGTCCGTGCGCGATGCCTTGGAACTGCGACCCACTTCCGGCACTGTCCAAAGTAACGACCTCGTAGAAATTCGGATCTGTAGCCAGCACCGCATCAGTGGCGTCGTAAAGGGTTGCCGTACCAGCCAGGACAAGCCAGTCGGAGGTCTGGGTCGCAGCAGCGACGTCTATGGCGGCCGCGCCGCTGGTATCCACCAGAGAAGACGCGCCAGCAGCCATTGCCAACTGGGTTGAGAACGGAATCGATGTGGAACCCAGAGCACTAACACCAGATGACAGCCCTGTGAAAGTCACTGTGTGTGTCGACGCACCAGAGTTCGAAACCAGAACACCGGAGTCTGCTACGACCTGGTATGAAATCTCGATGTACGAACCAGCCGGATACGTAGACACGTCATTGGTGTGCCCCCACGCGACGTCATAGAACGTACCCATGTTCATGAAATAGGCGCCGTAGGTGGCACTTGGAGTCACAAAGGACAAAGTCGACGACATGGCCTGTTCCTCGCCGGCAGCTACGACAACGCGACCGTCGACCAAGCCCAGGTCCCAGTCGAAGTCGTCAGAAGCGACACCGACCACACCGTCATCGGGGGTTGTGTCCCAAACCACGGTGAAACCGTGGGTACCCATAATCGAAGCGAACGCAGGGAGCACCGTAGAAGTAGCGTCACTGTCAAACATCGCCATGCGCCCGCCGGGCAAATCCGTTATCACCCCGGCTGTGGAAGCCCTAACAGAAGTCTCGACGCGAGCACGCTCGGTTTTCTGTTCAGCAACAGCGATGAAATTCGAATAACCGTAAGCGCCAAGGCCGGAAAGAATCCCGATGATAACAAGGACCGATACGAGCTCGAGAATACTGAAAGCACGACGAAACAAAGATGAGAACCCAAGTGGAGAAGACATACCTCTTATAAGGTCCCCGATTAGGGCCTAAACGACACGAAAAGCCCCTCTGAGCAGGGAAACTCCCGCAAACACCCCCGTAAACACCCCCACAGGTAGAATTGGGCCTGTGAGTGCAGAAGACGCCCAGGATGCCCCTATATGGCGGGTCCTGTCAGTAGACGACCACCCGCTGATGAGCCAGGTGATCAAAGCCGAGCTTGAAACAGG
>JAAERP010000503.1 GCA_024230215.1 Fuerstiella sp. | reverse complement strand
TCGGCGTGCTCTTCACGCTCCTTCTTTTTCTGACCCGCAAAGAAACCGCTCACACACGCATCGCCCACCAGACGGATCAAGTCCAGCGCCTCATCTGCATTTGCCATGCGTTCTTGCTGATCTTTGTATGCAACGTCTTCACGTGCATTCAGAATTTTTGCTCGCGCTTCGGTCGCTCGATCCAGACGACGCTGAATCAGGTCTTCGCCAAACTTCTTCTGCTTTTTCACTTCCCAGTGGAAGCCAATGATTTGCTCGCGCGTCAGACCCACCAGCGAATCACCATAACGCAGCGCATGGTCCAAAAACGTGAAGGCGTGGTCTTTGGCCAGCGTCACCAGCCATAACGAGAGTTTGGCCAGATCGACCGCCATCACATTCTTGTCCACTCCGTAGAGACATCGCTGGGCGATCAGACGGCGGGCGTAAAGCACTTCGTCTTCATCGGGGGGAATGTCGGTCGGGACGGCATCGTGCGCGTACCACGCTTTGATCAGTTCATCGCCCAGTTGGCGGCACGCTTCCACCAGGAAGGCTCCGCTGCCCATCGCCGGGTCGCAGATTTTCAGGTCGAGGATTTGTGAGGGGTGAGGCGATCCGACGCGAATCGCTGCCGTGTGGGCTTCGGCTCGCTTTTGTTCCAGCTTTTCGCGGGCATCAACTTGCCCCGGTGTCAGACGTTTACGAAGTTCTTTCGATATCGGTTGGGGGGCAACAGTTGCCGATTCAGATAGCTTGTAGATGGCCGGTTCTTCAGCTGCCATTAAGCCGGAACCCACTGGTTCCGTGTTTTGCGTTTCACTGGGTTCCTTGATACTGCCAGGAACGCAGGTCAGCTGTTTCAAGATCGGTTCGAGCGTCGTTTTGA
>JAAERP010000502.1 GCA_024230215.1 Fuerstiella sp. | reverse complement strand
CTCAAGCAAACAGGAGCAAGGTGGCGAGTCAGACGTGTCAACCGAATGGTCGGACTCTGCGCAAATATGTACAGCAAACAGTGGAATCAATACTGGAAGTCGCTCGTCGCCTGAAATACCGTAATCCTTGAGCGCACCCCGGTGGGCCATCCCTGAATTCCGTAGTATCTCGTTCTACGGAAATCCATTATCATCCAGCTCACAAACCGCTCACGGAGTGGAAGTATGCTGGCATGCCACGGTAAGTTGGTTAACCTGGAAATGCTTCGGGCCAACGAAAGAATTGATTGATGCGATTACTGATTACGGGAGGTGCTGGCTTCATCGGCAGCCACGTTGCTGATAAAGCCATTGCCAGGGGCTGGGACGTTGCCGTTCTGGACAGTCTTGTTTCCGGCCGACGAGAGAACATACCGCACCAGGCCGAGTTCTTCGAATGCGACATTCGCGATAAGACAGCGGTAGAAAGAGTATTCGCCGCATTCAAACCGACGGCGGTCAGCCATCAGGCAGCCCAGGCCAGCGTTGCAGTCAGTGTCCGCGAGCCGCAAATGGACGCGGAAGTCAATATTATCGGGTCACTGAACATTATGGCGGCGTGTGTGTCACACAGCGTTGATGCTTTGGTGTTCGCCAGCACAGGGGGCGCGATTTATGGCGAAGTGCCCCCAGGAATTCGCGCCGGAGTCGATTTTTCTCCTGTGCCAATCAGTCCTTATGCCTGCAGCAAATTCTCCGTCGAAAAATACCTGGAGTGCTTTCGCATTGAGCACGGGCTGAAGTACACAGTTTTGCGATACGCCAACGTCTATGGACCTCGTCAGGATCCTCACGGAGAAGCAGGCGTCGTGGCCATCTTTTGTAATCGCATTCTGGCAGGCGAAGGCATTCTGATTAATGCCAAACGTGATGTCGGGGATGCCGGCTGTATTCGTGATTATGTCTTCATCAACGACGTTGCGGGAGCGAATATCGCCGCATTAGAGGGAGCGATTCCGGATCGTATCCTGAACGTCGGAACGGGACAGGAAACTACCACGCAGCAACTTGCCGAGATTCTACAACGGGAAACGGGCAGGACCGTCGAAGTGAAGCCACACGACAAACGAGCTGGCGACATCGAACGTTCCCTGCTGGACGCAGATCGCCTGATTGAGTTACGGGGGGCACTCGTTAACATCGAAGACGGCCTGAAGCAGACAGCGCAATGGTTCCAACAGCGCCTGAACGTGCAGTCGTAGCTAGTGGGTGTCCCGAAAGTCTCTCCGGCCAGTGATGCTCGTGAGGAACTGGCGTGAGGAGTGCCGAAGATTATAGCGATCTTCGTTTGCCACAGCGGCTAATACTCAACGAGGCTGATTTTTCGAGCGTTTGAACG
>JAAERP010000501.1 GCA_024230215.1 Fuerstiella sp. | reverse complement strand
CTCAAGCAAACAGGAGCAAGGTGGCGAGTCAGACGTGTCAACCGAATGGTCGGACTCTGCGCAAATATGTACAGCAAACAGTGGAATCAATACTGGAAGTCGCTCGTCGCCTGAAATACCGTAATCCTTGAGCGCACCCTTGAGCGCACCCCATTGACTGATTGATTGATTGATCGCGAGGTCTCGGTAACAATCTCCAACTGAGCATCGTCCATGAACTGAGCGATGCGCGGATCGGACCAGCGACGCCGCACGAGCAATACCGCCATTCGCACCGCCGCCGACTTGTCGTTGGCCCACTGCTGGACGAACTGGCGATCACCGATTCGCTCCAGTGCGACGACCCCGGCATGCGTGAGGTTCGAGTCCCGGGTCAGGTCAACCACAGGACACGAACCAGATTCAGGTCGTCACAGCTCGTTTCCATGTGTCGGCTTCTGCCTGACCTCAGCAACCTGTGTACGAAAACGGGCTGCGCCGACATCTGGTGCGGCGAACACTACGTGGTGAAATGGTCTACCGTCGTTCGCCGACTGCGGAAGTCGGTTGAGCGCATTAAGGACGGCTCGGTTGCCCATACTGTGTACAAGAATATTGATGCGTACACCGCGTTTCACGGATCGAGCTAGATGCGACAGAAATTCCGCGAGCGGAGTCGCAGCACGTTCAACAATCGTCTCATCGCGGCCGTAGATAGGGCGGACGCGGCAGCTCGCGTTCTGGTCCTGTCCGGGTCGGAACGTGGTGTACCGAGATCTTCGAAGTCACTTGTGGCGAAATGGGAACGCTACCTCGCGTCCATGGATTTGCGCTGCTGTGGCCGAAACCGTTCGTGACTCAGGACGACAACTCCTGAGGCAGACATGGCAACACCGTCCAGGGTTTCGCTAATGAAGAATAACCGGAACACCAAACGCCCGCATCAAGTCCATGGCACTGACCCAGGTGCATCGAGTGACCAGCAGATCCGCTGCATAGAACGTATCTGAATGCCAGCACGATCACCGGCGACGACGAAAAGGATGTGCTGACGGGATCGGCCGGCAGCGACTGGTTCTTCTTCGATCCCTCAAACGATTGCGCTACCGACCTGAAGGATGAGATCTTTGCCAACGACCTCGACTTCATCCTGTCGTAGTACGCTGATCGTGACGTCGACCGCCTTTTCCTGGTCGCCCATGGCAAGCAGAAGGCCGACGTGGTGGCCGGTACTCGTCGGTGTGGCGAACATTATTTCCCGTTTCCGCAATGCTGGCAGCCGAATCGGGAACTGAAACCTGAGGACAAACCCGAGTAGTCGCGCCGTCGAAAAGACAACAGCCGCGGGCTAGCTTGCGCGCACATGTGGGCGTGTCCAGTGTTTCGTAGGCCAGACTCCACAAGTCACGTTTTCACGGAATAGACTCTGCATTCCGGAGCTATGACCGGTCAAAATCAAGGATGATGGCACTTTCTTTTCACCAGTCGGAAGGAGCCAATGCAGCGACCACCGGTTGATGGGACGAATGCACTGACGCGAAATGTCGGCGGCGCGGAGTTTCATGATGCCGACAACTCTCGAATCCGCAGTTACCAAGTACCTCCGTTCCGCCAACCCCGCGCAAAGAACTCGCGAAGAGTATGCGACAACACTCAGAAAGTGGACGCGCTGGGACGAAGGTGTTCCG